>CAUQAO010000036.1:0-18618 GCA_963515815.1 uncultured Prevotella sp.
CCGCATCGGGAAACCGGGGAAAACGACAAGCAGTACCCATTTCCGCATAGGGAAACCGGGGAAAACGACAAGGAATAGCCATTTCCGCATAGGGAAATCGGAGAAAACGACGAGGAGCAGGCATTTCTGCCTACAGAAATCGGAGAAAAGAAGAAGAAGTTAACATTATCAACCCTAAAAATCGAAGAAAACAAGATGACAAACAGAAAAGGCAATCGTGCAAAAGTAAGAAATCGCTGGTATGGAGCAAATAAATGGGGCGAGAGGGAAAAGAAACCACGCGAGCCGTTCAAAGGAGAATCGCAATTCACCCTCGACGACGTGTTTATGATGCCCTTCACCCACGAACTGACCTCCGACGAGCTGGGGCGGACGGGCTACACGCCGCTGACCGTCAACATACACCCCACGGGCATCTACGTCTTCGACGCCTATCTGCAGGCACTGCGCGTGGGCAACTCGAGCCTCAGCGAGTTCTGCAAACGCTACCAGGCCACGACGACCGACCTCGACGGACTGGTCTTCCTGCTCACGGGCATGAGCAATTTCGACTTCCGCAACCAATGGATTCTGCGCACGGCCGATCTGCTGCTGCGCTACACCGATCTCTCGATCACCGAGATAGCCGACCGCAGCGGAGCCGGCACGCGCAACAACCTTTACTTTATGTACGAACGCGACTTCAACTGCTCGCCCACGCAGCGCCGCGACGATCTGCGGATGCCCGGCGACCTGGGCCACTACCGGATATAAAGGAAAAACAGACATACGATGAAAGGCGGCTCCAACGGGGCATAAAAAAAACTCCCGACAGCTTATTCCGCTACTGCGAAAGGAATAAGAGTCGGGAGTTATCAATAACAATTTATTCTTTGCTTACGAGAAGCATTACCATAGAATGGCTTGTTCTTCGTCCGGTACCAAGGTGTTGTACAGGCGTTCCATCGTCATGTTGCCCGAACAATGGAAGCGGATTGGATTGGCGGGATCAGACGTGATGTCGGAATACTTATAATCTAAGTACATCGTGAGTATTCGGCGCTCCAGATAAGGCTTCGTGGGGTGCTTGCTTACACGATAGGTATAGGTGCAGGTACCCGAGGTTTCGATGTTGACGGCATTGCTCGGATCGCCGGCCCGCAGCGTTACGGTACCCGTCAGGTTGCCTTCTGCATCTTTCGTTCCCTCGCCGAAGGTGGCGATAACCTTATATTTTGCGCGGTTCTCGTCTTCTTCCCAAACCGTTCCGGCATAGAAGAAGATCGAACGGTCGTCGACCACACGTGCGTTGCGCGCGTCTTCTACGGCGGGGTTATTGGTACTGCCGTCTATGTAGATGTTCATACCGGTGGCCGAGTAGCGCCCCGAATAGTCGTTGAACAGATTGACATTGAGCAGTGCCTTGTACCAGCCTTTGCGCATATTGCGGATGTAAGAAGGGTCTTGCTCGATGGTCAGCGGCAGAACCCATTTCTCGTTCAAGTCGAGCTGTGCGAGATTGAAATCGATCACATAGTTCTCTGTACTCGTGCCTGCCTTGACATGGCATGTGGGCGAGGGGAACGAATAGAAGTTCTGCGGCAGCTGCTTGAACCACAGGTCTTCGCGTCCGGATGCAAACCGGGCCTTGTTGAGTATGGCCAGCGTGTCGTTATCCACACCGATTTTAACATCGATGTCGCTGCTGCTGTTGGTCGATCCGCTGACGATGACGGGCAGCTTGTACTGTCCTGTTCCGTCGGCTTTGTATCTTATATAAATATTGTATACGCCATTGCTGCCTCGAGGCGCCTTGAACGAAACCATCTGTGTGTACAATTCGTCTTTCCACTCGTCGTTGCAAGCGGTGAAAGCGAAACCTGTGATGGCTATGATGGCGAATAAAAATAGTTTTTTCATTTTCTATCTGTTTAAAGGTTTAATCGTAGTTCTCCCATCCCGGAGCCTGTGTCATGTTCTTATTGCGCTTCAACTCGTCGTAGGTGATGGGCCAGAAGTATTGCCTGCGCGAGAAAGAGGTCTGCAGGTTAGACACTC
Source organism: uncultured Prevotella sp. (assembly GCA_963515815.1). Lineage (GTDB taxonomy): Bacteria > Bacteroidota > Bacteroidia > Bacteroidales > Bacteroidaceae > Prevotella. The sequence continues at coordinate 2,038 of CAUQAO010000036.1, forward strand.
TGACGGGTACGTAGAACTGTTCGGCGTATTGCTTGCTCATATAGGTGTTGCAACCGTACACCTGCTCTGCTTCGTTCTCTTCGGCTATCTTCCAGCGGCGCAGATCGAAGAAGCGCTGGTTCTCGTTGAAGAATTCGATCTGACGCTCGTGCACGATGGCCTTGAAGAAAAGGTCTTTGCTGGCATAAGTTTCGGTCGAATAATCGGGAACGCCGGCGCGCATTCTTACGGGCATCACGCCGCGCTTCATCTGTTGTACATCACGGCTCACGGTATAGGTTTGGCTACCGTCCCATGAGGCAACCTCGTGTGTCGAAGTCAGATTGTTCAGCGCCTCGGCATAGAGCAAAAGTATGTCGGCGTAACGTATCGTAGGCTCTATCTTTGCCTTGATGCTGCTTCCCGTACCTACATTGCAATCGTCGGGATGAACATACTTCATGATACCGATTCCGGTGTTGACCCATCGTTCGTTGCTGTTGACGCGACCGTTGTCTTCGCCGCGATAGTAGAACACCTGCTGGTTTCTGTACTTGGCTTCTTGGGAACTCAATCCGTACCAAATAGAACCGCTATAGGCCACCGACGCATAGAAACGAGGCTCGCGGTTGGCGTATCCCAACCAGATTCCGTTGTCGGGCAAATGGTCGTAGGGGTGAAAAGCCTTATTGCTATTCGTTGTAAAAAGCTGACCACCGTACAGAGGCAGTATGGTTTCGCGGCTGAAAGGACGACCATCGGCCATATCATAAGCATCGCACTGCTTCTGGGTCATACCGTGTATGTTCCATCCGCCGCACGAAGAAGGCATCTGATGGAGTACCAGATCGGTTACGGCGCCTTCGGTAGACAGGTCGGTTTTATCGCCATTCTTACCGCGGGTGAAGATCAGTTCGGGATTCTCTGCAGCATACAGCTCGCCGTTGAATACGGAACGATACGACTCGAAAGGATCGATATTGGCCCAACCGTTCGGGAAATCTTTGCTCGAATACGGCTCGCAAGTCGGCGGAGTGATGGTTGCCGGGAACGAGTTGTCGATGGCTTTTTCTCTGAACGGTACGGTATAAACACGGTAAACGCCGGTCTGATCGGCATAGTCTATCACATCTCTGGCCGCTGCGGCAGCTTTGGCCCATTTTGTTTCATCGTAGGTCTGCGAAATAAGCTGCTTACCCTGGTTGTCGACAAAGTCGGCCATCTCTGTATTGCCATTGTAAAGCGGGCTCGCTGCGTATACCAACACTTTGGCGCGAACAGCCAATGCGGCACCCTTAGTGGGGCGAGCAATGTTCAAGTTGTCGCGCTTTTCGGGCAGATCTTTGGCAGCCAAAACCAGCTCTGACGATATAAAATCGACACATTCGTCGAAAGTATTGCGCGGAAACGATAACTCGTCGTAGCTTTTGGTATAATCTGTCCCCTCTGTCGGCATCAATGGAACAGGACCGTACTTCTTGATGAGCAACCAATAGAAATAAGCTCGCAAGAATCTTGCCTGCGCTTTAAGATCGTTGATTTCGGTCTCGTTCAGCTCTTCGGTGGGATGCGCATTCAGAAGAAAGATCGAAGCCTGGCGAATGGCATCATAAGACCACGGCCAAGAACCGGTATAGTAACCTCCGTATGAATAGCCGTAACCATACTCGCCGAGTTTGAACTTACGATAACGCGCACCTGCATCGCCCTCGTTGAAGGTCTGATCGTCCGAAAAATTGGTAGGACAAATATCGCTATGCCCTATCTCGATGTTATCTCCCTGCAAACGACTGTAACAGAAAGCCAGCCACTGCATGGTGCTTTCCTTGTCGTTAAAGATATGGTTGATCGACTCGATATCTTTGAAATATTTGTCTACTTGAAGGTAATCTGAACATGAAACCGTACCTAACCCCATGCCGACGGTCAGCAGTGTCATGACAATATATTTTATTTTTTTCATAACTTGTAGTCTTATTGATAAGTTATCATTTTACAAACTGACGGTTAAACCCAGCGTATAAGTTCTTGACAAAGGATACTCCTGGCCGGTAGAACTGCCCAATTCAGGATCCCAGAGTTTGAATTTTGAGAAAGTCAGCAGGTTCGTTCCCAGCAGATAAACTCTCACGTTATTCAGATAAAGGGCATTAACCCATTTCTTCGGCAGCGTATAACCTATTTCCAGATTCTTTAAGCGGAGATAAGAACCGTCGCGAAGCCAATAGGTCGACGCACGATAGTTGTTACTATTCCCGCCATAACTCAATCGGGGATATTTCGCATTTACGTCTTCATTGGTTCCGAGCGACCAATAGTTACCCAGCACTTCGGTCATGATATTGCCCCAGGCACCGGCCTGGAACGGATAAACAGAATGTCCGTAAATAAAGAAAGAAGACTTTCCTACACCCTGGAACAACAAATTGAAGTCGAAACCTTTCCAAGCAGCCGATGCACCGAAACCGTAAATAAGATTAGGCTTGGTTGTGGCACCAACCGGTACGATGTCGTTATCATCGATAACACCGTCGCCATTTACATCCTTGTACTTGATATCGCCCGGCGCTATATCCTTATTACCAGCCAAACCCGACTGGTTTGCATGGTACCGGATGTCCTCGTAGTCTTTGAAAAGTCCTTCGGCAATAAAACCGCGGGCCTGGTCTACACGGAATCCCGACTGCCGCGTATAGCCGTAATGGCTGTAAGCCTCGTCGTATTCTTTAATCTCATTTTTACTATAAGTAAAGTTTCCACGCAGCGTAAAGTCTACTTCGCCGACCTTCTGATGGAAAGCAAGATTGCCGTCAAAGCCTCGAGATACCACAACTCCGATATTGGCAGAAGGCTTTTCCGACGCATTCAGGCCGATGCTCTGCGGCAAGTGGCTACGCGACATGTAGATTCCGTCGCGTTTTTCATGGAAGTAATCGATCGTACCGCTAAACTTGTCGCCCCAGAAGTAGAAATCGACACCAATGTCATGCTTGGTAGCCACTTCCCATGTTACACTCTCAGTGGCCAGGCGTTTGTAATATAAACCTTTGTAGTTATAAGCCGACGTACCCACATCGCCAAACTGATAATCGGCCTCTGTCGCACGTTTTGAATCTTCATCGTGTTCATCGTTGCTGGTCCAACGATAGAATGTAGGCTGATAAGGGAAGCGAGACTTTAAATAATCATTACCTACCCTACCATACGAATATCGTATCTTGAACATTTGTATCCACGACATGTTTTTCTTGATCCAGGGTTCTTCGCCGATATTCCATGCTACAGAGTAAGCCGGGAAGAAACCGAACTGATGGCCCGTAGCAAAATTTTCAGAACCGTTGTATCCGAAGTTGAAGTCGAGATAATAGCGGTATTTCCAGCCGTATGTAAATCTTCCAGCCAAACCTTGATGTCGTCTTTCAATCGATGCTATCGTTCTTTCCATCGGCGATCCGCTCGGTTGGCTGTTATCGATCGTCTTATCTTGCGTATACTTCAATACACCGCCTAATTGATGGTCGCCAAAAGCGCGCTCGTAATGCATCTCTGCCTCGAGATACTCTTTCCTTTCACCCCTCGAATAGGGATTGGCCGTCATCAATGCTTCATTCATTATTTTCCTGAACTCGATCTCGCCGGCAGAGTTTCTCAGCCGTTCTGCTCTCCAACCTTCAGGAGTTTTACGATGTCTGTTACCGTTATCGGTATAGATATCGAATCCGTAACGACCGATAAATTTCAATCCTTTGGTTATAAAGCTAAAGTCCTGTTCAAGCGTAGCAGTGGTCTGAACCGTACTTTTCCATGTCTCGTTATAACCGCTCTGCGTAATTTGCACCCAGGGGTTGCTATAAGCCCCTTCTCCATACGATCCCCAACGGCCGTTCTTATATTTAAGGGGGGTAGCAATAGGATTATAACCCATCAACCCGTGCCATATATCACCATACGAAGAACCCGGCCTATTCTGACGCTCCATCGAACCCGACACACCGACTTTCAGCAACGTGGTTTTAGACAGATTCATATCGATGTTCATACGATAGTTGAAGCGATTATAGTTTGCATTGGTATCATAATCTTTCAGCGCCCTATCGGTTTCGTATATACCACCTTCATTGATATAGCTGGCCGAAACGAAGTAACGTGCCAACGATCCGCCACCGTTTACATCGACTGTAGCATGATAGATGGGTGCCCCCTTCTTCAGCAGCATATCCATCCAATTGACATTGGGGAACACTTCAGGGTCGAGTTGGCTTTTGAACAAGTACAAATCGTCTTCGCTGAAGGCAGCCGGTTCGTTACGCGTAGTAAGCGCCTCGTTCATCAACCTGGCATACGTAGGTCCGTCGACAAACTTGGGCAACCGAGTCCGCGTACTGTAGCTCATTTCTACCTTTCCGTTCACTTTTGTTTTGCCTTCCTTACCGCGTTTAGTGGTAATAAGCAATACACCGTTAGCGCCTCGCGAACCGTAGATAGCCGTTGCCGAGGCATCTTTCAGTACCGTAAAGGTTTCTATATCCTCGGTATTGATATCGTTCAGTTTTCTTTCGAATCCGTCGACCAACACCAGTGCATTCTGCCCAGCACCGAACGTAGAGACACCGCGAATCCAGAATTCAGAGATGTTATCGCCCGGCTGTCCCGTTGTTTGACGTGCGAAGACACCGGGAACCACACCCGCAAACGCATTGGATATGCTACCGGTAGGAGTTCGCAGGTCTTTTGTCGAGACAGTCGTTACGGCTCCCGTCAGCGTGATTTTCTTCTGCACACCTGTTCCGGTAACGGTCACTTCATCGAGTACGGTCTTTGAATCTTCTTTCAATACGACATCATACGTCTTTTTCTCTTTGATGAAAACCTCTTGTGTTTTCAGTCCGATATACGAGAATACGAGATAAGAATACATCGGAGCCTTGATGGTATAATGACCGTCTATATTAGTTACGGCTCCTTGTCCCAATCGACCCTTCACGTTGATATTGACACCGATCAGCGGTTCGTGGTGTTCGTCGGTTACAGTACCTGTAATCTCTACGATCTCCTGGTCTTGAGCGTACACGGATCCGGTCCATAGTACGGTCAACAAAAATAGAATAATATATTTTTTCATATAGATTCGAATATTAAGTGTTATTCTACGGCCACATAACGTATGGCATGGTTTTCGTTATCGCCGATATACCACATTTCGTCCTCAGGATCATAAGCCAGTCCAGCGGGATGATTCAGGCGAGCTTCTTTCAGCGGATCGCCGTCTACATATCCCCAGTACTTGTTATCGGCCGTGTAGTTGCTGCGGCCAACGACAATAGAGGCAACGCCGTCGGGCGTGATACGCCAGACACAGAAGTTTTCCTTGTCACAGAAATAGAAATCATACAGTTCGCCGTCTTTTCGCGGAACCTTCTCATACTCGCGGTTCTTGACAAATACGCCGCACCACGGCTGACGGAAGCGTGCCGTAGAACCGGTTCCTTCCGAACATCCTCTCGAGGTAAGAGAACCGGCTATAATGGTCGGAAACTCGAACATGTGTCTTTTCGAATCATAGTTAGAACGCATGATGGCCCCACGCCCTTCAGTGAACAGGTACATGTACTTAGCCGAAGGATGCAGCACCAACCTGGTGTGCTCGCCATCGGTCTGCACCAGCTGAGCCAAACGGTAACAAAGTTCGCGGTCGTTGTCGATATGCGGGATGCCGGTACTTATGTCGCCCATTCTGTAGATGGCGGCGTTGGTCCAACTCGAATAAAACTTATAGCCGTCGGGCATGCAAACCATACCATAGCTGCAAGGACCGTAATTGTAAGGGCGGAATTTGCGGAAATTCTCCGACCTCAGACAGTAATACACATTGGCAAGCTGAGAGCTGACCCCCTCCCCATTGTCGTCGGGGAAGAACAACGTATCGCCGTCTACCGAAAAGGTAAACGAGAACATCTCCTTATACTGCGAACGTGGGAAAAGTCGCGTTACCGTTCGCTTCGTCAGGTTGAGTACACGTATACCGTCGTGATAGTTGCTCGAGAACAGCAACTTGTCGTTACTGCCTTGCCCCTTCGGGTCGAACACCAACCAGTCGCTATACGGAATCGATGCCTGGCCGTCGAAACTACCGTCCGAGAAACCCGACTTGCCGTTTTCGTCGACCTTGCGAAGCAGCGTACCCACAACCGTCTTGGGCTGATAACTGAACTTCTGTTCGAAGGTGTACTCCTGTGTCGTCTCGCCTTTATCGTTAACGAACATTACCGTCACGTTACCGTCATAGGCCCTGCTGGGTACCATACAGTAAATCGTCTCGCCATCGGTACCGATCACCTTGGCCTCTCGGCCGCCGACGTTAACACGAATCTTCGTTTCGTCCGTACCGAAGTTCTTGCCTTTAATAAACATTCGCGTACGTACGGCCCCCTCCGTGGGCGTAAACTCTGTAAACGTTGCCGGCTGCGACGGATCGTACGCTTTGCCGACATCCGAGTTTTCTTCCTTACATCCAACAAGCAGCAGGCTGTACAAGAAGACTAAAAATAAACTTTTTTTCATAGGTTATTGTAATTTAGTTTGGATTAAGTTCTATTATGTTGTAAAAAACATCCGTGTCAAGACTGACAAATGCCCTGGTTTCCGATCCGAAAATCTCCCCTTTTTATGCGGTTTAATAAGAGCAGCGGTAAATGTAAATACGGTTAGTGATATTACTTCTGATTTATATATCTTTTCATAGTCATTTTTAACATGTCGTGTTGGTGGAATGTTCGGGTTACTTAATAAGATTTAGATTCATTATCTTTTCTGAGGCATCAGTATCGATTTCTCGCCACAAATATATGAAAAAGAAATAATATAAACAAAAATAAAAACCGTGAAAAAAAACTGTTCCGCTCGTAGCTCTTCCTTTCGTTTTCTGCAGAAATGTTTCAGGCGTAGCGATCGTGTGCCCATTACAGACGATTTTAGTCGGTTTTCGCACATTTTCAGGGTGATTTTCAGTCGTAAGGCTTCCATTCATCGATTTCAGAGCTTCTACATCGTATTTTTCTCTCAAATTCGACGAATGCCGACAAAAATAGCCGTCATTTTTGACGCTTGCAACGTATTGATCAAAAATACCAAAGATTTTTTGATGCCTGCAGTGTAGCGGTCAAAAACACCAAAGTTTTTTTGATGCCTGCAGTGTAGGGGTAAAAAATACCAAAGTTTTTTTGACGCCTGCAGCGTAGCGGTCAAAAATTCCAAGGTTTTTTAGCTGCCGACACTTGCGGCGGACCGAAAACGCGGTTTTCCGAGGCCAATTCTTGCGTGAGGGGCAAAAAACATTCCGCCCCGTGCTCCAATCGGTGTGGAGCATGGGACGGAAGTTGTTTTCGGCACAGAATTCCGCATCGGCGCGCGTATTATCGGCGCCAACCGGCTCGGGTGTCAGCGCAAGGGCGCTATTCCGATCTTTTGTTGCTTTACTCTTTGCAATATCTGCTGTTTTTTAGCAGGCGAGAGTTGCGGCGCCAGTTTGTCGTATGTCTGGATATCGACCTCTTTGGCTCCGCTCTCTTCTTTCAGCTGAATCAAGAACGGTTGGTAATATAGATTAACTGCTCCCTGATAGTTATTCTTGCCTGCCTGGGCGCCCTGGTCGCTCTTGAAAGCGAAGAAACCTAAAGCGTTGGCATCGAACGTGGCTGAATTATCTCGGGTAAGCTCTTTGATCATCGCGTCGTTGGTCTGATTATCTATGAACGGAGCCACCATTACCTGTTGGTCCTCATCATAAAGAAACATGCCCGAAATGCTGAGATTTACTGCGGAATGGGCCAGCATATAGGTCAGATCGTTGTTGGCGAACGCTTTGTAATAGCCCCAGTCGACAACAGCCGAGAAGATGTGGAAAGCATTATAAAGCATTCCCATATGGACGCCGGCCTTAACGTTGAAGGATAGCGTGCTGTCGTCGAAGTTGAGTGGCAGTATCCAGTTCCTATTGGGGAAATAGAGCACCAGCTCACCGTTATCCTCGGCAATGGTGGCAAGTTCGGTAGAAAATACCTCGTCCAGCGTTTTGGTTGTAGCCTTTACCTTTGTCATATCGTATCCGGCCAGCGCATAAGTCTGATTCACGATATCTTTGCGTTCGCCCTGTATCACGAGCAACGAGTCGGCATACGGACCGGCCGTGTAATGAATGTAGCCCATGCGTACGTGGCCCGTTTCGTTGATAGCCAGCTTGACGCTGATTTCGGCGTCGCTGATCGAGGCCTCAGCCCACGAGAGTCCGGTGATTTTCAGATCCGATCCTTCGTTGTGTATCGGAATGGTAATTGTGCTGGCCTGGTCGTTGTAAATGAACTGTTTTTTGTCCGAACCATACTTGAAAACCATTCCGCGCTGCTGTATCGCCACCTCGGTAGAGTCGGTTCCGCTCTTGATGGTCAGAAGAGCCGAGCGGCCTTCCAAATCGGGGTTCTTGTTTACCGTAACGCTTACCTTATTGCCATCGACCGTGGCCGTGGCCCAGGTTGCGTTGACGGTGGCCGTTGCCGCAGTCGGCGCATTGAATTCTACGGTTCCAGTTCCGGCCGCGGCAGAGAAAATAAGGTCGGACTTGACTACCTTGACAGTAGACGTATGCTGATAGGCACTGCCCACGTTGTTGTCGTCGCCACAAGCGATAAAAGCCATACAGCATGCAGTGAGAAACAAAATACTATATATCTTTTTCATAATTCGTTACGATTATTTTACACGTTTGATGGATGCGGGAAACTCGCGATTCGATCGCTTCGGAGATTTGCCGATGGAGGGCACCCATTCTTTGGCTCCGCCCGCAGCCTTCTTTACAAGAACCGGTGAGGTGAGCCAGCACAAGTAGCCTTCCGTATCATTTAAATTCTTTGGCTCGGTTTTGTTCGAAGCCCAGATGATAATTGCCTCTATATCGGTGTTGGATACCTTTCCGGCAAATGCAGCGAAAACGCCTTGTTCGTCATTGCGCTGGAAAGGAGCAGAAATGCTTTCTTTATTGCTGAATGTGACATAAGAGCCACCAGCAAAGAGGAACGAGGCTATCATGTTGTAGTTTTTAAACTTGCCAATGTAGCCGCCGCTCAATACAAGTGCACCTTTCGCCTGGTCGAATCTCAACGGAAGAGCGAACGGCGTATCGAATCCATCTTCTTGGAAAGTCAGCCTGACTGCCTCGCCCGCCAATGTCAACTTGGCCGGTACTTCTATCCGTTCGTCGTCTTTGTTGAGATAAGAAAAACTGTAATCACCCAGAATATCGGTAACCTCGCACTGCGTAACCGTGAAAGAGGCGCTATAGTTGCCGTTGACAACGTTGACAACCGCAGAGCGTACCTCGCCGGTTGCGTTCGATGTGGTTTCTACGGTCAGCTTATCGCCGCTCTTGATAAATGTCAGCCAGTCGGCATCTGTCTCGAACTTAAACTCCGAAAGATGCTTGATGTTATCGTAGCTGCGCGAGAAAGCCTTGTCGTCAGAACCGATGCTTTGGATTACATCGACAACCGACTGCGGCGACTGCCACCCCTTATTCAGGTCGACATTGGCGGCCGCCAGCGTCATCTTACTCTCATCGTAGGTCAATTCAGACACCTCGGTGCCATTGATGACCAACGGTTCGTAAAGCCGGATACCTTTATCGGTATAATTGTAAGCCGTCTCTACAGCACCGTTTTCAGTAGCAATCTTGATCTGGCGCGACACGACATCGAAATCGAAGTGAACACTCTTTCCGCCGATCGTTCCATCCGATCCGGCCAAATAGAAAGTATCGCCCATATCGATGACCTTTTCCTGATAATTGGCAGCAGTATCCGTAAGTTTACGCATGTACATAACGTTTTGCGAACGCTTACCGTGTAACTTGATTCGGTCGTTGCCGATGCTGTCGATCACGAATTCGAAATCGCCTCCCAACGCCTCGTATAGATCGGAAGAGGGAGTTGCGAAAAAGTGCATCATCGGGCTATAGGTATCGAACGACAACTCCGGACCATTATTCGTCTTCATCGAGTAAAGACAGGTTTCCTTTTTACCGGGTTCGCGCTCGTAACGAATCTCGGCGGCGTTCTTCGTAAACTTAATGGTATATGCATATCCACCGTAAATACGATTGGCATGCGGATAATAATCGAGTATCCAGCCTTGCTCGGAATTCATCAATACGGTCTTTGCCTTATTCAGATATTCCTCCATCCGAGCAGAAGAAGAGCTGTCGAAAACATCTTCCTGATCTTTCAGACACGACTGTAGCAGCAATGCCGGCAGGACTAAAAACAGGTATATTACCAAATTATTCTTTTTCATATCAGGACTCCCTTATTTTTTATCTACAGTCAAATCGGTTAAATCTACATAACCGTTAATTACATCGGTTTCGCGACGGAGAATTTCGTCACGCAATTGGTCGATGTCGATATGCCATTCGTCGCGCATATAGATACGCACCATCTCCAATTTCTTGGCAATAAGTTCTGCGCCTTTAATCGCCTTATGTGTCTGATCGTCGACAGCTGCATCGGCCATCCATTTTGCCCACTGCTGCGGAGTATTGGTGATATAGGTAGAAAGCATCTCAGCAAAATCTTCGCGCGCTTCCATCTGCGCATAAGCAGTGATGAACCCGCGATCGAGATAGCCTTTAGCTCCTTCCGACTGGCTCCACGCATCAGAGATATACAGGCTTCCGGTCACTTTCTGAAACTCGGGGGTATAAGCCTTTGTTTGGTTCAGAATGTGGGTAAACTCATGATGAATAGTACGCAAATAATATGTATTCAAGTCTTCAAGATTCGTCAAGAACCTATTCAAGCGATTGGTTCCTGCCAGGAAAATCTTTTTTCCACCCTCGGCAGTACCTAAAATCATTGTACCGTTATTACGATATTCGAATTCACCCGTTGCATAGAACAGTTTCGGAAAGTTCTTTCGTGTAAAGGCTATGCCTGCCACCTGATCATAAGCCTCGATGCTGGCATATTTAACGATATGAGCTAATTTCACAGCCTGATCGTAGTCGGCCGGAACATTATAATAGTTCATATCGGTTTCGTTATGATCATAACGGTACAAGAACTGTATGTTATAAGGATCTGTCAGATTTGCCTTGATCCATTTGTCAAACTCGGTTTGCTCGGTACTCGAATCTACGATGACGCTTTGCTCATCCAACTTATCTTCTGAACAGGACGACAATCCCATTACGAACAGCGCAGCATATAAAATATATTGTTTCATTTCTATTTCCCTTTTTTATAAGTTAATTAGCGAGGATTTGCCTTGAGGCCAGCCTCACGAATATCGAGCGGTATCTGTACCGCACGTCGCAAATCGTCTTTCTTCAGAACGTCCAGAAGTTCTACCGGTGTGCCTGCAGGTCCCATAAGCCGACGCACGATTTCTATACCGTAACGTTTAACATCGAACCAACGCAAACCTTGGTGAAGGGTCTCAATGCGGCGGAATCCTAAAACACACTGCAACATTGTTTCTTGAACAGAGCCTTCGGCATCGATGGCAAAAACCGGATTCAGGTGCTTCTTTACCGTAGAGAGCATTTTCTTTGCATCGCTGTAAGAGTAGGTTACAGAATTGTAGAACTTCTGTATCGACTCGGTTGTCAGCACCGTTTCGGTATCGATAATGTTGTGCATCCACAGGTTCAAATCAGCTAAAGCCTTGTCATACTGTTTCTGCATGATATAAGCCTCGGCCCTGTTCAGCAACAATTCGTCTGTAGAGAATACGACGCTCACCGTGTGAGCAAGCCCCGTTCGTGCCACAGGATCTTTATACTCGAACATATAAGGTAATTTCCATATCTGGGCCAAATCGAAATTATTGCCATTACGAATAAACGGTTGATAGTAATACTTGCCTTTACCCCATACGTTGGCTGCGGTCAGGTCTTCGTTCTTGGAGAGATAAGTGCCATGAGAGTAGCGCTTGAAATAAACATAGGGACCCAAATAAAGGCCTGTGGATGAGATATAAGTCGACAACAACAGATTGGAAGAAAGATCGGCACCTACGTAATACTGTGCAATAGCATCGAAGTCGGATGTCAGGGCGCCCATTGCTTTCCAATCGCGAAGAGAGCTGGCGGGATTCTCGCCCAAACACATATCCGCATACTTCACCACTTGATCCCATTTCTCGTAATACAGATAGAAACGAGCAGCAAACGCATAGGCTGCATTCTTGTTAAAGTGGTATTTCGGAACATTATAGTCGTTAGAAACAAGCGGAAGAGCTTCTTGTATGTCTTTATCTATACGGGCATATACATCGGCAACATTACCGCGATCGGTATGGTCGAGTATCATTTCTACCTTATCCGAGTAAGGGATGCCTAAATCTGTCTTACCGGTTTCGGTATTATAATGCTTACAGAACTCGTTAACCAACAAGAAGTGCGAGTAAGCCCGGCACAACAGTGCTTCGGCCTTGGATGTACGCAACGAAGAAGTTGTAGCGCCGCCCATCTCTTCAATCGAAGCAAGGGCCTGGTTGGCATTGGCGATAGCACTATAGCACGACTGCCAAATGTTCAAAGGTGCTTCGTTATCTGCTTCGGTTACATCTTGCCAGAAGTACATCTGATCGCCGACACGTTCGCCGTTTGGGTTTTTGTCTCCATAGTAATCGGCATTATCCGACATGGTTTCGTTGAGTAGCATATTGGATACGTCCGGATAAGCAGTAACCAACAGTTGGGCTACTTTCTGCTCCGTATCGATCGGGGTACGATTGTCTGGCAGCGTGTCCAGATAATCGTTACACGAAGACAGCGATAAAGTAGAAACGGCTAAGACCAGCGCTGAATATATTATTTTATTTGTTTTCATCATTTCCATTTTTTTACATTCCTAATCTAAGTGTAAGTGTAAATTGCTTCGGAACCGGTACGGCAACACCGCCGGTATTGAAAAACTCAGGATCTTGTCCGTTCAGTTTTCTGTCTGCATACAGCAAGAAAAGGTTGGTTGCCTGAAGTTTTAGAGAGAGCGTATTTACATTCAGAGATTTCAACAGCCTGCTAGGGAAATCATAGTTCAACGAAAGCTCTTTCATTCTGATGAAGTCGCCTTTGGCAATACGAACATCAGAGAAATTGTATGCGTTGTAAGCAAAACTCAAGTTAGAATCGTATTGATTCTGCTGGGCACTGGCAATCACCGGAACGTTGGTACGTTTCTCGTCGCCGGGAACGCTCCAACGATTTCTGAACTCTTTGGGAAGCGAAGACAGGTCGTCATACTTTTCAGAGAACACCTGGTCTAAGCGAACCACGTTACCAAACGAATAGGTAAGAAATATATTGAACGTCCAGGCCTTGTACTTAAAGATATTGCCCAACGATCCTACATCTGTCGGTTCGGCAGAGCCTTCGTACTTCAAGAATTTAATACGTTTCGGATCGCGTTCCTGGAAAGAGATGCCGGTAACCGTCACCTCACCATCAGGATTGAGGAATGTAGGCAGACCTTCTCTGTTAAGTCCCATAAACGGAACCGAGAAGACTGATCTTACGGGATAGCCTGCCATGGCAAATCCGGTACCTTTGACCATATCGATGATGCGCGAATGCGAATACAGCTCGGTTACCTCATTGTGCGAATGCGAATAAATCAAATTCGTACTCCATGTAAAGTGATCTGTACGGATGTTGGTCGTAGATAGCGTAAACTCCATACCGTTCGACTTCATGCTGGCCACGTTCGCATGCTGCGCTCCGTAGAGTTCGGTATTGGCTATGCCGATCAGGTCGTAGTTGTTACGCCAATACATGTCTGCGCTGAAATTGATGCGATTTTTCAAGAAGCCCAAATCGAATCCGATGTTGAACTCGTGTTTCTTTTCATAAGTCAGCAGCGGATTGCCCAGCGTTTGGTCTATGCCCGACTCCTGCACCGTGGTGAAGGGGCGCCAGGGATTAGAACTGGTAAATACCGGCAACGAGTTGATAACTGAAGGCCGGTCGCCGGTCAATGAATAGCTCAGACGCAACGTTCCGTGCGTAAGAACATCCTTGAATGTATCTTCGAACCAAGACTCTTCGTGCGCATTCCACGCACTCGAAACGTTCCATGTCGGCATCCAGCGTGCGCTCGTGGCCTTGCCCAGATAGTTGGTGCCTTCATAGCGAATGGTACCTGTTACCTGATAGCGGCCTTTGTACGAGTAAGTTCCCGTACCGAAGAAAGCTGCGCTTCGGATATGCGAATTTTGCATTGTATAGTAATTGGAGCCTTCTTCCTGCCCTCTTTTGAATACCTGATAAGCATACAGCGGCGTTTCGCCCAGGCTGTACTGCATACCCCAGCCGCGGAACCAGGTCGATTTACGGTCTACGAAGTTGGTTTCCATACCGCCGTAGAGATTCAAGATGTGCGTATCGTTGAACACATCGTTGTAGCTGGCCGAGATACGCGTATCCCATCCGAAGAACCGGTTGTCGCGTCGCTCGTAGATACCGCCGTAGGGCAAGATCGAAATGCGCAACGCATAGATATCGTCCGGATTCTTGTACAAGAACGGGTTGCGGTCGCGAATCGTTGCCGTGGGCATGGCGCGATAGGCCTGCGCTTGGTTCGAATCGTCCATGATGTTGTGCTCTTGCGAGGTGGCCGAACTCTTGGCCGAAGCCAGCAACGTGATCTTCACTTTCTGAATCGGCCGGTAATCGATGCTGGCCTGAACGCGGAAATCCGACACGTTCAGATCCATATAGTTGTTGGCCAGTTCGTGGAGAATATTAAATGGAGCATAATTGCGTGTATAAAACTCGTGCGGATCCAACGTACGCGAACTGTTTAGGGCATACGAATAGGGGTTGATATCAAAGTCGCGCTTTATCTCGCCCGTCACCACGTCTACATCAGAGTTCAGTGTTCCGGGAGCTTTTTGCTGGCGGTAAGAAGCATTGCCGATCAGGTTGATGTCGAAATGCTTGTTGATATTGTACGACGTATTGATGTTGGCCGTATAGCGTTGCACCTTGCTCTGCCGGGTCCATCCCGGATCGAACATGGCCGAAAGCGACGCATAGTACTGCGACTTTTCCGTACCACCCGAGATGCTCACCGAGTGGTTGTGCATCACGGCATTCGAAAACAGATCGTCGAACCAGTTCGTATTCCGATATTCGGCTGCACGCAGGTATTT
Source organism: uncultured Prevotella sp. (assembly GCA_963515815.1). Lineage (GTDB taxonomy): Bacteria > Bacteroidota > Bacteroidia > Bacteroidales > Bacteroidaceae > Prevotella. Next base: position 17,218 of record CAUQAO010000036.1, read on the forward strand.
GTTCTTCGCCTTCTCGGTATTGGGCATGGCAAACTGGCCCGTCGTTTCGTCATACTCCGACATCAGCTGATACATCTTGCCGTACACACCGCTGTTCATCGCCGTAGCGATCTCGGCATAGTTCAAGAAACCCTTCTTCTGCAATTCGCGGTAAACAGCCATCTGATCCTGCGAATTCATGATATTGAACGTGCTGTAACTGGGTTTCAGACGCATCGTATATTCGCCCGTGTAGCTGATGTGCGACTGACCGGCACGCCCTTTCTTCGTCGTCACGACAATCACGCCGGCCATGGCCCGCGCACCGTAGATCGACGTAGCCGAACCGTCTTTCAAGATTTGGAAGCTCTCGATATCGTCAGAGTTCAACCCTGCGATGGCCGACGAAATCAGCGTATTGGCATCGCCCGACGACAATTGGTCGGCCGAAACATCCACAACATCTTCCATAATCACGCCGTCGACCACCCACAGCGGTTTCGAACTGCCGTAAATAGACGTTGCGCCGCGCACACGAATCTTCGGGGCCGTACCGAACGTACCCGACACATTCTGCACGCTTACGCCGGCTGCACGCCCCTCCAACGAACGGCTCACATCGGCCATACCGCTGATTTTGGCATCCTCTGCCTTGATTTTCGTTGCGGCTCCCGAAAACAATCTTTTATCCGTACTTGTCATACCCGTTACCACCACTTCTTGCAGCGTTTGGTTGGGTTTCAGGGTAACCTGCATGCCGTTTTTGGCTTTCAGCGTCTGCGTTTCCATACCCACGTAGCTCACCACGATCAGTTTACCCTCGGCCACAGCCAAAGTAAAACGACCGTCCAAGTCGGTAACAGTCCCACCGGTCTTGCTTCCCTGAATCAATACAGACGCACCGATGATCGGTTCACCGTCATCGCCCGAGACGACGGTACCCGTAATTTTGTTTTGAGCGAACACGATTCCCATACATAAGAACAATCCGAACAAAACCATGCCGAGTCTTTTCTCCATAATTTCTCTCTCGCGTTTAATAATTATAATAAAAATGTGGCGGCAAAGGTAACCGTTTTTAACAGGATATACAAGAAAAACCATAAAAAAGTAAATTAAACGGTAAAAAACAGGGAATTTTTATGCGAAAAAGATAATTTCTTGCACGCTTCTGTTATAATTCGTAAGTTGAAGCCGCTGTCGCATCACCGCCAATCGCGATCGGAGCCTTCGAAAGCCCTGTCGCGTACCCGCCGGTCGCCGGTCGCGCCGAAAAATGCGGTGTCAGGCACCCGCCGGTCGTCAAAAACTTTGTCGCAAGCGCCATTTACAACTCTGCCCCTATTGCTGAGTCGCTCAGCAGGCCGGTCAGAGTGTCTGAATGCGTTGCTGAGTCGCTCAGCGGGCCAGTCAGAGTGTCTG
>CAUQAO010000037.1:0-18610 GCA_963515815.1 uncultured Prevotella sp.
AATCCGCGATCCGGGAAACGGCCCCAGAGTGTCAGCGAGCAAATCCGCGATCCGGGAAACGGCCCCAGAGTGTCAGCGAGCAAATCCGCGATCCGGATTTATAAAAAAAGAAAGAGGATGTACAAAAAATGAATACATCCTCTTGTAAAAACTTGAAAGAAGCGGTAAGACGAATTATCGCCGCAGAAGTTCGGAGCGAACTTCGGGCGCAAACTTTTCGATAGCGTAGCGCAACATTGTTCGCGGCATGTCGGCGCGATATCGCATTACATATTCGTAGAGCCGTTGCGGGTCGCGCTTACCCGACTCGCGCAACATCCATCCGATGGACTTATGCATCAGGTCGTGCGTATGGTTCATCATTAGGCTGGCGAGTTCGTAAGTGTCGTCTAACTGGTTGCGACGAATAAAGGCAAAGGTCGAGACGATGGCGATGCGATTGTCCCACAATAGGGGGCTTTGAGCCAGCCGATAGAGTATGTCGCGGGATTTGTCGAGCAGGTATTCGCCTACGATGTGGTGGCAAGAGAGGTCGACCAGGTCCCAGTTGTTGATGCGCGGAGTGTGCGACAGGTAGAAGTCGAACAAGCTTTTGCGGCTTTCGGCGTCGGCTTTCTTGTATTTTTCGACCATCACCAGCAGGGCGCAAAGGCGTATCTCGTGCCATTCCGAGGCGAGCAGCAAGCGTAGCTCGTGGGGCGAAATGGTTTTGTGGCGCTTGGCCACAGTCCTTACGTCGGGAACGGCTACGCCCATGAAGCGGTCGCCCTCGCCGTACTGGCCTTTTCCGGTTTTGAAAAAGCGGGGCAATACAGTGCGTTTCTCTTCGGTCGAGAAAGCCTCTAATTCTTTCTTAATGTTTTTAATCAATGGATCCATTATCGTCTTTTTTTCTTGATTTTACGATACCAGTCGGCCACTTCGGCACGCGGAACGCCCAGGCCGACGAGGCGATCTAAATCTTCGCGGGCCTCGTTGTATTTTCTGAGCATGATGCGCACTTCGGCCCTGTTCAGTATAAAATCTGTGTTGGATGGGGCACGGCGAATGGCCTCGCCGTAGTCGAATTCGGCCACTTCAAGCAGGTTGCGTTCGCGCTCCATGCCCGCTCTGGCGGCATAGGCCGTAGCACTGTCGGGATGCTGGTTCACGAGCAGGTTGATCTGGTTCATGGCCTCGGTATAGCGGCGATCTTGCTGGTTGAGCAACGCCAGGCCCAAAAGGCCTTCGAAGTGACCGGGAACAACAGTCAGCAGGTTTTCATAATCCAACCGGGCGAAACCGTATCGGTGCAACTGCCGATTGGCGAAAGCGCGGAAGTAAAGCCCGGCGGGGTTGCTGGGTTCGCGCTGCAACACGTAGTCGTACTCGTCTTTAGCATACTGCCACTGCTCCAGTTGCAGATTCCAAGCAGCCTTCTTCAGTCGCAAGTCTAAGCTATCGGGATGGTAGGCCAGCTGGTCGACCGCCTTGCTAAGGCTGTCGCGCAAGGCTTGCCGGGTTTGTGCCGAAGCATGGGCCGGGGCGAACAGCAGACCGAGCATCAACCAACAGCCGACTATAATTTTTCTGTTGTTCATATCGACGGGCCTTTTTAATTGTTTTCAATATAGCGGACCATCCATTCGCCCACTTCTTTCGTTCCGTAGGCGGCGGTGCCTGGCACCTGTATGTCGGGAGTTCTGACGTTGGCCTCTAAACTGGCATCAACCGCTTTCCGTATCAAACGTCCTTCTTGGCTCAACGCGAAGTGCTCTAAAAGCATGGCGGCCGACAGGATTTGTGCTATCGGGTTAGCAATGTTCTGCCCTGCGGCTTGCGGCCACGAACCGTGTACGGGTTCGAAAAGGGGCGTGTGCCGCCCTAGCGAGGCCGAGGGTTGCAGGCCCATGCTACCGGTTATGCAACTGGTCTCGTCGGTCAGGATGTCGCCAAAGGTGTTCTCCGTGACGATGACATCGAAAAACCGCGGTTCGGTAAGCACACGCATTGAGGCATTGTCGATAAACATATAGTCGGTTGCGACCTCGGGGTATCGCGGTTCCATCTCTTTGGCTATTTGCCGCCACAACCTCGAGGATGCTAGCACATTTGCCTTGTCGACCACAGTGAGGTGTTTCTTTCGGCCAGCAGCATGCTCGAAAGCGGTTTTCAGTATACGCTCTATCTCGTGACGCGTGTAATAGTTCGTGTCAAAGGCCTTGTCGTTGTCCTGGTATTTCTCGCCGAAATACATTCCGCCGGTCAGTTCTCTGATTACGATGAAGTCGGCGCCGGCAATCAGTTCTTCTTTCAGCGGCGAATGATGGAGCAGACAGTCGAAGGTTTGCACCGGTCGGATGTTGGCGTAAAGCCCCAGCTGTTTACGCATGGCAAGCAGTCCCTGTTCGGGGCGCACTTTGGCGGTGGGGTCGTTGTCGTAGCGCGGATGACCTACGGCGCCGAACAGCACGGCGTCGGCCTCCATACAGGTGCGATAGGTCGAGTCGGGAAACGGATCGCCTACGGCCTCGATGGCCTGCGCCCCGCAGATGGCTTCTCGGTACTCGAAACGGTGATCGAACTTGTGCGCAACGGCGTTTAGCACTGCAATGGTCTGCCGCATGACCTCGGGCCCGATTCCGTCGCCCGCCAACACGGCAATACGTAACTTTGTCATGATCTCTGGTGTTTGTATGTTTGTAGTTTTATCATTCTTCTACGATGTTCAGCATTTTGAAGGTTGCCTTGATAGCGGCTTCGGTCTGATCGGCGTCCAGGCCGCGCGTCCTGATAACGCGTCCGTCGGCGCTGTGCCACGTGATGACCGTCTGAACCAGCGCGTCGGTGCGCCCGCCGGGCGGAATGGACACTGCGTAATCGGCCAGCAGCGGGAAGGTTCGGCCCAGGTTTTCTTTGTAGATTTTACGCAAGGCACGCACAAAAGCGTCGTATTGTCCGTCGCCGGTCGAGTCGCATTCGTACTGCCGCCCATTTATCTCGACCTTGATGCTGGCGATGGGTTTCAGTCCATACGACGTGCTGACCATGTAGCTTAGCAGCCGCACCTTGTCTTCGGCGGTTTCGTGTTTCAGCACGTCGCTTACGATGTAGGGCAGATCGTCTTGCGTAACACGTTCTTTGCGGTCGCCCAATTCAGTGATGCGCGCCGTTACACGTCGGGTTTGTTCTGGGGTGAGCACCAACCCGAGCTCGGTCAGGTTCTTGGCGATGTTTGCTTTTCCGCTATTCTTGCCCAAGGCGTATTCGCGTTTGCGGCCGAATCGTTCGGGCGCCAGATCGTTGCAATAAAGGTTGTTCTTGTTATCGCCATCGGCATGGACGCCGGCCACCTGCGTAAAAACATTTTCGCCTACGATGGGTTGGTTGGGCGCCACGGCAATACCGCTGTAGCTGGCCACCATGCGGCTGGCCTCGTTCAGGCGACTTTCGTCGATGCGTGTCTTGGCCTGGAAATGATCTTTGAGTATGGCCTGAACGCTAGCCAGCGGCGCATTGCCGCAGCGTTCGCCCAATCCGTTGACGGTAACGTGCAGGCCTTTGCAACCGCACAACACGGCGGCCAGCGAGTTAGACACAGCCAGATCGTAATCGTTATGTCCGTGGAAATCGAAGTGCAGCCCGGGATATCGTTTCACCATCTTTCGGACATACTCGACGCACTGCAACGGATTCATCAGTCCCAGCGTATCGGGCAGCAAGAACCGCTTGATGTTCTCGGTGCACAGCGCATCCATCAGGCGATAGACGTATTCGGGCGAATCTTTCATGCCCGAGCTCCAGTCTTCCAAATAAAGATTGACCGTGATACCTCGGCTCCGGGCATAGGTCAACTCTTTCCGGATATCGCTGATATGCTGGTCGGGCTGCTTGCCGAGTTGCTGACTGCAATGCCGCAGCGAACCTTTGGCCAGCAGGTTGATCACGCGTCCGCCGCAATCGGCTATCCAGTTGATCGACTGCCCACTGTCGACAAACCCGAGCACCTCTACCCTGTCCAGTTTCCCCACGCTTTCGGCGTACCGGCAAATCATGCCCACGGCTTTTCGCTCGCCTTCGGACACCCGCGCCGATGCCACCTCGATGCGGTCTACCTTTACATCCGAGAGCAGCATGCGGGCCATCATCAGCTTTTCGTGCGGCATGAACGACACGCCGCTGGTCTGTTCGCCGTCGCGCAGCGTTGAGTCCATAATTTCTATCGCCGGGTGGCGGGCGATGTACTCGCCGTATCGGTCGTTATCGTTTTTCACCATCGTTCGTCTCGCTTCTCCTCGTAAGCCGCTACTTTGTCATGACTGCGAATCAAGAAATCGATATCGTCGAGACCGTTCATCAGGCAATGCTTCTTGTAAGCGTTGATGCCGAACTGTTCGGAGCGGCCGTTTTCAAGATTCGTTACTGTCTGGTTGGGCAGATCGACACGCACCTCAGTCCGATGATTCTGCTCGATGCACCGAAACAAGTCTTGCAGAAAATCGTCGCTGACCACTACGGGGAGCACAAAATTATTCAGCTCGTTGTTTTTGTGAATGTCGGCAAAAAAACTGCTGATCACCACGCGGAATCCGTACCCAGCAATGGCCCAAGCCGCATGCTCGCGACTGGAACCCGAACCGAAATTTTTTCCCGCTACAAGGATGCAGCCGCTGTACGACGGATCGTTGAGCACGAAATCAGGGTCGGGAGTGCCGTCTTTGCGGTATCGCCAATCACGGAAGAGATTTTCGCCAAATCCCTGCTTGTCTGTCGCTTTCAGAAAGCGGGCCGGTATAATCTGGTCGGTATCCACGTTCTCCAACGGAAGCGGAACACATGTAGACGTAATGACATCGAATTTTTGTTTCATACAACTATATTTTTGCCAGTCGACCGTAGCCGAAACGCTGTTTCTATCATTTTTTATACTTCCCAATATTGGGAAATGTTGTTTTCGACGATTTCTGCCTTTCCCAATATTGGGAAACACTGTTTTTGCCAATTTCGAGGTTTCCCGAACTTGGGACGGGGATGTTTTCTCGATTTCCGCTCTTCCCAACATTGGGACGAGCTGTTTTCATCGATTTGGACCTTTCCCAAAGTTAGGACGCACTGCATTACCGGTTTTCGATCGAGACCATGAGCAGAACACGTCACATCCATTCCCTCGGATCGCTGATCACCCCCATTATGGCCGAAGCGGCGGCCACTAACGGCGACGCCAGGATGGTACGCGAGCCGGGCCCCTGTCGACCTTCGAAGTTGCGATTGCTGGTCGACACGCAATACTTGCCCGCCGGAATTTTATCATCGTTCATGGCCAGACAGGCGCTGCAGCCCGGTTGGCGGATGTCGAAGCCAGCCTCGCGTAAAACCTTGTCGATTCCTTCGTCGCGTATCTGCTTATCGACCGTCCAGCTGCCCGGCACAAGCCAGGCTACGACATGATCGGCCTTACGCCGACCGCGCACGATGGAGGCGAAGGCGCGGAAATCTTCGATCCGCCCGTTGGTACATGCACCCAGAAAGACATAATCGATCGGGTGGCCCAACAGCTTTTCGCCTGGTTCGAAATTCATATACTGCAACGATTTGATGAGCGACGCTCTGCCCGACTCATCGACCTCTTCTGCCCGTGGAATGGTTTCGGTAATGCCGATACCCATGCCGGGATTGGTGCCATAGGTGATGCGCGGCTCTATGTCGGCGGCATCGAACGAGAGTTCGCGATCGAACACCGCGTCGTCGTCGCTTCTCAACGTTCGCCAATAGGCCACGGCACGATCCCAGTCGGCCTCGCGCGGCGCATACTCCCTTCCTTTAATATAAGCGAACGTGGTATCGTCGGGAGCGATGAATCCGCCACGCGCACCCATCTCGATCGACAGATTGCACAGCGTGAGCCGCCCCTCCATACTCATGTTGCGCACCACGCTGCCGGCGTACTCGACAAAGTAGCCGGTGGCGCCCGAAGTTGTGAGCCGGGCCATAAGGTACAGCGCCACATCTTTCGCCGTCACGCCATTGTCCAGGCAGCCGTCGATGTTGATTCGCATAGACAGCGGTTTCTGCTGCAATACGCACTGCGACGCCATAACCATTTCTACTTCGCTCGTGCCGATGCCGAACGCGATGGCACCCACCGCACCGTGGGTCGAGGTGTGAGAGTCGCCGCACACGATAGTCATGCCGGGCAGAGAAAGGCCTTTCTCGGGACCTACGACATGAATGATGCCGTTATCCGGCGTGTTCATTCTGAAGTTTCGGATGCCGAAATCGTCGGCATTCCGGTTCAAGGTATCTATCTGCTTACGCGACACGGGGTCTTCTATCGGTCGATCCTGGTCGTGCGTAGGCGTGTTGTGGTCGGGCATGCAGTATATCTGCTGCGGCCTGAAACATCGCAACCCGCGCGCCCTCATATCGGCGAAAGCCTGCGGCGAAGTAACCTCGTGACAGTACAAGCGGTCGATGTAGAGCTGCGTGGGGCCATCGGCTATCGCCTGCACTACATGCCGATCCCATATTTTGTCGAACAGTGTATTCATATCTTCCGTATTGCTGGCAATTATCTACTTGTTGAACTTGTTGATACAATCGATATAGGCCTCGACAGAAGCCGTAACGATGTCTGTATTGGCGCCGAAGCCATAGTACACGTGGCCGTCGTGTTCTACCTGCATGTGTACCTTGCCCACGTCGTCCGATCCTTTTGAAATGGCCTGAATAGTGAACTCTTTCAATGTCATTTCGCGCTGAATGATCTTCTTCAACGCCCGAATGGCTGCATCTACCGGTCCATTTCCGGTGCTCGCCTCTTCGAATTTTTGTCCGCTGATGTCGAGCCCAATGCTGGCCACGCTCTTTACGCCCATGCCCGTGGTAACCTGCAAGAAATCAAGTTTGACGGCATACGAATCGGCTGTGTCGGCTCCGGCGAGCATGAGGATGTCGCCGTCGTTCACTTCCTTTTTCTGATCGGCCAGGGCCAGGAACTTTTTATACAGCTTGTCGAGCTTCTTTTCGTCGGCGATCTGAACGCCGTTCACCTGCAAGCGGTATTTCAAGGCGGCTCTTCCGCTGCGTGCCGTCAAGACGATGGCATTATCGTCGATGCCGACATCTTTCGGATTCATTATTTCGTAAGTGGCCGCGTTCTTTAAAACACCGTCTTGATGAATGCCGCTCGAATGGGCAAAGGCGTTGCGGCCTACGATCGCCTTGTTGGGCTGAATGGGCATGTTCATCAAACTCGAAACCATTCGTGACGTGGGAAAGATTTTCTGCGTGTTGATGTTGGTCTCGATATCCAAATACTTGTGGCATTTCAGAATCATGACAATCTCTTCGAGTGAGGTATTGCCGGCTCGCTCGCCGATACCGTTAACGGTTACTTCGACCTGTCGGGCACCGTTCAAAATGCCATTAAAGGTGTTGGCAGTAGCCATGCCCAAGTCGTTGTGGCAGTGGGTAGAGATTACGGCGCGGTCTATTCTGTCGACGTGCTCTTTCAGATACCTGATCTTTGCGGCATAATCCTGGGGCAGACAATAACCCGTCGTATCGGGAATGTTAACAACCGTGGCGCCGGCTTTGATTACGGCTTCGATGACACGGGCCAGGTATTCGTTATCGGTACGACCGGCGTCTTCTGCATAGAACTCTACATCGTCGACATACTTCTTGGCGTACTTCACGGCAGCAACCGCACGCTCTATAATCTCTTCGCGGTTAGAGTTGAACTTGTACCGGATATGGCTGTCGGATGTACCGATGCCGGTGTGGATGCGCTTGTGCTTGGCGTATTTCAACGATTCGGCCGCAACATCTATGTCTTTCTCTACGGCTCGTGTCAAGGCACATATAGTGGGCCACGTCACGGCCTTGCTGATTTCGATAACAGAGTTGAAATCGCCCGGCGAAGAGATCGGAAAACCGGCCTCGATAACATCTACTCCGAGTTGTTCGAGCTGTTTGGCCACCTCTATTTTCTCAATCGTGTTCAACTGACATCCGGGCACCTGTTCGCCATCTCTCAATGTCGTGTCAAAAATAAATAGTCTGTCGCTCATCTTCTGCTTATTATAAAATGTTTCTTTGTTCGGCAAACAGAAAGCCTTTCGCACCACGGAAGTGAGAAAGGCTTCTTTTTATCGAAATCGCACCGAGCATATACATTTACACCTTATCACTTCCGGCTTTCCGAGGCAGTCGAATGCGAATAATGATACTTAGTATATTGGCTGATTTCTCCATCTTTCTTTTCTTTATTCTGCTTGCAAAGATACTATTTCGAATGCTACGAGCAAAATATTTACTGTATTTTACGCAAAAATATTTCGAATCATCACAATTCTACATAAAAATCTATCATTTACAAACTCAATAGTTATGTTTGTCTTTTCAGAAAGGCACATCCCCTACAGGCGGAGGCGGACCGAACGACGATATTCCTCCGTTCATCCGCGATTCGATGAACTCACCTCCCTCCGTCGCAGGCATCGGATAATCGTCGTCGACATTCTCGAATCGGGTATATTCGCCGCGAAACCTAAGCAGCACGTCGCCTGTGGCACCCTTTCTGTGCTTGGCGATAATAATCTGCGCCTTGCCTCGCAGATCGCTCCCATTATTGTCTTCGAAGATGCGATAATATTCGGGACGGTGTACAAATAGCACCATATCGGCATCCTGCTCGATGGCGCCGGATTCGCGAAGATCGCTCAACTGTGGACGCTTGCCTTCCAATCCATCGCGATTTTCCACGTTACGGCTCAACTGCGAGAGTGCAAGAATCGGAATATCCAGTTCTTTTGCCAATCCTTTCAACGATCTTGAGATGGTCGAAACCTCTTCTTGCCGGTTGCCGAAGCGCATACCGTTGGCATTCATCAGCTGCAAGTAGTCTATCATGATTACCTTCACGCCTTTTTCTCTTACCAGTCTTCGCGCTTTGGTTCGCAGTTCGAAGATGCTCAAGGCGGGCGTATCATCGATATAGATAGGCGTGCCCGTGAGGTTTCTGACTTTCGTATCGAAGCGTTTCCATTCGTCGTCGGTCAGTTGTCCGCTCAAGATTTTATGTCCCGGAATTTCGCACGTGTTCGAAATAAGTCGGTTGACCAGCTGCACGTTGTTCATCTCGAGCGAGAAGAAAGCGATCGACTCATGATATGTCACGGCAATGTTTTTGGCGATAGACAGGGCGAATGATGTTTTGCCCATTGCCGGACGCCCTGCGATAATTACCAGATCCGACTTCTGCCAACCGCTGGAAATTTCGTCGAGCTTCGTAAAGCCCGAGGGAATGCCCGTCAGATCGCCTGTATTGGCCGATGCCTTCTGCAGTATTTCGGTTGCCTGCGCTATCACGGGGTCGATCTGCGTGTAGTCTTTCCGCATATTGGTTTGCGACAGCGAGAACAGTGTTCCTTCGGCTTCTTGCATCAGCTCGTCTATATCCTGTGTTTCGTCGAAGGCCTTGGTCTCGATAACGCTTGCATACGAAATCAGCTGACGGGCCAGCGACTTTTGCGAAAGAATCTTGGCGTGGTACTCGATGTTGGCCGAAGAAGCGACGTGTGAACTCAACTCTACCACATAAGCTGCCCCGCCTACCTCTTCGATCGTTCCTTCTTTTTTCAGTTGCTCGGTTACCGTCATGATATCGACCGGCTTCTCGTCCATGTTCAAAGATTGGATGGCATGGAAAATCTTTTGGTTGCGAGGCTCGTAAAACGATTCGGGACGGAGGATTTCCGAAACAATAAAAAATGCATCTTTGTCTATCATCAAGGCCCCCAACACCACTCTCTCGATGTCGGTTGCCTGCGGTTGCAGATGCCCGTACGAGTTATCGATGGGCACTTGACGCTTACTTCGGCTTGATTTATTTTCGGGCATAACGGATCGTACTTGATATGATATTTGGAAATGCAAATGTATAAAAAATAGTTCGACTATCAAGCTTTCTGCCCTTCTCATTTTTTCCGATTTACGAAGGTGCCGACTGGGAGTATCGCCGACGTTTTTTTAGCTGGAAAAGGTCGGAGCGCTACGCTACTGACCGTCTTTTCTTCTGTCAACAAGCACGGGAAAAGGGAAATAGAGGCTTTTATTTGGCTTTCCGAAAATCTTCGAGTACCTTTGCAACCAATGATGATCACCTACAAATGGGTTATGGCCTGCGTCATCGCCCTTTTTTATTCAACCGTTCTTCCGGCGCAAACGCCAATAGCCAATCGGGTAAAAGTTGCTGCCAAGCATTTACCCAAGAAAGCATCTATCGTTGCAAAATATACCGACAACGATCGGCACTGCCTTTATTATCTGCTCGAAAACAAACTGTACTGTCGGGATGTGGTGCTGAACATCAACGAGGAGATAGACTTTGCGCCTCACAGGTTTGAGCAGATTCTGTCGGCTTCGCTCAGTCCCGACAGCCGATACGTGATCATCTGCATCGATAAAGGAAATAAGCGAAGAAAGACATCGGAAGAGAGATATGAATTGTGGCGCCTCGACTCGAAAACAAAAGCCGTTAAACGCATCGCATCGGGCTTTGCCATCGAGCGCAAAGGCAATGGCCATACCTTTAAAAAACCTTGAAAGAATACAACGAGTATAAGGACCGATCAGCGTGTTGTGATATGAAAACAGCTCTGATGAACCTCATACTTGACATAACAACGATTTTGTTTTCGAAGATCGTTCAAAACCTCGCTCAACACCCACTTCAAACTATCGTTGCGCACCTGGCGGCGTAGCGGTCCGTCGGGATCTGTCACCGTTTTGTAACGATGATAACATACATCGAAAGTTGTTCCGTATAAATGACAACTGTTTTCGGTCGCATTGCCGTTATGTCCTCGTAGGCGCTGCACATCGGCCTGGCTGCGCATAACGCTGGTCACGATAATTTTGTGCAACGGAATACCTTTCATCTGCAAACTATCGAAAAAATTACGACCGACATCCTGAAGCAACACTGCCGCCTGCGGAACAAGATAAGGAATGCTGCTGCGCAACCGATCGACATAAAAATAAGGATTGGCGCCGATGTAAACCAGCTCAGCTTTCCGTCGTTCAGCCTCTTCTCTGTCGGCCACAGGCTTTACCCCTAACCGATTGGCTGCCGTAAGCTGTACATCGTTCTGATCGGGAAAAGCCGCAGCATAATTGGGCACGCTGTAAATACGGTTCTTTGCCAAAGTTCCATCCCGATTAAAAAATTTGGAATAAACCGTATCGACAGATGGCGATACCGCATCAGCGTGTATTTCTGCTAACGGTTGCCGGCCAGTCGATGCGTCTGAAGCTATTTGCGGAAATATACATCGCACCATGCCCAATAACACCACTGCTATTGAGAAAAATTGTAGATATCGCTTCTTGGTAATTTTCATGAAAAGCCGTTTCAGGTGGGCAAAATTAATAAAAATCGATAGCAATCCTGTACCTTCATTCCTTTTTTCGTTTCCGCGGGAAGCCTCACGAGAGTCTACGCAACCAATAACTTTTTGCGAAACGACCGCTGGGAGCCAGCGAGTGCTATGAAAAAAATAAAGGCTATTCCGTTCGATGTCGGAATAACCTTGTACGCGGTGTGCCTTGTTTGTCGCGATACGCGCACCATTTATCTGATTCGGTCTGCGGCTCTGACCAACTTCTCGTCGCGAATGATTCCTTGTCGGGCGAGTAGCAACGAGATGGCTGCCACAAGCGGTAAACAGGCTACGAAGCGAGGGTGGAACGTGCCTTGCAGCCCGAAGGTATTGAACGCCTCGAAAGCGTAACAGGTGCACCAAACGAAACAGAGAACAGCGCTCAAAGTGCACAGTTTGGCCTGCAACATTCGCTTGCGGTACAAAAAGACGGCACAGAGCTGCATCGGAACCGTAACGGTCAACAGGACGAACAGGGGCCAGCTGCCGAAGAACGTCGGGCCGTGAGACGTAACGATACCAAAATTCCATATCACCGTTTGAAGCCCCATTCCTTGCGGTTCGACCGCGGCTATCGGACGGCAAAGGCACGCAACCGTAAAGACGACGGCCAGAAGTATGAACAGGGTTTGTTTGCGCTGAATCATGATGCTTCGTCGCTGTGATCCTGCGACGGATCGCGCCAGTAAATATTGTTTTCGACAAACTCTTGGGTGGCCAGCAATGTGGGTTTGGGCAGTTTTTCGTAATAACGCGATATTTCTATCTGCTCGCGATTCTCGAACACTTCTTCGAGCGAATCGTTGTACGAGGCAAACTCGGCCAGTTTGCGGTTCAGATCCTGCTTGATCTCTGCAGCAATCTGATTAGAACGCTTGCCGATAATGGCTACACTCTCGTAGATATTGCCTGTCGCGTCGCAAAGATCCATAACGTCGCGGGTAGTGGTGTTAGCGGGTGCTTTTGATTTTTTGTAATCCATCATTTATTTAATTTATTATCAAGCTTTATTCGTTTATCATCAAACTTTATCGAAAAAAAAGGCGGCCCCTCTGGCCATTGGACCGGGCAGATTTGGGATTCCGAAGACGGAGGGGAAATATTTATTCGTTTCGAGCGCCTGCAGCGTTACTCTTTGGTGTATTGCTTGCACTTGGCAATGTATCGCTCGGCCGTGCTCTTTTCTTTCGAGTCGGGATATTCGTTCAGAAAACCGTAGCACTCGTCTTCGGCATCTTGATAACGCTCCAGGCGGCGCTCGTCTACGCTCTGCTGTGCCAACTCGTACTTGCTTTTCATCACGAGTACGGCGAAGTTCTCGCGCAACGACGTGTAGGGATAATCTCTCAAAGCGTTCTCGGCCGTAATGATACAGGCTTCGAAATTGTTTCCGCCATAATTGCAATTGCCGAAATACGATCCTAAATCATAGTATAATTGCGCCGAATACAATTCTTTTTTCACCAGTTTATCCTGCAAAGCGAACAGCCTTTTCTGCGCATCGTCCCTCAACTTTGCGTCGGGGTAAAGATCTAAATACTCTTGAAAAGCGGTAATGGCAGCAACCGTTTCCGACTGGTCTAACCGCGGTTCGGGAGTACTCATGTACAAGCTCTGACCGACATAGAAGCTCGCCATCTCGGCATATTGCCCCTTCGGATAGCTCTGCACGTAACGCTTGAAAGTTTGAGACGCACTCTCATAATCACGACTGCAATACTGCGACATGGCCAACATGTATAAACTTTCTTGCGCATTCTCGGTACCTTTCTGCACAACGATCAGATCGTTCAGCAAGGTTATCGCCCGGTTATATTTTCCGTTGGCAAAACATTCTTTGGCGTATTCGTAACGGTAATTGGTGTCGGTCGTTTTATATACGGCATTGAACTCATTTGAACAACTGCAAAGCAGCAATACCGAAGAGCATAGCGAAATGAGAACGGTCTTATTCATATTCGATTTCTTTGAGCTGCAAAAGTATATATATTTCTACGAAGCGCAAAGTAAAAGGCTTCTTTTTTCAATCCGGAGAATCATGTTTGACTCTTATTAAAACGAAAGGGCTATGCCGACATCAACAGTGTTGTAATCTTTCCGGACCGGTATAATAGGCGCAGTATCGTAGATGATTCGGTAGGCTCCACGTATTCCTATCGTAGATGTAATATTGTATTTGAGATCAACAGCTCCTCCAAAGCGTGCCTTCTTACAATAGCTGTCGGGATTTGCTTGGTGAATGGCCGTGGTCGTAAGTTCCCAATGCTCACCTAAGTGATGTTTAAGACTGACTGACAGATGGCTCTTGATACTACGACTATAGGCATACATCTTCATAATATTACTTGAAGTCGGATCTTCCCACTTTTCGAACTCAAAAAATAATCCCATAGTAGCAAACATAAGAAAGTTATTGCTGTTTATTAGCCGATAACGCGATTGTAAACCTGTAGAAATCTTATATTTCATTCCCCTACTCTCTGCCCATTGCGATTCGACATAAGGATAAACCTCAAAGGCATGATGCAACAAATAACGGTATTCGATGTGCACATATCCTCCGCTTACAGTTATCTTATTACCATAAGTAGAGAACTCGAGCTTGTTAATTAGATTGATTACCCGGTTGCGCCTTATCAGCAGATTGAGGTTCGCAGTGTTTTTGAAAGTAAACACATTCTCCTTTTCTGTTTTGAAATCCAGCACAGGTAAGATCGTTCCTTGTAGAGTTTTGGTGCTATCTATGTTCATTGTAAGATTCTCTGAAAAAAGCATTTGCGAATACACCGGAAGCGAAACCGATAATATCAATAGTATATAAAGCAATCGTTTCATTATTTCTATAAATTATTTGTAAATTAAAGTGTAAAGGCTGTAAAAAGCAATCAAGCGCACAGAAGAGAAGAAATCTGTTTTTTTCGAGTAGCAACACAACCAATTTGTTTCATTGCAGTTACATAAAACAACCTCAGGGGATGCCTTTACTACACTCCTGAGGTTCTTTTAAATAACTTGTTCTATTGCTGGATTTCGTTTATTATTCAGTCATTCGTTCGTCACCACATCGACGAAATCCTTTATAAAGCTGTGATAGCGGCAAGAAAGCCACAAATAACGCCTGGAAAGTTGGCTATAACGATTGGCCAATCTTTTTTCTTACGTACAAAACCATATCCTACCCATAGTGTACAGTTGATACCAGCAACCATTGGTTGGAGCCAATCGCCTTTGTGGCCAGAGAGGTTAGAACTAATTTGTGGAATATACGAAATGTACATTGCCATAGCTGTTGCAGTAGCTATCCAGCCGAGAACTGATAAAAATTTTTCTTGTTGCATTTTTATTACTATTTATTATCCTACATTCTAAAACGCTGCAAATATAATAGATCCTTTTATTTACTGACACTTATAATCTGCAATGCTTTCGAAGAATATTATCACGATTCGTTCGAAGCCCTCCTTTATCCCAATATATCCGATATCCGGTAAAAATAAATTGAAAGTCTTACATCCTTATTACATAATTATTTTCGTACATTTGCAGCCATTACTTCGGCGCGTTTTTTGCTGCTCGAACGCTTTATAAAGCAAGTTATCAGGATGATTTTTAAACTCACATCGAAATATGTACCGACAGGCGACCAACCAGCAGCCATCGAACAGCTAACAAACGGTATTGAACAAGGCGAAACTGCACAGGTATTATTGGGCGTAACCGGTTCGGGCAAAACCTATACCATTGCCAATGTTATTGCCAAGACCCAGAAACCGACTCTGATATTGAGCCATAACAAGACGCTTGCCGCACAATTATACGAAGAGATGAAAGGCTTTTTCCCAAAGAATGCCGTAGAGTATTATGTTTCGTACTACGACTATTATCAGCCCGAAGCCTATCTGCCCTCGTCCGATACATACATAGAAAAAGACTTAGAGATCAACGACGAAATCGACAGACTGCGTTTGAGTGCCGTGAGCGCATTGTTGTCGGGCAGAAAAGACGTCATTGTCGTGTCGTCCGTTTCGTGTATATACGGTATGGGCGGCCCTGCTGCAATGACAAACAGCATTATCGGCATCAAGAAGGGAGAACGCATCGACCGCAATGACTTTCTGCGCAGATTGGTCGAAGCTTTGTACCTTCGTAACGACATCACCATGCAGCGAGGCGAATTCAGAGTAAAAGGAGATACGGTAGATATCGCGATGGCCTATTCGAACAACATCCTGCGCATTACCTGGTGGGATGATGAAATCGATTCGATCGAAGAAGTAGACAGTACTACTTATCAGCGATTAACGACATTCGAAGAATACCGAATCTATCCGGCCAATCTGTTTGTCACGACAAAAGAACAAACCGAACGCGCCATTCGTGGCATACAAGACGACTTGTTGAAGCAGATAGAATTCTTCACAGAGATAGGAGATTCTATCAAAGCACAACGAATCAAACAACGCGTAGAATACGATATGGAAATGATCAAAGAACTGGGACATTGCAGCGGTATCGAAAACTACTCGCGCTATTTCGACGGTCGCGAACCTGGGCAACGGCCTTATTGTTTGCTCGATTTCTTTCCGAAAGATTTTCTTTTGATTGTAGACGAAAGTCACGTCAGCGTTCCGCAAATAAGTGCAATGTACGGAGGCGACAGAGCACGTAAGCAAAACCTCGTTGAATATGGTTTCCGACTGCCGGCTGCATTCGATAACCGTCCTTTGCGCTTCGAAGAGTTCCACGAAATGCTCAATCAAACCATTTACGTCTCGGCAACTCCTGCCGATTATGAACTGAATGAAGCCGAAGGTGTGGTGGTAGAACAAATCATCAGACCAACAGGCTTACTCGATCCAGAAATTGATGTGCGTCCCTGTGAAAATCAAATAGACGACTTGCTGAGTGAGATTTTTGAACGGACTCAACACGACGAGCGTGTTCTTGTAACGACATTGACCAAACGAATGGCAGAAGAAATGACCGAATATCTAATCGATCACGAAATAAAAGCCAACTATATTCACAGCGATGTCGCCACCTTAGACCGCGTAAAGATTATGACAGACCTCAGAATGGGAGTCTTCGACGTACTTGTTGGCGTCAATCTCTTGCGTGAAGGTCTCGATCTGCCCGAAGTTTCGCTGGTCGCTATTCTCGATGCCGACAAGGAGGGATTCTTGCGTAGCCATCGAAGCCTGACACAAACGGCAGGCCGTGCTGCTCGTAATATCAACGGAAAAGTAATCATGTATGCTGATACGATAACAGAAAGCATGCGGAAGACCATCGACGAAACTGCTCGACGACGCTCTATACAACTAAAGTATAACGAAGAACACCATATCACCCCACGGCAAATAACAAGGGCCATCAATAGAGTTTTATCCAATTCGAAAAATGCGGAAACAGCCCCCCAGTCAACTGCTAAGTACACACAGCAGACTTATATCGAACCGGATACCGCTGCCTTTGCAGCCGACCCGATCATCGTGGGCATGACCCGCCAGCAATTAGAGAAAAGCATCAAAAACACGACTATGCTGATGAAACAGGCAGCAAAAGATTTAGACTTTTTGCAAGCAGCACAATACCGCGACGAAATTGAACGTCTCCGATCAATGTTAGAATTAAAATAACGCCAGTTTGGAATAAAATCGGCATTCATCAACAGAAAAATAATTTATTTTAGTACCACAGGAAGGCCGGAGGGCCAAAAATAATTTATTTTACCGCCGCAGGAGGGTCAGAGGACCAAAAATAATTTATTTTACCACCGCAGGAGAGCCGGAGGGCCAAAAATAATTTATTTTACCACCGCAGGAGGGTCAGAGGGCCAAAAATAATTTATTTTGGCGTTTTCGGTTATCTTCCTTATACTTTTTCGATGTGTAAACAGACAAGCTATCCGAAAGATCAAATTTCTGCATCTCGAACCGGGACTAAAATGATAGCACTCCCTCCCCAATATCCGTCGGCATTTCCTCGCGGTTAATATTCGTTAATCACTGTCAATCTTATGTTATCGAAATATCGCTATCAGTTTTTTTGTATAATTTTGCCCGCAAATCAATTCTTATTCATATATGAAAAAGCTATTCTTCACCATATTGTTAGTTATGCCCTTGTTCGCCCAGGCACAATCAGCATTACCGACAGACAGTTCTACTAAAAAGACAACATCAGGTTGGACTATTCCCGAGAGCGCTACTCCCGCTAATACCAACGGAAAAAGTTCTTCGGCAACAAATACACGCAATATTAAGCCGGGTTATCCGGGTAATTTGAAAGAAGATCCGAAATACTTGGAAGGGGCCGTACCACAAGATACCGACGGCAATGTGATATTCACTTTAGATTTGGATATTGCAGGCAAGACAGCGAATCAAATCTACGAAACCGTCTATCGGTATCTCGACCAATTAACCAAAGAAGAAAACCAAAGATTGAGTCGCGTCGCACTCATCAATACAGACGAACATATCATTGCTGCCAAATATTCTGAATGGTTGGAATTTACTAGAACTTTTCTTTCGCTCGACCGGAGTGAGTTCAATTACACACTGATTGCCAAATGTAGCGACAACCATCTGAAACTTACACTCAGCAGAATTTTTTATAATTACGAAAAAGGGCGTTCAACTTCTTTATCTACCAACGCCGAGAAATGGATTACCGATAAGATAGCTCTCAACAAAAAGAAAAACGGCTTGCGAGCTATGTCTGCTAAATTTCGTCGCAAAACAATCGACCGCAAAGATCAAATTTTCAGTCAGGTCAAAGCCCTATTCCGTCCATAAAAAAATCTTGCTGCATTCCTCATTCAAAAGGTTAGCCATACCTTTTATTTATATCTAAGATTCGACATGGCCGAAACGTTTTCAAAAAGACATAGACAGAGAGAAAGCAAACAGCGTGACCGCTTTTTCAAGATACGCAATATGCTCAATATCATATTTATGATCGGTGCACTCGTGGGTATGGTTTTCTATTTCTGGAGCAATCGACAAACAATAGGTACTATTATCATTTTGGCAGCCATCGTCTTTAAAATTATCGAGTGCTGCCTACGCTTTATCCGTTAATGACAAGATTTTTAGCTTCTATTTCTCTGCTATTAATATCTTTAACTGTCACAGCTCAGGCTCAAGACTATAATCAAGTAGATGTTAATGGCAATATAACGC
>CAUQAO010000038.1:0-18441 GCA_963515815.1 uncultured Prevotella sp.
CTCCTCATCCGAGTAATAGTAATTTTTACCAAGACCATCATTGTATGCCGCCTGATTACGTAACATAGCATATTCTGTAGAACTGATAAAGGGAGGGCGTGTTGTCATCTGATGAAAGGCCTGATCGAAATTAACATCGACATTCAATTTACCGGGAACGCCACGCTTAGTCGTCACTACAATAATACCGCTTGTTCCGGCTATGCCATAAATAGCCTGAGACGCAGCATCCTTCAAAACGGAGATAGATGATATCTCGTCCGGAGAGATATATGTTAAGCTACGCCCTTCTGTTCCGGGATAACAAGGAACACCATCCAAAACAATTAAAGGGCTATTAGCGTGCATATCAGAAATTCCCCTGATATAATAACTATAATCCTCACGTGTCACTTCACTACCGGTTTCACGGGCCATAAGTCCTGAAAAGTTACCAGTAAATTGCGACTGCATCATCGCTTTATGATTCCTCATCAACTGATTGTTATAGACAACTGCAGCAGAACCTGTAAACACCTCTTTCGACACTTTAGTATATCCCAAATCTACGGGAGCATCTGTTTGGTGAATATCAAAATCCATAGACACCTCCATATCCGGTTGTCCTATCGCCTTTACGCTCTTATATCCTAATAGGGTAAATACAAGAGGTTCCTCTGCGCTCTTCTCGTTTACTTTAAAATGTCCATAGACATCTGTCATGCCCAAAGTTTGTTCTCCCTGCGAAATAATAACTCCAGGCAATGCATTTCCTGTTGCATCTTTCACGAGTCCATTAACCTTGATAATGATACCTTCGGCATACGAAGCCATAGATAGCATACCAAATATTAATGTTACTATGTATATATATATTCTATTTTTCATCATAACATATGTATTAAGATATATTATTACCAACCTGGATTTTGCCAATTCTCACCTGTTATAGCTATAATTCCATTAACTTCAGAAAGAGGGATAGGAGCCTTCAACCATTTATTGGCATAGCACAAGCGCGACTTACCATTCACTTGTTGACGGTCATAGGTAAACGTTCCGTCGGCATTCCGCGTAATCTTAGCAGCCGTTACCCATTTATCCGTCTTGCTTAAATCTTCTGTTGGTAAATGCAAGCGACGAACATCGAAGAAACGAGCTTCTTCAAGTGCGAGCTCAACTCTACGCTCATGGATAATACGTTTCAGCAGTTCTGCTCCGGTGAGCGACTCAGGAAGATTAGGCATACCTGCTCTGGTTCTTATTTCGTTTACAGCTGCACGCGCTTCGGCATCATGTCCAGTATGAGCTGCTGCTTCGGCAAAGTTCAGAATAACTTCTGCCAATCTAAACTCTTTATACTGAGCTGCAGCCCTTTGATTTTTACCATCGCTTGTAGGATCTGTAAATTTACGAATAAAATATCCTGTACGAGTCATGTGTCTTGCATTGGACGAATAACCCGTTTGAGGTTCTCCGACATAAGTCATGATATTGCGTGTACGGTATCCTACCTTTCCACCCGCATTTTCATAGGCTCGAGGTTCTTCATCAAATGGCCAATATCCATAACGCTTCGATCCGTTATAATAGATGGAGGCATAGAAGCGCGGATCCCTATTCACATAAGGATTCTGAGAATCGTACATCGTATTATCCGAATTATAGTTCGGCTTCAAATGGGTTTCCTCATCAAGATATGGCTTATCCAAATCCAGAATAGTCTTACCGTCCAAAGTCTCGTAGCAATCGACAAGTTCTTGCGAAGGACATGTTCCCGATTTATAGCCTTGCAGTGCTCCAATACCTTCAACCGTAATTGTCCCGCCCGTACCTCCGTGGGTCTGGAATATCGTTTCCTTATCAACCGGGTCTGAAGTATACTCCAGCGTCGAACAGAAATATTCATTGAGCATGGCCGATTTCTCTGCCAACCGATAACCTTCGGGGCCGAAATAACTGTGCGAGTCGAAAAAGACAGCCTTATTCATCAAAGTAGAATACAACTGATATCCCTGGCTTTTTAGTCCATCAAGACTCGCTTTTGTTACACGATATGCCTCATCCCAATAGTTATTATTCTCACAGTACAAAGGACTCGCTGCAAACAACATCACACGAGACTTTATAGCATAAGCCAGAGATTTAGGCAAGCGATTTGCTTCGCCACCGGTTGTAATACGCCACGGAAGTTCATTGCAAGCTAAAGCAAAGTCACAGTCTTTCATGATAAACTGTACTGTCTCGTAGTAACTGGCCTTCTTTACATCTTTAAAGTCGTCCGTGTACTGGAAAGGCTTTTCGATTAAAGGCATTCCGCAACCGAACCAGCGTATCAACTCAGAATAATAATAAGCACGGAGCAAATGTGCCTCGGCTCTCCACCGAGAACGGTTTTCTTCGCTCGTAACAGTAGCATCGTCGATATGCTCTAAGAAATAAGAACAGTCGTGAATGGCTTCAAAATAACGATCCCAATATTTGACCGTATTATGACCGCCCATTTCTTCTCCGCTCCAAATCGGATGACTGGCAGCCGAAGCATTTCCGTTATAGAACTTGGCTGACGAAGCCCAGTTCACATCTATATCGTCAGCATCCCACGCTTCGTCGCACCAACAAGCAGGGCCTCGCTCCCAAAAGTAATAGAGAATACCCTTACTGGGTAAAAATTTATAGCAAGTATTCAGATAGGCCGAAACTTTATCATTATCTATAAACACTTCTTCCAGACTCATCTTTCCATCGGGCGACTGATCCAAAATATCGCTACAGGAGGTCAACAAACCCAATAAAAATATGAACAACGTTTTATATAAGTTTTTTAATTTCATAATAGCATTGATTTAGAAATTAACATTAAGTCCAACTGTTACCGTCTTTGTCATAGGATAACCGATCGGATCGTTTACCTCAGGATCCAAATGGTCCGTATGCAGATGATCCCATACATACAAGTTCAAACCACTTACATAGAAGCGGCAATTCGTGACACCGGCAAACTTTAAGAGGCCCTTAGGCAGGGTATAGCCCAGCTCTATGTTCTTTAAACGCAAAAAGCTTCTGTCCTGAATAAAGAAACTGTTAGGTTTCTGGCTGACAGATCCATCGGTCGATAAGGCCGGATAAGTAATCTCTTCATGGTTAGCCCAGCGTTCTGGCGTCCAGGCGTTACGATGATACTTGAAATAATAGCCGTGCGAAATAGTCTCGAACACTCCATGCGACTGATACGACATCGAGTAATGCCCTAAACCTTGGAAGAAGATCGAGAAATCGAATCCCTTATAACTTGTATTCAACCCAAAGCCATAGCTGATGCCCGGAATTTTAGAATACTTGATCGGTGACATATCTTTATCGTCGATCACATTGTCGCCATTCTTATCCACATAACGGAAGTCGCCGGGACGCGGTGTACCGAACGAATAGGTCAAGCCGCTCTCTTTGATATCTTCTTTCGAGATAAAATAACCCCCGTTCTTAGCATAATCAATCTCATATCCCCAGCACTGATTCAGGCGATAACCAGTTACCTGATAACGATACGCATAGTCTTCCGTCCGAATGGCTTCGTCGTAGAATGTTATTTCATTATCGTTGGTCGAATAGTTTCCTCTCAGCTGGATGTGCCAATCTTTAGTAATGTTCTTATCGAATGTCCCTTCAAACTCGATACCGCTATTCTTCATTTTTCCCATGTTCACCTTAGGAAGGAAATCTGTATTTACCCCCTGGAATGCAGGTATGGTATTACGTTTGATCAAAATATCGCTACGATTCTCTTTGAAATACTCTACCGAGAAATTTAAGCATCTTAACACGCCGAAATCGATACCGAAGTTCTGTTTCTGTGCCGTTTCCCAGGTTATCTCTTTATTTCCCAATAGCCCTTGGTAGATAGAGCGGATACTCGAAGCACCTAAACCACCGGCATAACTTGTTCCCGAAGTTTGGATATCATCTAAGTACAGGAATCGCTTATTTCCTATCTTATCATTACCGACCTTACCATTCGAGTAACGCAGCTTCAGGTTGTCGAGCCATTTCACGTCTTTCATAAATGATTCGTTGGTAACCACCCATCCTAAAGAGAATGCGGGAAAGAAACCGAAACGCTTCGACGGTGCAAATTGCTCGGAGCCATTATAGCCCATATTCACTTCGGCCAAGTAACGCGAGTCGTACGCATAAGTAAAGCGAGAACTCAAGCCCAACACATTATAGGGTAGATCAGCCTCATTCTTTTCCCAGAAATCTCTTTGTACCAAGAGCATTCCCGTTACATCATGCTTTTTGTCGAACGTGCGGTGATAATTGACAGAAGCTTGTGCATTGATAGAATACAGCGAACTGTAGAAACGGTTGGTAGAGAGTTTCTCAGGCGTTGTTTGGTGCAACGAGTAAACAAAGGTACCTTTTTCGTAATTGGGAGTGATATAATAATCTGCCTCTGTTTTATTGCTTTCGCGGCCTGTGCTTCCCGAAGAGTTATACGAAATTTGCCCCTTGATGTTCAGTCCTTTCGTAACAAGTTTGCTCAAATCCCATTCTAAGGCCATCTGTGTAGAAAGGTCTACCTGTGTCACATTTCTCACACCCTTGCGGTTGATAATCTCGAAAGGCGCTCTGTCCATATGCTTCGGACGAATCATCATACCTTCGGGAACTCCATAACCGGGAAGTGTTACAGGACCCGGCTGTATCGGCCACATGATTTGTGCCTGATAGAACACGTCTCGCATCATCCAACCCGAATCGTAACCATACAACCTCGAGCTGGGCATGTTTGTGGTCTGGATAACTGTACCCAAATTGATATGTGCTTTCAAGGTTTTGGTCACATCATAATCGAAGTTCGAACGGAAGTTCCAACGATTCATGTGAGCCGACGGATCGTAACCCAACTTCGATTTGGGTTCTGTCTTCAAGTTTCCACCCTGATGTATATAACCGGCATTCAAGAAGTATCTGAACCGATCAGATCCGCCCGAAACATTCATGTTGATCTTCGTTTGCGGGGTATACTTCCTGAACATTTCTTTCATATAATAATGATCGCAGAACAGATGATAGCGTGCTTCCGCTTTCTTCTCATAATCTGGATCAGCGGGATCTAATCCCTTCAAAGGATCTTTAAAATTCTCAATCTGATCATCGGTATACGGCAATTTCTTTCCGTCGTTGTGAAATGCCTCATTTCTGATACGCATAAAATCCCACGAATGAAGCCGCGTATCGGTTCTTGTAAACGACGTGAAGCTCTGCTGTACGCTGGCCGACAAATTGGTCTTTCCGCTTTTACCGCGCCGTGTCGTGATCAAGATAACGCCGTTGGCTCCACGAACACCGAACACAGCCGTAGCCGAAGCATCTTTCAGCACCGATACGCTTTCTACCTCGTTCGGGTCGATCTCGGATATGATATTGCCCCTTACGTTCGTATAGGTAACACCATCGACCAAGATTAGCGGCGAGCTGCCATTGACCGTAGAGACGCCACGCAGATACAACCGGCTACCGTCGACACCAGGCTGACCGCCGCCGGTCTGCGAAGAAATAAGACCATTGATACGGCCGGCCAAAGCATTGTCCAGGTTCGGAGCTGCCGACTGCCGAAGATCATTCATATTGGCCGACGATATGGCCGCTGTTACCGATACCTTCTTCTGCGTACCGTACGCTACCACCACAACGTTGTCGAGCGTCTTGGAGTCTTCCTGCAAAACAATCTGCTCTACAGCGTTTGCTCTTGCCACAAATTCTTGCGCCTGAAAACCGACATAAGATACAACGACGGTCGCCTTGGCCTTAACACTCAACGTAAATTTACCATCAATATCGGTGATGGTTCCTTGCCCGGCTGCGCCTTTAGGCATCACGGATGCACCGACTATCGGCTCGCCTTGCGGATCTTTTACAACACCTTTCACAACGATAGACTGGGCGAAAGCCTGAACAACCATCAGCATCAGCATAACGATCATCAGAGGCAAACGCAGAGACAGTGCATATCTTTGCGATGTTTCTTGTTTCATTTGACTTTTCTGTTTCATTATGAATTTCATTAAAAGAAAATAAAAAGGTTCACTTCAAAGACCGATCCGGAATGTACGGACAGGTCTACGCTTTCTTCCATTCGAATTAGAAGAAATCTAAAATAAGACTTAGGTTTTTCATTCTGTTGTTTATTTTTAGTTTATAGAATTGATCATGCTCGGTTTCTGCTGCCCCATCCGTCTTTCACTTCTTGTTTGCATGCGACTTCATTAGGTAAAACAGATCGTTTTTGATGTTGTTAACTATTCGGATGCAAAAATCTGAAAAATACTAAAGGAAAATTAGCATAAACCACTCAAACATTATAAGAAATTGTTCAAAATACATTCCGCGGTCCGAAAAGCGCAATCATATTCCTGTCATTTTACTGTTTTGGTGCCAAAACGCCTTTATTTTGTTTACCGCTTTCGAAAGCGGTAAACAAAATAAAGTATTTCCAGGCTAAAACAAGAAAGAAACAGGCATTGTGAACCATAGAAACGACAAAAAACGGAACGCAGATAAGAAAAACAGATAAAAATGAGAGAAAAAACGAACGACAGAGCAGGAAAATTATTGCGAAATGGGAGAAAGACCGCCGGTTCGGCCAAAATACATGGCGGCTGGGCCGAAATTTTGACAGCAGAACGATCTGATGCGACAAGAAACGACCGGCATTGGCTATTTTCCAAAAAATCATGATGAGAACACAACAAAATTTGAATCATATCCAACAACTATATATATGCGATCGTCATACCTTTGCCAACAGAATAAATTTGTCAACAGAAAAGAAAAGAATATTTCTTTGTTAAACACTTACCAATGTACATCATGATAAAATCTAATCATCTGCTCGGCGCATTGTTCGCCTTCTTTTTATTGCAACCGGTCCATGCACAGCAACATCAATTGCCGCCGATGTGGGGCCATACGCCGGCACAGTTCGAAACCCGCACCAGAGCTTATCTGCCGCCGGCACGTATCGTACAATGCCAGATTCCGTCAGGCGCATCCGTAACAGGAACGGAGAACCTGATGAAACCCGGAAAAGGACAGGCTGAACTGGCCAATACGGGGCTGTGCCACATCAAGAACGGAAAGCAGGGACATGTTTCGCTCTTGCTCGATTTCGGGAAAGAGCTGCATGGCGGCATACAGATTGTCACAGGGCAGTCGGGCACGAGAAACGTAAAGGTTCGCCTTTGTTTCGGCGAATCGATATCTGAGGCCATGAGTACTATCGACGGCAAGAACGGCGCCGGTAACGACCATGCTATGCGCGACTTCGACTTCGAACTGCCGTGGCTGGGTGTTGCAGAATACGGCAACACGGGATTCCGCTTTGTCAGGGTAGATGTGCTGGGGGCAGAAACCGATCTCTTGCTGAAAGAAATACGTGCCTCGTTCGTTTACCAGGATATGGTCTATAAAGGTTCGTTCGAATGCGACAACGAACGGCTGAACCGGATTTGGATGACGGGCGCATATACCGTGCATCTGAACATGCAGAATTATGTGTGGGACGGTATTAAACGCGACCGGCTGGTATGGATCGGCGATATCTTTCCCGAGGTAGAAACGATCTGCACCGTATTCGGTTATGACGAGAGCGTGCCGAAGAGTCTCGATTTCAGTCGCGAACTCTACCCCATCCCGCAATGGATGAACGGCTTCAGTTCGTACTCCATCTGCTGGCTGCTGTCGCACGAACAATGGTACATGAAAAACGGCAACCTCGACTACCTGAAGCAACAACGATCTTATATCCTGTCGCTGCTGGACATGCTGATGGCTAAAATCGGCAAAAACGGTAAAGAGAATTTAGACGGCACGCGATTCTTAGACTGGCCGTCAAGCGAAAATACGCAAGCCATCAATGCCGGATTGCAGGCGCTGATGATATTGGCCATGCAGACGGGCGAACGCCTGTGCAACTATCTCGGCGAGCCGGCAATGGTGAAAAAATGTCACGAGGCCATACAAAAACTATCGAAATATAAACCCGACTGCAATAAAAGCAAACAGGCGGCGGCACTGATGGCGCTGGCGGGAACGATGCCTGCCAAAAAAGCAAACGACGAATTTCTGACGGTGAACGGCACGAAAGGGTTCTCTACTTTCTACGGATACTACATGCTGGAAGCTATGGCGAAAGCCGGAAACTATCAAGGTGCAATGGATATCATCAGCCAATACTGGGGGGCAATGCTCGACTTGGGTGCGACAACCTTCTGGGAAGACTTCGATATAGACTGGACACAGAACGCCGGCCGCATAGACGAGCTGCCGCAAGAAGGCAAGATCGACGTTCATAAAACGTATGGCAAGTATTGCTACCAGGGCTATCGACACTCGTTATGCCACGGTTGGGCATCGGGTCCTACGACGTGGTTGAGCCGGCATGTTTTAGGCGTACAGGTAGTAAAACCGGGCTGCAAAGAGGTGCGCATCGAGCCGCATCTGGGAAACTTGAAATGGGCTAAAGGTACTTTTCCTACTCCGTACGGCGTTATTACGATAGAGCACCGACAGGACGAAAACGGAACAGTAACTTCGAAGATTACGGCGCCGGAAGAAGTAAAGATTATAAAAGAATAAATATCACTCGACTATGAAATATCAAATTCAATCGTTTATCGGTAGTCTGTTGCTGATGCTCTGTCTGCAACAATCTCCGGCTTTGTGTCAAACGACAAATCATAGCCAACCGCTGGCCACCGTAGAGCAGCACTTCAGATCCATTCCCGATCGGCAACCGTTGGCCGTTTATTGGTATTGGATGTCTGACAATATATCGAAAGAAGGTGTGATCAAAGACCTGAATGCAATGAAACAGGTCGGAATCAATCGCGCCTTTATCGGCAATATCAACGGCGAGGGCATTCCGTTCGGAAAGGTTAAGTTCTTGTCCGACGAATGGTGGGAGGTGCTTCACACTGCTTTGAAAACGGCAAGCGATCTGGGTATAGAAATCGGCATCTTCAACAGTCCGGGCTGGTCGCAATCAGGCGGTCCGTGGGTAAAACGGTCGCAAGCGATGCGGTATCTCGCCTCGAAACAGATCACGGTGATGGGGCCGAAGAAACTGAACGAACAATTACCCGGTTTCGATCAGGAAGCACAAGATGTAAAGGTAATCGCTTTCCCTGCAATCGCACAGAAATCGACCTTCGTTCCACGCCAGAATCTGAATGAAGCCTACACAATAGATTTGGTAAGCCAAACGCCCGCAACGGTTCGAAGCGTGACGATACAAACGATTCGTTTGCCCAAAAGCACGAATGCCGAACTCTTTGTGAAAGACAACACCGGTTATCGGTCGCTCTCCAAATTCAAGATAGACCGCAGCAATCCATCTATCAATGTTGGTTTCGACCCGTATGCGCCGGTGGTTATATCCATACCCGAAACGACAGCTGCAGAATTCCGTTTGGTAATCGACCAAAAACAAGCCGGCATGATTGAACGCATAGATCTGTCGGATATCCCGCGCGTAGAACGTTATCCAGAGAAATCGTTGGCAAAAATGTGGCAAACGCCCCATCCGATGTTCTTCGATTATCTTTGGAATGCACAGCCCGAATGCAGCGACAGGAAAAAGGTTGTACAACCCGGCCAGGTTATCGATGTCAGCCAATACATGGATGCGAACGGCGTGCTGACATGGAATGTACCGAAAGGGCAGTGGACCATCATGCGAACAGCAATGATACCGACGGGGCAAACCAATGCTCCGGCCACTCCCGAAGCAACAGGTTTAGAAACCGATAAAATGAGCATAGAACATATACGCGCACACTTCGACGCTTATATCGGCGAAATATTGCGGCGTATCCCTGCTGCCGATCACAAAACTTTCAAAGTCGTGGTGGAGGACAGCTACGAAACTGGCGGACAAAATTGGACCGACCTGATGATTGAAGACTTTAAAAAGCAGTACGGTTATGATCCCGTTCCGTTCTTACCCGTATTTCAAGGCGTAGTGATCGGTTCGCAAGATCAATCTGACCGGTTTCTATGGGATGTACGACGGCTGATAGCCGACGAGGTGGCTTATAATTACGTAGGCGGTTTAAAGAAAGTAAGCAATGAGCACGGTCTGGTAACCTGGCTCGAGAATTACGGACACTGGGGATTCCCGGGCGAATTTCTACAATATGGAGGACAATCGGATGAAATTGCCGGAGAGTTTTGGAGCGTGGGCGATTTGGGAGATATAGAAAATAGAGCATCGTCGTCGTGCGGGCATATCTATGGTAAAGATAAAATCTGGGCCGAGTCATTTACTTGCGGAGGGCCCGACTTCTCACGCTACCCCGGCGAAATGAAAGCACGTGGAGATCGGTTCTTTACCGAAGGTATCAACGCTACCTTATTACATCTATACATTCAGCAGCCCGACGAACGGAAACCGGGAATCAATGCGCCGTACGGCAATGAATTCAACCGGCACAACACCTGGTTCTCGCGGATGGATGTCTTCGCTCGCTATTTGAAACGTTGCAATTACATGCTTCAGCAAGGGCAATATATTGCCGACGTAGCCTACTACATAGGCGAAGACGTTCCTAAGATGATCGGTATATGCGATCCGGCACTACCGAAAGGCTATTCTTTCGATTATATCAATGCCGAAGTATTGCTGAAATATGCCTCGGTAGAAGACGGAAGCTTGGCTTTGCAAAGCGGTATGCGCTATAAAGTGCTGGTTCTTCCGAAGCTAACCGTCATGCGACCAGAGATATTGAGTAAAATAAAGAGCTTGGTAGAGCAGGGATTGGTCATATTAGGACCCGCACCGACTCACTCGCCCAGTATGCAAAACTATCCTGATGCCGACAAACAAGTACAGCAAATGGCCGCCCAATTGTGGAATACCTCGGCGAACATGCAAGGACGCTATTACGCTTATGGCAAAGGACGCGTCTACCCGGATCACACCACTTTAGAAACCGTTTTCGCCGATCTGCACCTACGTCCCGACTTTTCAAGTGCCAAAGCCGATGATCCTTTGCTCTTTATTCACCGCAAGTTGAAAGATGGAGATTATTATTTCATCGCCAATCAAACGGATCATCCTTTGACATTCGATGCATCATTTAGGGTTAAAGGTTATCGACCCGAGCTCTGGAATCCGCAAACAACCGAGATAAGATGGCTCCCGGAATATCAAGAAGATACCAACGGAACGCAAATTCCAATGACTTTGCAGGCTTGGGAGAGCGCTTTCGTCGTATTTAGGAAACCTGCAGAGAGAACAGAGCAAGGTAAAGGAAAGAACAATCCCACGCCGCAAGAACGAACAGAGATTACAGGTCCTTGGACCGTCTCATTTGAAAAGCAACACGGAGGTCCGGAGACACCGGTTGTCTTCAACACCCTAACCGATTGGACTCAAAACAGCGACGACAGGATTAAATATTTCTCGGGAACGGCGACATACACAACGACTTTCAAAATGAAACGGCTCCCAACTGCCGAATGCTACATCGATTTAGGCAAAGTCATGGTCATGGCAAAGCTAAAACTCAACGGTCAGTATATAGGAGGCGTATGGACTGCTCCCTATCGATTGAACATAAGCAAGTATCTGAAAAAAGGAAAGAATCTGTTAGAAATCGAAGTTGTCAACAATTGGCTGAATCGCCTCATCAGAGATAAAAGCCTGCCCGATTCTGAAAAACTCACTTGGCAAACCTTCAGTTATTCGCATGCAGATACCCCCTTACAAACATCAGGGCTGTTAGGGCCAGTGCAGATATATACCTGCGACTACCAGATGCTGCCATAGGTATTTTGATTTGCTCGGA
The DNA here is from genome assembly GCA_963515815.1 of uncultured Prevotella sp. Classification (GTDB taxonomy): domain Bacteria; phylum Bacteroidota; class Bacteroidia; order Bacteroidales; family Bacteroidaceae; genus Prevotella. The sequence continues at coordinate 11,832 of CAUQAO010000038.1, forward strand.
AAGCGATCAGCGTCGAACTCAATTAATTTTTAATGATCTGTGAAGATGAACTACAGAACGATTCTATCTATAGCCCTGTGTACTTATGTGGCAGGGCATACACTTACTGCGTTCGCACAAGCCGTCAGTAGCGACCATTGGGCTGCTACTGATGGTTTAGGACGTAAACTTAGAACGTATCAAACGGCCGGCGAAAAGAAAAAGGATAAGTATGTAGCAATGTTTTATTGGATCTGGCATCAAGGATATAAAAAGTTGACCGATTCAAAAAACATCACTGAAATTGTGAGAGCACATCCTGAAGCGATGAGAGATTTCGAACATCCGGCTTGGGGTGGTAACAGACCCTTCTATTATTGGGAACAACCCTTGTTCGGATATTATAGGACGACCGACGAATGGGTACTCAGAAAGCATGCCGAACTATTGGCAGATGCCGGTGTAGATGTAGTCTTCTTCGATTGTACAAACGGAGATATCACGTTTAAAGAGTCGTACGACGTACTATTAAAAACGTGGGATCAGGCAAAGAAAGACGGTGTACAGGTTCCGAAAATCGCCTTTATGCTGCCTTTCGGGTATTCAGCCTACTCTTTAAGTTCGCTCCACAAGCTATATCGCGACATTTATCAGCCGAAGAGATACCCTAACCTGTGGTTTATTTGGAAAGGAAAACCATGCATTATGGCCTATCCCGATAATCTAACCAATTCGGAAGAAGATCGAGCCATTGCTGCTTTCTTCACTTTCCGACCGGGGCAGCCCGACTATGTTGACGGATCGAAACGCGAGAATCAATGGGGGTGGCTCGAAATCTATCCTCAACATGGTTATGTGCCATTGGGCCAAGGGCGATACGAAGAAGTAACGGTCGGTGTGGCACAGAACGCCAACCCCACGAGCAAAGGACATTGTAGCGCATTCAATATAAAAGATTCTTACGGTCGTAACTTTTCCATGCGATATGGATTCGATCCGCGCGTAGACGGTTATCTGTACGGCTGGAATTTTCAGGAACAATGGGATAGGGCGCACGAATTAGATCCCGAACTGGTCTTTATCACGGGGTGGAACGAATTTACTGCCGGAAAATATCTGCCTAAAGACGGCTGGAAGGGCGATCCTTTCTCATTTGTCGATGAGTATGATTGGAATTGCAGCCGCGATATCGAACCGAATAAAGGTTGGGGCGACCGAGGTGATGTTTATTACATGCAGTTGGTTGACAATATCCGCCGATTCAAAGGTATGGATAAGCCGCAAGCCATTTCGCCACGAAAGACGATCAAGCTGCATAACATATCCGATTGGAACGACGTAACACCGTTTTATTCTTCCTACCGAGGCAATACCATTCACCGCGATGCAACCGGAAGAGGAGCCGAACATTATGTCAATGCGACAGGGCGTAACGACATTGTCGGCGCAAAGATTGCCCGCGATGCTCAAAACATCTACTTCTATGTCGAGACGGCCGATAAGCTGACATCAACCGGTGATAAACATTGGATGATGCTGTTCATCGATATCGACAGAGACAAGGCAACCGGATGGAACGGCTACGATTTTGTCGTAAACCACATGAGCCCCAAAAAAGGCAAAGTGATCATCGAACAGAATGTAAAAGGAAAATGGATATGGAATGAAATCTCGCGAAGTCGCTTCGTTGTGAAAGACAATACGCTGGTTTTCTCCATTCCGCGCAAACTGCTGCATGTAGAAGGCAAAGCATTGAACTTCGAGTTCAAGTGGAACGACAACATGCAAGACGAAGGCAACATCATGGACTTCTATGTCAATGGCGACACCGCACCCGGCGGTCGTTTTAATTATATTTTCCAAGAATAATCCAGAAACCGAACCAATTTACGTGACCTATGAAGAAAGTATTTTATCTGTTGAGCATGGCACTGTATATATGCGCCTGTTCGTCTAATGAAGAAACTGAAAAACCTGTCCCCCCACCAACGCCGAAACCCAAGCCGGAGGTTCAGATCGATTATCTTAAGTTCAATATGAACAAAACCAACCAGCTGACCATTAGCCAGACAACGGCCAATGAGTATACGATCAACACGACGGGAGGTGACCCATACGTTTCGACTACAGCATTTGAAAAAGATCTGGCGCCCGATTCCGTCGTCTTTACTTTTCAATACCGGGCCAATCAAGCGATAAACGACTTGCAGCTGTTTTTTGCAACGCCTCTGACCGAAGCGCGTTCGCTGCATGCAGGAAGCCTGTCGGCTGCTGCCGAGTGGGCAACTTATTCGGTAACGCTCAAAAACGAACGAACGAAATTCAACTGGGGAAAAACCGGAAACTACCTGAGAGTAGATTTCGGTACCAACGCCGGCATAACCATTCACATTCGCAACCTCTACTTCCGCAGTATGAACGAAACAGAGAAAGCCGTTGAGCAGGAAAAAGAAAACAGGGTAAAACGCCTTCTGAGAATTCAAGACAACCTGAAAAAATATCTCTCGACCCAATATACCTCTGCCATTTCATCAGTCAAGGTAGACGCTAATCAGATTACCATTACAGGCAGCTATTCGGGCGAGGGGAAATTCGCCCTGTGCGAAGTCACCCCTTACGAAGACCTGACCGAAACCGCTCGCTTTGCCAACAGAACGGCTTTAACAGCGAAATCATTCAACCTGTCATTCAACCGACACGTAGAACGAGACGGCTTCAACTACGACCGACTGCTATCCAAATGGGTGATTGTACGCGAAGAGTCGAGCACCAAAGACATTATCGCGTCGCATGCCCATTATGCCGATGATATAAAAGCTACACGCACGCTGCCGGCAGGCATTCTGAAGTCGAAGAAAGGGCTCGGAGGATACCACCAGAACCAGGCGAAAAGCGACCTCAACGATCTGAACATTCACAGCGTAACCATCAATATTCCGTTTACGGCGTTTACCTATTCGACCAACGCCGGCAACCGTATTGCGCACACTTACGGCGGAAAGACTTACTATTTCGACGCAAACGTGGTGCACGACCTCGATGCCTCTATGAACGACTGCAATCAGCGCGACATCATCGTCTCGGCCATCATCCTGATACAGCCCACGGCTTCCGATCCGCAGCTGACCAATATCTTCAAACATCCCGACAATAATGGTGGAAACTTTACGATGCCGAACATGACCACCGCCGAGTCGACCAACCTCTACGCAGCCGTGCTCGACTTTATGATGAGCCGTTATACACGCGAAGACCAGATATACGGACGCATACATCACATCATCGTACACAACGAGGTAGACTATGCAAAAGACTGGACCAACATGGGCAACGACGTACCCATGCTGACCTACCTCGACAGCTATATCAAGTCGATGCGAATGTGCTACAACATCGCCCGATCCTACGACGCCAATGCACAGGTGATGGCTTCGTTCACACACTCGTGGACAGATGAAAACCAGCCCGACTATTCGTCGAAAAAAATGCTCGACCGTATCATCGAATTCTCGAACTGCGAAGGCGATTTCCAATGGGGATTGGCCTACCACTCGTATCCGCAAGACCTCACCGTACCCGATACCTGGAACGATCAGCGGGCCACTTACACCATGTCGACACCATTCATCACATTCAAAAATCTGGAAGTGATCGACAAATGGATTCAGCAAAAATCGTCGATGTACAAAGGAACCACAAAGCGCATGCTATGGCTCTCTGAGAACGGAACCAATTCGCCCAGCTATTCAGAAAACGACCTGACACGACAGGCAGCCGGAGCAGCATGGGCCTTCAAAAAAATATCGAAGCTCAAAGGCATCGATGCCATACAATGGCACAACTGGATCGACAATCGGGCCGAATACGGATTGCGCATCGGTTTGCGGCGATTCCCCGACGACACGACCGAACCACTGGGCCGAAAACCCGTGTGGCATGTTTATCAGGCCTGGGAAACGGCAAACGAAAACACAATGTTTGCCCCCTATCTCACCACGATCGGTATATCTTCCTGGGACGAGATATTCAAAACGGTGCCATAGCCGCTCTTTCGCCAGCCGAAAGAAGAAAAACAAACAAGAAAACACGTTTACCGGCGGTAACGTGTTTTTTTATGGCCCGAAAAACAGATTTTGGGGTATTACTATCCGGCAAAAGCTCTAAACATCATAAAATTATCGTCTGCAATGCCGATCAACAGGCGTTGCAGCAACATTTTTCGGGAAAATAAGCCCCACTACGCCTTATTGTCATTGATTTTAGCGCCCAAAAATAATTTTACCCGAAAATGTCGCGAGACATCAGCATCTAAAATGTGTTTTAGGTGAAAACATTGCGCAACAACAGGAACTAAAATATGTTTTAAGTGAAAATGTTACGCAACAATGGGGACTAAAATGTATTTTAGGCGTTTTCGCGCGAGGCGGAAGGATCAAAAATGGGGCTTTAATAACATTCGGTTGTGTGGGTGAAGAAAATGGCGTAACTTTGCAGCAAATATCTGACACATCATTTGTCCAATAACAAAACAACTGTCAGAACAAGTCTTGACTATTACACATGTTAAAGTCTAATCAAATTTAGGGCAAGACAGGCGCTTGTGGTGCAGCAAATGCAATATAGACAACCTCTAAAAGAAGTTATATTTGTATTTTTTGAGGTAAATATTAATTATTTTCATCAATATTATATAGTTAAAAATATGAAAAAAATGCAAGGATACTTTTCGCCGCACTTGTGGTGTTGAGTACAGAAACTTTATTTGCTAATCCGGAACAAGGTTTTACCATGGCAGCTTTAGCAAATAGTGTTACGGTAGGAGCTTCAGCAGGTATAATGATGGGCGCACTTACTACGCTGGTAGGAACGGGGACTCCTCTCTCTGTGGCTGGAGCAGTGAATGGAGCTGTTTCTGGAGCTGTAGGATATGCTATGACTACTGCTTTTGGTCAGTAACTTTTTATAAAAACGTCAAGTCTTTTTCTTTATTTAAATTATTTTTTCAATTTAAATAAAGAAAAGATATTTAGTATAGTATAGAACAATGATTAATATACAACATCTTACAAAAAAATATAAAAGGAAATACGCATTACAAGATATAAATTTATGTTTAGATCCTGGTAAAATATATGGTCTAATTGGCGAAAATGGTGCAGGTAAAACAACATTAATCAAAGCCATTTTGGGATTCATTAACTATACCGGAAACATATCTATTGAAAAATATCAAAATAATTCTATTTCTTATGTACCTGAGGTAATCAATTTTTACGATTATCTAACAGGTTTCGAATCTGTGAAGTTGATTACTAAGTTACAAGGGAAAAATTTTGATGAAATGATAGTTAACTTTAGAAGATATGCCAAAGAAATTGATTACTTTGACGAAGAAAAATTAATTAAACAACATTCAAAAGGTAATTTGCGTAAGCTGTTTCTTCTTCAAAGCTTTTCTGCAGACTTCAATTTATTATTGTTAGATGAGCCCTTTTCGGGGTTAGATCCCATTGTTACTGAGAAAATGAAAAAACTTTTTATAAACAAAAAGAAAGAAACAACAATTTTGTTAAGTACACATCTATTTGAAGTTGCTAAAACAATTTGTGACGAGATGATATTTATTAAAAATGGGAAAATATTATGTCAAATACCTAAAGCTTCGTTTTCCGAAATCAATTTAGTTCAACTCTACAATGAATAATATTTTGCATAATTTATTTGTTTGTTTTAAGAATTTCTGTAAACCTGCACTTTACTGGTATTATTCGACTAATGTTTTATGTTTAATAAATAAAATTAAAAGTCTAACGTTAAAAGATTTCATTATTTATATAGGTTTTTGTTTATTGGGAGTTGGCTTGCTGTTCAAATATATGCATTTTGGTCAGTCAGCCCCCCCCTTGCAAAAGACACACAACTTCTATATTGGATTTGTACGCTTTACGTATTGATAAAAATATTATTTACTTCCTCAAAATTATCCCTTTTAGAGGTAGATCTCAGTATTTTGACACTAATAAGAAATAATATCAATATATATTTATTATATTATTTGCTAGGTAAGATAACAAATATAGTGTTTCCACTATTAGTAGCTCTTCTGTATGCAAGAACTTATAATTCTTTAAAAGGTTCTATATTTGTTTTTTTGACTTTATATCTATTCTTTCTTTTTGCTAAATTGGCAAGTTTCCTTGTAAAATTAATAAAATTAAATTATCCAAATGGCATAATAAATATGCTTATAAAATTGATTACTGTGACATTAATATTGGCAAGTATTAATGGTATTTATCGTGGTATTACCTTTCCTTGGTTTATTTCTTCTTTATTCTACCCTATGCAATTACTTTTACTTTCATTTAGTGGTCATATAGACTTCACTTCAGTAAGCATTTTCTCTTTATTGGTACTGCAGTCATTTCTTACATTAGCATTGCTGCTATTGTGTGTTTGTGCTTTGTGCTTTAATACTTATCAATTAACTTTTGAGGATTCTCCACTTTTATAATTATGAAATACATTATTGATTCTCATTCAATCTCACCACTGTTACGTAATGAATGGTATTTAATGAGGCAAAATTTGTTCTCATTAAGTGGCTTTTCGCAATTGCTCGTACCCACAC
>CAUQAO010000039.1:0-18006 GCA_963515815.1 uncultured Prevotella sp.
TTCCTGTTATTCCGTTTTATTGGGATAAACCGCGTATGCCAGGTTCGTGTTATGCATCATTACCTTTGTTGGCTTCTTCGGAAAATCTTGCCCGATGGGATAAATGATGTTGATGAGTCTTGCATCTGCCAGATATTTGATGTAATTCATGACCGTTGCTCGACTGGTTGATATTTCGTTGGCCAAATTGCTGATATTGGGCGCTGCCGTACCTTCGGTTGCTAACAGATAGAAGAGCTTCTTTATCTTCGTAAGGTATTTCAGCTCGATTTGTTTAATCAGCAGGATATCCACCTCAGTCATCATGTTCATGGTCTTTAAGAGATTCTCGGAGAAGTTGCGGTTCTCTAAAAAGAAAGGATAAAAGCCATGATGAATGTAGTCTTTAAAATATTTCATCGGACTTACATGGGGCAGTATTTGCTTGGCAATGTATTCGTGGTTTTCGAGGATATCTTGCAGCGTGTAGGGAGAGAAGCTATTGCCCGTTTTCAGGTTCAGAAACTCTCTGAACGAGAAGCCGTACAGGTTATAACTCTTGACGATACCGTTGAGTTCGGGGTTTTCGTCTTTGAGTCGCATAACGCTCGATCCGGTAAAAACGATTTTCAGATTGGGAAACTGGTCGTAGCATTTTCTGAGTTCGGAACTCCAATTAGACTGTTTGAAGACTTGATCGATTAGCAGTACTTTTCCGCCATGACGAACGAACTCTCTTGCAAAATCATTGATTCCGCATCCCTGAAAATAGAAGTTGTTCATGTTGATATACAAACAACTTCGATCGCCCACCTTGAAGTTTTCTTTGGCATATTGAAGCAAGAAGGTGGTCTTACCCACACCTCTTGTACCCTTAATGCCGATCATACGGTCGTTCCAGTCGATCTCATCCATTAAGATTCGACGAACCGGAGCGTCGGTATGCTCTACGAGATGTGCATGAGTACGAAAGAAAGCTTCCATTCTTTAAAAACATTTAGTAGGAGTTTACTTCACTGCAAAGGTACTATTTTATTTCATTTATTGCAAACTCTATATAGCAAAATATCGAGCATTTTTATATTTTTGCACTGCGATTACAATCGATAAAAGGAGGGGGAAATATGAAGCTACATATATTCAATCCGGAGCATGATATAGCATTGGCCAACCGTATGAATATCTTTACGGCGCCTCATGCCGTACGCGAGTTACGGGCTGATTTGGGGTTTTTACCTGCGCTGTGGGCAGCCGACGGCGATATAGTGCTTGTAGACGACGTGCAGGCTGCGCTCGATGCCGTACGCCATCTGCGTCGTTATGCACACGATGTTCTGTTTGTTAACGATAAAGATTTGGCTGCCGTGCCTATCGATTTTTCTGCCATCGAGGTTGCAGCCTGGGGGTGGGATGAGGCGTTAAAGCATCGCTTGCTGGCTATCAGCGAAACGTTTGCCGCTGTTGTCCCCACAACCGAGAGGCTCTACGCCATGAGCCGATTCAGCAACCGAAAATTTGCGGCTGAAATACTGTTGCCGCGTCTCGTTCCTCTTCACGAGCGATTGGTCGGACGGAGCCTTTTCTTCGACGGCAAAATATCGCATTTAACCGATTTGTTGAAAGCGGATGGCGAGCGTTTTGTGCTGAAAGCGCCTTGGAGTAGCAGCGGGAGAGGATTGCGATATGTAAACAGCACGTTGACCGGTCACGAAAAAGGTTGGTGCTCGAATTTGATCAAACAGCAGGGCGGAATCATGATAGAGCCGTATTATCGCAAGATAAAAGACTTCGGCATGGAGTTTCTGGCTCACCCCGACGGCACGATTCGTTATCTCGGGCTTTCGCTTTTCTCGACCGTTCACGGCGCTTATGCCGGTAATCTGTTAGCCACAGAAACAACGAAGAAGCAAATCTTGAGCCGATATATACCGACGGCTTTGCTCGATCTGATCAAGGATAACATTGTTGGTGGGCTGTCTTCGCATTTCAAAGACCAGTACCAGGGACCTTTCGGGGTAGACATGATGGTTGTGGCCATGGACAACAGGCCCGAGCTGTGTGTGCATCCCTGTGTCGAGATCAATCTGCGGATGACGATGGGGCATGTGGCCATTGCTTTGTCGGCTGCTGACCCGTTGGCGCCCAAACGACAAATGAGCATCATGCGTACCGACAAATATCGGCTTAAAATAAGCAACGTAGGAGACGATTTACTGATACCTTATAGTATATAATGGTTGAAAGATGTTTGGTAACCGTTTTTTCGAGTTTATCTCGAATTTCACCTTACTTTGTCACAAAAAAGCGGCTAAAATATTTTTTTGGTCTCATTTAGTCACCATTTAGGGGTTAAAATAAATTTTTGGCCCCATTTGGTCACCATTTAGGGGTTAAAATAAATTTTTGGCCCCATTTGGTCACCATTTAGGGGTTAAAATAATTTTTTGGCCCCATTTGGTCACCATTTGGTGTATAAACCATATTTGTCTATCGGTATCTGCGACGTTTATGCGAGCCGTCAGCTTGTGTTTTTCCCTTTCTTTTTTCTTGTTTGTTGTGCCGGTCAAAGGCAGGTGTGTTGTTCGAGAACAACTGATCGATGAGTTCCGCCTTCCCGATTTTTCGTAATTCGCGTTCGATGTTGCGCCTTTCTTCGGGTTTGTACCAGAAGAAGAACTGCCGTTGAGCCAGCTTTTCGGCTTGTGTTTTCGCACTGAATACAGGTTCGAGCGTGTACGGGTCGTAGCCTGTATACCATGTTTCTGTACTGACGGTCATTGGCGTTGGGGTAAAGTCTTGTACCTGTTCTAACTGAAAGTCCAATCGCTTGGTCTGTATCGCCAGGTTGGCCATGTCTTCTTCGCGGCATCCGGGATGGCTGCTGATGAAATAAGGTATGAGCTGTTGTTTCAGGTTTTCTTCTTTGTTGATGCGGTCGAAGATGCGCTTGAAGGCACCGAACTGCCTGAACGAAGGTTTGCGCATGAGCCGCAGCACCTCGTCAGAGGTGTGTTCGGGGGCCACTTTCAGCCTGCCGCTGACGTGTTTGCATATCAGTTCTTTGGTATATTCGCGCGTCGAAGCGTTGATCCTTTCGTCCTTGCTTCGGTGCAAAAGCAGATCGTAGCGCACGCCGCTGCCGATGAAACTTTTCTTGATTCCCGGCAGGGCATCTACGGCCCGGTATATTTCGAGCAGTTTGCTGTGGTCTGTATTCAGGTTGGGGCATATTTCGGGGTGGATGCACGAGGGGCGTTTGCAGTGTTCGCATGCCTTGCGGTTGCGGCCGGCCATGCCGTACATATTGGCCGAGGGGCCGCCCAAGTCCGACAAATAGCCTTTGAAGTCGGGCATGCCGATTACTTGTTTCACCTCTTTTAGTATATTCTCCTTCGATCGGCATACTACAAACTTGCCTTGGTGTGCCGAGATGGTACAGAAAGAACATCCGCCGAAGCAGCCTTGGTGGATGTTGACCGAGAATTTGATCATCTCGTATGCTGGTATCTTCTTTCCCCGGTATTTGGGATGGGGCAGGCGCGTATAAGGCAGGTCGTAATAGGCATCGACCTCGTCGGTCGACAGGGTAGGATAGGGCGGATTGACCACTGCGAAGCGCCCGTCGACAGCCTGAACGAGCCTTTGTGCGTGAATTTTGTTCGATTCTTCTTCGATGTATTTGAAGTTTTCTGCTTCGGCCTTTTTGTTTCTGATACATTCTTCGTGGCTGTGCAGTACGATATCTCCTTTTCCTATTCCGCCAGGTATCTCAGTTTCTTTGGCAAGATATACGGTTTGCGGAATGTCGGTTATTTGTTTAATCGGTTCGCCATCGGCAATTCGGCGGCATAAAGTCAAGATCGATTTTGCCCCCATCCCGTAGAGAATCATATCGGCACCCGAGTCGCATAAGATGCACTTGCGTACCTTGTCTTGCCAGTAATCGTAATGAGTGAGGCGGCGCATCGAGGCTTCGATTCCGCCCAGAACGATCGGCGTATCGGGAAACAGCCGGCGTAGTATCTGCGAATAGATAACTGTGGGATATTCCGGTCGACAATCGTGTCGGCCGTCGGGACTGTAGGCATCTTCTTTCCTGAGTCTGCGGTTGGCCGTGTACTTGTTGACCATCGAGTCCATACAGCCTGGCGAGATGCCGAAAAAAAGCCTGGGTTTGCCGAGTTTCTTGAAATCGCGATAATCGCCGTGCCAGTCGGGTTGCGGAACAATAGCCACGCGATAGCCGGCCGCCTCTAAGGCCCGCCCGATGACAGCCACGCCGAACGAGGGGTGGTCTACATAAGCATCGCCCGAAAAGAGGATGATGTCTAACTCGTCCCAACCGCGCAGATCACATTCTTTCTTGGTGGTAGGAAGAAAATCGGTGAGTTGATATTCTCTCGCCAAGTCTTTTATTCGGCTTTATTGTTCGTTATCGCAATCTTGCACCCGATTGGTCCATTCGATATATAATAAGACCAATTGGTGCAGCCCGAAAGCTTTCATGTGAGGATGATAAATGACATCCAGACATAAATCGAGCAACGACTTGTCGTGGTTTGCCTCCGATTCGAGCAACGAACGGATATTGAATTTCAACTTATCGAGCACATCTTCGTCGATGATACCTGTGCTGTCGATAAGATTGCGAAATAATGCGTACTCGGAAATAGTGGCTAAATATTCGTCGCTTATTTCGATAAAGCGAGTACCTGAAGGGTTGGCTTGAATTTTATACATGTTGTTTTCAGTCTTTGAAGTGTCGATAGTGTAAAATGAACTTGCAAGTTATTCTAACAAAAATTTAAGAATGCCGCTCATCAGCTTTCTCCTTATGTGCGTGTCGGTGATGCACTCGAACGGAAAGCCCATCGTCAAGCTCCGGTACCCGTTGCCCCGGTAGGCTACGGCTGCACTGCCGCCGTTGGCATATCGCATTACGCAGAAAGCATCGGCCGCGGCAGGCGACAGTATCTCGGGCGATGTGGCGGCATAGTGCCGATTGTTGGGCTCCTGATAGAACGCCCACTCCATGCCTAAACCTTGAACAGAGTCGGTCTTTGCCAGGCTGTCGTTAGGGGTGTAGGCTATCTTGAGCGTATGGTCGAGAAAAGCCTTCTCAACTTCTTGTGTCATATCCGAACCGATATACGATCCGCTCACCACGATGTTTCCTCCCTGCTTCGTATAGCTTGAAAGAAGCTGCTGCATGCGCGCCGTAAACGTTTTATAGAATTTGGTAGCATACGGCATATACTTTTCCAAACCTAAAACAAGATCGACGCACGGATAATCCTGCAGTTTGATTTTACCCGAAAGAACGGCTTCGCTCGAGGCACTGACTACGTTGTACTTTTTAGTATAGGCAATGGCATCGGCATGTTCGGTTACATAGTCGAAAGTATTGCCGGCAATGAAATGGCCCTCGAGCTCATTCCCGCTATAACCTAAACCTATTTCGGACAGATTGCCCATGTGCGCTTTTCGGAAACCGGTTTGACGCCCCGCCCATCCGGCCGTCAAGCCATACGAAACGCCCATATCCTTATCAAGATCGAAACCCTGCAAGCTGTCATTATCTATCACATGCGGAGCCGACAGACGATTGAATCCGTTGATGATGAGTATGGATTTCGTAGCCGACGGAGAATGGTAGGCCGACAGGACTTCGGTCGGGAAACTTTCTCCGCCCTTGTTGCAGGCGGTAACTTTGAAGTTGTATTGTATGTCAGGTTCCAGCTCTATGGTATGAGACGTACCTTTGACATTGATACCGTTGTCGAATCCGCTTGTACCCGTCGACGTATAAATGTTATACGAAGCGGGCACGGCAGAGGGTTCCTGTGCATCAGTCTGCGCATTCCACGACAGTTTGACCTTGTTGTGCGCTGTAAACTCGATGCGGAAGTTCTGCGGCGCCAGCGGCTGCACAATATATTTGCGTCCGTGTTGGTGGCAGACATACTTCAGAATGGTTTTGTAAACCGATCGGGCCAATGTGAATTTGAAATTAGGATCTTGGCCCAGCACCATGTCCGGAAAACTTTGATGCGACAGAATCTCTAAGATGGCCGACGGAACTTCGGGCAAGCGTGTCTCCGAATAATTGCGATCCCATAAAAATCTACGGGCCCACGGCCTATCCGGGGTACTGAGATCTTTGGTAAGATTATCTAAAAGGTCGCCGGCAAAGTCTTTCGAAGCCATTCGAGAGATGCCCGAATTAAGACGCCCGTCATTGAAATCGGTTGTACAGATAGACAAAGAACCGATGAGCGATTTTCCGTCTTTGGCATATCCTGCATCACTGTGCACGGCCAGAGATAATTCGAGCGGAACGCCGAGCCCGGGCAACGTTGGCACGAATACGCTGCCGCCGGCCAACCAGTTAGACATCTTGGAACGTACATTAATGTCGTCAGAATAATCGTCGTCACCCCCCTTGCTGCTGTACACGCTATAGGGGGCGCCGGCCCATTGCGCATAGTAACGCGAACCCTCGAGCGTACGCGGCAGACCGCTGACCGAACCGCCGCGCTCTATATTGCCCATTCCGCCGCCAAAGCGAACGGCATCTGTGGTAACAATTCGCTTTCTTTTTTTAGAGTTGTTGGTAACCACCACACGATTGTATAGATTGCTGCCCGAATCGAAATCGAACGTCCCCAGATACACCCATGTTCCTCCGCCCATTTGTTGATTCACACGAAAAGCGGTTGCCTGACCTTTGTGATATACGATATATTCGGCGTCATCCACACTTTCGGGCAGCGTTTGATAACTTACATAAACGGCATACTTGCCTTCTTCGGGAAAGCGAGGTTGATAAGATACCCAACTGGTATTTTTCCGCTTTGTCGATAATACCGCTCTAACGGTACCTTGTTCGAACGGATTTTCGCCGTCGGAATACGTCCCGGCGTGTTGCGCGAATCCTTTTCTGTTGCTATTGTACCAGTTCTCCTCGCCATTTGTTTCGATATACGAAGTACCCTTATCGGGATCGTCGTTATCGACGATAATTTCGTGCGCTTGCCAATCTCTTTCGCGCGGTGTAAAAACATTGGCACCGGCATTTTCGAGCATCGGAATCAGATACGGAACAACAATGGTTTGCGTAAAAAGATCTTCGGTAGTGCCGAACAGATAGGGCCTCTGCCATTTCCATTTCAGCTCTTCCTGATCATAATAGCGCCCATGACTTGCCCAGAGCACGATATGCCTGTTCTCTAAACCTTTGCTGATTTTATGCGGCCGCGAAGTTTTTCTGACCCACGGATGTCCATGATAATCTATATCGCCCCATGCTCGTGTATGCTCGCTGTTCGATTGGGCTGCAACAGCTGTTGCGAAGATAAAAGACAGGGTAAGCTGTGTTAATCGCAATATCATTGGTTTATATCTCCTATTGTAAAGTTCTTCGGATGCTTGCCTTGCATGTCCTTGAAGTAAAGTTTGATTTGTGTCATTTCCTCCTCGATCTTTCCGGTGGGAAGAAAACTTTTTGTGCACAGAACCTTTTTCAGCCGATAATCTATGCCGTATAACAAGATCGGCAGGTCGGCTTTCAGAGCGATATAATAAAAGCCCTGTTTCCACTGCGGGTTCAGCGAACGTGTGCCTTCAGGAGTGATACAGAGCCGAAAGATTTCGTTCTGCCCGGCGATCTCGGCCAAGCGATCCGTCATGCTGGAGTGTTTCGAACGCCAGACGGGGATGCCGCCCATCGACTTGAAAAAAGGTTTTAATGGCCCCACGAACCATTCTCTTTTCATCAAAAAGTTAGCCTGTATGCCTTCGGCCCGCATGTACAGCTGGCCGATAACGAAGTCCCAGTTACTGGTATGAGGCGCTAAACAGATAATACATTTCTTGGGATGGTCAACCGTAACAACTTTTGTCCACCCCAAGAGCCTGTACAAAACCCAGCCGCATAGCTTTTTCAGCATATTCCGATTCGGGTTGTTTAGTTCATGTTAGAAATTTGATCGACAATCTCGGATACCTCATTGTTGAATCGAGCAACCAGATCTTTGAAATAATCCCTGGGTTTAAGCCCCGGCTCAACGTGCGATATCCGGCGTATATATTGGCTGTGCAGCGCCACGATAGAGGAGAGAAGAGCGTCGGAATCTTCTTTTTCGGGTTTTCCACCGTACAGAGATGCGGCCACACATTCTGCGAAAAGATCGCTGCATACATAATTAATCATGCGTTTTAAGTCTCTTTTGCTTGACATACCAATTAATCTCCTTTTTTAGTTAGTTTGTTATGTTTTACGAATGCTCAAAGTTAACATAAATATCGGCAAGTACAACAAATATATCGGAAAAATACAATCTGGCCCCAAAAATATGATTGGCAATCGTAAAATCGGGCAAGCGGCACTGCGCAGTCCGAATATTTTTTTGCGGAACCTACGCCGCAGGTCCGCGCGGCGGATTTTCGATTAAAAAAATGGGGGCGCGACACCCGCGCGGCGGATTTTCGATTAAAAAAATGGGGGAGCGACACCCGCGGGCCCAATATTTTTTTGCAAATTTAAGTCAAAAGTGTTTCGACTTAAAATCCATTTTTACGATTTAAAGTCGAAAGTGTTCTCACTTAAAATCTATTTTTACGATTTAAAGTCGAAAGTGTTCTCACTTAAAATCCACTTTTACGATTTTAAGTCAACAATGTTTTGACTTAAAATCTCAAAAAAATATTGCCGCTAAAAGATTCGCCTACCCGCAAAAAAGAAAAGCGATCGGCAGTTTCTATACGCCGGCGCCGCATAAACCGATGCCGAAGCCAAGACGAGGGGCGCGAGGCCTGATTTCGCAAATGAGCGCTGCGGCTCGGCGCTGTCGTTGGGTGCATAAAAAGCGTGGAACGGGATTGAACCGGGGCGAAATCGGGTTTTCTGAACCATTTGTTTCCCCATGTCATGGAAAAGGAGTACTTTTGCATACAATTTTTCAGGTTATTCAACAAGCTAATTATATTTTAAAACTGTAAAGATGAAAACAAGTGCATTACAGAAAGCGAGAGCTTCTTATCAACCCAAACTTCCCAAGGCGCTGCAAGGCGCCGTAAAGGTTTCGGAAGGAGCGCCTACGAAGAGCGTAGACAACGAGGATGAAATCAAGAAACTTTTTCCGAATACTTATGGCATGCCGCTCGTAGAGTTCGTTCCGGGCGACAGGGGGGAAAGCAAACGGCTGAACGTAGGCGTTATTCTGAGCGGAGGGCAGGCACCCGGCGGTCACAACGTGATCAGCGGATTGTTCGACGCCGTGAAGAAGTTGAACGCAGACAACCGACTCTTCGGATTCCTCATGGGGCCGGGCGGTCTTGTCGATCACAACTATATTGAAATCACAGCCGATTTTTTGAACAAATACCGCAACACCGGCGGATTCGATATGATCGGTTCGGGCAGAACCAAACTGGAGAAAGAAGAGCAATTTGAAAAAGGATTGGAAATCATCCGCCGGCTCGACATCAAGGCGCTTGTCATTATCGGCGGCGACGACTCGAACACCAACGCCTGCGTCTTGGCCGAGTATTACGCTGCCAAACAATACGGCGTGCAGGTAATCGGCTGCCCGAAGACCATCGACGGCGATCTGAAAAACGAGCAGATCGAAACCTCTTTCGGATTCGATACCGCCACGAAAACCTACGCAGAGCTGATCGGAAACATCGAACGCGACTGCAACTCGGCGCAAAAGTATTGGCACTTCATCAAGCTCATGGGCCGTTCGGCATCGCACATCGCATTGGAATGCGCGCTGCAAACCCAACCCAACATCTGCCTGATATCCGAAGAAATTGAAGCCAAAGACCAAACGCTAAACGAGATTGTTGAAAACATCGCCGCCGTTGTTGCCCACCGTGCCAGCAAAGGAAATAACTTCGGCGTGGTGCTGATACCCGAAGGACTGATCGAATTCGTACCGGCCATCGGCCGACTGATTGCCGAACTGAACGATCTGCTGGCTGCCCACGGCGCCGATTACAAAGATCTGGATAAAAACGCGCAGCGCGAATACATTCTGGAACACCTGTCGGCCGACAATCGCGCTACGTTCGAGACGCTGCCCGAAGACGTTGCCCGCCAGCTGAGCCTCGACCGCGACCCTCACGGCAATGTGCAGGTTTCGCTGATCGAGACCGAAAAACTGCTCTCGGACATGGTTGCCGCAAAGCTCGATCGATGGAAGGCAGAAGGAAAATACAACGGAAAGTTCGCTCCGCTCCACCACTTCTTCGGTTACGAGGGACGCTGTGCCGCTCCGTCGAACTTCGACGCCGACTACTGCTACGCCCTCGGAACAAGTGCCGTGCAGCTCATCGCCAACGGTAAGACCGGATACATGGCCATCGTTAAGAATACCACCGACAGCTCTGAAAACTGGAAAGCCGGCGGCGTACCCATTACTATGATGATGAACATGGAACGACGAAACGGCGAAATGAAACCGGTGATTCGGAAAGCCCTCGTAGCGTTAGACGGCAAACCTTTCAAAACATTCGCTGCACAACGCGACGAATGGGCCAAGAATACTTGCTACATCTATCCCGGACCAATACAGTATTGGGGACCGAGCGAGGTATGCGACCCAACCACCCGCACGCTGGCCTTGGAACAGCAGTGACGACAAAACGATAAATAATTCGCATGACATAGAGAATCTGATCATGTATACATGTTACATGGCAGATTCTCTTTTTCAGTTTCAAGGAAGCACATGGCAACGAAGAAAATAAAACGGAGAAGGAAACGCCACTCGCGATTTTTCGCAAAATATCCGCGATGGGCCGCGTGGGCGGGCGCAATGCTCTTTGCCATTATCTACGCATGGGGCTTCTATTACTTCTTCGTCAGTCCGACAGGATTCAGGTGGCGCGCGATCTACGGCGACGCCGACTATCCCGAAGGATACGAAATACACGGCATCGACATCTCGCATTACCAAGGTGAAATCGATTGGGGAAAACTGCGCAATGCCATGATAGAAGGATGCCCCGTGCGCTTCGTTATGATCAAAGCCACCGAAGGATCGAGCCGCCTCGACGAAAACTTCAACGACAATTTTTATAATGCCCGCGAATACGGATTCATGCGCGGTGCCTATCATTTTTGGAGCAATCGGTCAACTCCACGGGCGCAAGCCTACTATTTTCTGAAGCAAGTACATCTGGAAGACGGCGACCTGCCGCCCGTTTTAGACGTAGAGCATAAACCTGCTAACAAAACCGTAGAAGATTTTCAGACTGACGTCCTCACCTGGTTGCACATCGTTGAAGACAAATATCACGTCAAGCCCATCATCTATACCAATTACAAGTTTAAGGACGCCTACCTCGGCGCCCCCGTCTTCGACGACTATCCGTATTGGATAGCCCATTATTACGTGGATAAGGTGGAATATAAAGGACACTGGAAGTTTTGGCAGCATACCGACGCCGGAAAACTACCCGGAATAAAGGGCTATGTAGATTTCAATATTTATAACGGCTCGTTCTACGATCTTAAGCAACTTACCATCGGAAAGCAAAAAGGAATCTGGTAACCTTTCGGTCAATTGACGAAAGCAATACAGCACCAGTCGTCTTCCGTTTTTCTAAGCGTTTCGCGCAACCCCAGTCGCCCGGCCTCGTCGACGATCAGCGAGGCATCGCTCTCGTAAAATCCGCTCAGTACAAGCGTGGCCTGTGTGTTCATCATCTCTTTGAATACGGTCATGTCGGCTAGCAGGCTATTGCGGTTGATGTTGGCCAGAATCACGTCGAATACGCCAGAGACGTGCGACAACACATGCGAATCGCCCGACAGGATGTCGATTTGTTCGACGTGGTTCAGCTGTGCATTGTGCTTCGCATTTTCTACACTCCACTCGTCTATGTCATATCCCACGGCCTCTGCAGCGCCCAGCTTACAAGCCACAATGCTCAAGATACCGGTTCCGCATCCGCAGTCTAACACGCGTCGTCCGGCAAGCGGAATTTGCAACAGCATTTCGATCATTAGGCGGGTGGTTTGGTGCGTTCCCGTCCCGAAAGCTTGTCGGGCCTCGATGCCTATTCGGATGGACTGGACCGGCGACGGTTCGTGCGCATCGGATTCTGTTCGGGCATCGTACACGACGATCTTTCCGTCGATGTCGATCGGGTCGAATCCCGCCGCTTCCCAGGCTTCGTTCCAATTTTTGTTTTCGGCGTCGGCGATGGTGAAGCCGATCTCGACATTCGACAGCGGGAAATCGTTCAACGTCTGTTTCAGAGCTTCGACGTCCAACATTTGTTCTTGGATGTAGCCTTTCAGTCCGTTTGCTGTTTCTTCGAAAGCCTCGAAGCCGATTTCGGCTACCGCGTCGGCCAGCAGATCGCGCGCCGGCTGAAGTAAATCGGGTTCACAGACGATCGTAAAATCAGCTATTTTGTATTTCATATTTTGTTCTGTTGAATTGCGCCCGCAAAGGTATAAAAAATAGGGAAAAACCTATCTCTGGTTAGGGAATTTCCGTATATTTGCGTGACGAATCGATATACTTTTGCATTATAATCAATACGAACATTAAAAGAAGGAGTGTTGTATGAAAAAAATAGTTCTATTCACCCTCATGTTGGGTTTGATGCCGTTCCAGACGAAGGCGCAAGATGATATGTATTCCGTTACGTCTCAATCAACGGCGAATAAGCGTGCAGCCAAGGTCAAGGCCGAGGCTGTAACCTATAGTGGCAGCAATCGTGACGTGGATGAGTATAACCGTCACGGAAAGTACTGGAGTCATTATCAGAAGATCGGGACCGACGGCAAGGGTAACGATGTAATCGAATTCAGTAAGGGTAGGGGCGTTTATCCCGACTCGGCGTACATAGACACCATGTTCGTCGGAAAGCATTACGATACGATGGTCGATGCCGACGAGTATCGTTACACCGGTCGTATGAGCAGGTGGGACGGTTTTTACGATCCGTGGTTCTACAGTTCTTTCCGCTGGGGTGCATATCCTTATTGGCGTGCCGGCTGGGGATGGTACGATCCGTGGTATTATGGCTATTCGGGTTGGTACGACCCCTGGTACGATCCGTGGTACTACGGCGGCTACGGTTTTCGCTACAACTACGCTTGGGGTTATCCGTACAATCGATGGTATGGCTACTACGGCTGGGGCGGCTATTATCCTCCGGTGAGTTATTACCGCAGAGGACATGCGGGTACGCTGGGGTATTACGACCGTTCTAACTATGGCGAATCCAGTCGGCGCAGTTACGGCTCGGGATCGTACGGATACGATAACCGTAAATCGGCCGAAAACGGTAACAGACGCTGGTCGGACAACCGGGGCGACATCTCGTTCGGTTCGCGCCGATCCACGACTCCGTCTACCTACGAACGCGGCAGTTCTACGTTCGGCAACTCGCGCTCTTACACGCCTGCTCCGGCTCCGAATCGTTCGAGCGGTTCGTTCGGCGGTGGTTCGTTTGGCGGTTCGCGCGGTGGCGGCGGATCTATACCGAGCGGAGGTGGTTCGCGCGGTGGCGGAACTTTCGGAGGCGGGCGCCGATAAACGGAAATAGGAGAATTGAATGACAAGTTTTGAGTAGGAATAAATAAAGATAGAGTATTATGAAGAAGATGAAATATATTTTGTCGGCCATACTGCTGTGTGGAACGATGCCCCTGTTGGCGCAGGAGACTTACGAGAATACGAAAATGGTGCAGAACGAACTGAACGGAACGGCCCGCTACGTGGGTATGGGCGGAGCCTTGGATGCGCTGGGCGCCGACGTGTCGGTCATCCGGTCGAACCCGGCCGGCATCGCGCTCATCCGTAAATCGCGTGCCGACGTGTCGTTCGGCCTCGTGTCGCAGCAAGACGGAAAGGCCTTCATGAACGGTAATGTGACCAATCCCAGTTTCGATCAGATAGGCGTGGTGTTCGCCATGCAGAACTGGTTCGAAGACGGCGGCAGGTTCAACTTCGCCGTCAACTACACCAAGAGCACCAACTTCGATTATATTTTGTCGACTGCCGGATCGTTGAACAATGCCTCGCAAAACACACTGTCGTTTATCAAGGCCATCGGGCGCAACGATCAATACGGCACGTCGACCTTCAATGTAAAGCAAGACAACAGAGGCGTGCTGCGCGGAACGCAACCGTACACCAGCCAGCTCGACAATCTTTATTACAATAATTTTACGATGGACGGCGGTCTGCTGCCCGGCTATAATTCGGCTACCGGCTATCTGCTCAATCGGGCCAACACGGGCTACATCGGTACTTACGACTTTAACCTGAGCGGCAGCATCAGTAGGCGCATGTACCTGGGCATGACCGTCGGACTGCACGATGTGCATTACCGTGGCGTGAGCGAATACACCGAACAGCTGGTCGGCAGCAAAGGCAACATCGGATCGATTACCGTAAATGACGACCGAAAGATAACCGGAACCGGTGTAGACTTCAAGCTGGGCGCTATCTTCCTGCCGATAGAAAACAGTCCGTTCCGAATCGGGTTGGCCCTCTCCAGCCCCACGTTCTACGATCTCACCACGTCGAACATGACCTCGTTGACCAACCGAACCGACATTGCCGGCTACAACAAAGGATGGGCAACGGGCGACGCTTACAACTAAAGTCTCGCCACTCCGTGGAAGTTCGGGCTGAGCCTCGGTCATACCATCGAGAATTACCTGGCACTGGGCGCCAGCTACGAATACGCCGACTACAGCGAAATGAAAACGCGCGTGATCGACGGCAGCGGTTACGACTGGTACGAGGGCTATTACGAAACGAGCAGCAACGATGCCGCCATGAACAGCCACACCAAGAGAACCCTGCGCGGAGTATCGACGCTGAAGCTGGGTATGGAACTGAAACCCGTTAGTCGGCTGGCGCTGCGTGCAGGTTACAATTATCTGTCGCCGATGTTCAAGACCGACGGTTATAAAGACGGTTCGCTCGATTCGTACGGTTCCAACTACAGTTCGGCCACCGACTACGTAAACTGGAAGGCGATAAATCGCTTCACGTTGGGCGTTGGCTTCACCCTCGACGATTTCAATATCGACCTGGCTTACCAGTACAGCGCCCAAGACGGACAATTCTATCCCTTCATGGGCGGCGAGGGAACGTTCAATTACAAGCACACGCAAACCGGTCAGATTACGGCTGAAAAGATAGAAAACTATGCCGATGCGGTTAACGTAACCAACAAACGGCATCAGCTGCTGCTTACGCTGGGCTACCGCTTCTAAGCGGCACACCGAACAGCGAGCGGGGAGGCATACGAATGGCGTATGTCTCCCCGCTTAGCGTCTATGCAACTGTACGCCGAGACTGTTCGTACTCTTTTAGGGCCTTTTTACCTGGCGGCGACCGAAAAAACACTTGTTTTACTGCTTTCGTCCATGAACAACGGCAACTCATCGCATTGTTTTGCCCTCTCGTACCTGTACAGAACTACTAAAACGTATGTTTTTAGCATTCTGTACCAGTACAGAGCTATGAAAACGTATGTTTTTAGCATTCTGTACCTGTACAGAGCTATGAAAACATATGTTTTTGTCATTCTGTACCAGTACAGAGCTATGAAAACATATGTTTTTGTCATTCTGTACCTGTACAGAGCTATGAAAACGTATGTTTTTAGCATTCTGTACCTGTACAGAGCCACGTAAACACCTGTTTTTGCCATTCTGTACCAGTACAGAGCTATGAAAACGTATGTTTTTGCCATTCTGTACCAGTACAGAGCTATGAAAACATATGTTTTTCTCATTCTGTACCTGTACAGAGCCACGTAAATATCTGTTTTTGTCGCTTTGTATGCTGATATAAGCACCAAAACGCTCGATTTAGTCTCTTTGTACCGGGACGATGGCAGTAAACGGGGCGAAGAGCCGGTTTCAGACGGGTACATTTGCATCCCGTAAACCCGATTGCCGGTATAAAAGGTGTGTTTTACGGGCGAGAGGGTTCGGATAGTCGGAAAACAAAACATGGCAGCCGATACATCGGCTGCCATGCTCACAGTGTATTTCTGTGACAGTTGTTCTGTTGTATGTTTTTGGGCTATTTGACGGTTGAAAGGTGAGCGAAATAGGACAAATTCGGCAGTAAAGACTTGACAGTATTAAATATTATACATACATTTGCATAGATAAATAAAAAGAGAGTCTTTTTTAATCACGTTACAGGTATGGCAAAGTATAATATTATAGAGAGGCAAGAAAAAGAGGCCGCCTATCGTTCGCTTGTAAATCCACGGTTGATGGATGAGTTAAAAAAGAAAATTCTGAATATCATCTTAACTCAAAAGAGGTATAAGGATAGGAATTATTCGGCAAAAATGCTTGCCAAAGAACTGAAAACGAATACCCGATACATATCGGTAGTGATCAATGTGTGCTTTCATACCAATTATACTTCGTTCGTTAACAAGTACCGTATAGAAGAGGCGATGACGTTGCTGACCGACAAGCGCTACCGGGAGTTGAACATGGAAGATATCTCGGACATGGTAGGGTTTGCCAACAGACAGTCGTTTTATGCCTCGTTTTATAAGATTAACGGTTGTACACCTCGTTTCTATAAACTCCGCCAGTTGGCGCTACATTCGCCAGAGACGGCTAATCATACCAAAAGAAGTCGGGTGGGGGAACGCAGGAAAAAAGTTTAAAGCAGGATAACGCACATAACAAATGAATCAAGTTTTTAATTATGCAGACGAAAGATTTGCCGACGTGCAAATGCTTAGGTTTCGCCTGAAAGATTTCGAAACGCTTACTTTACAACAAAAACAGTATATTTACTACTTGTCGAAGGCTGCAGTAGCCGGTCGGGATATTACGACAGATCAGTTCGGCAAGTATAATTTAAAAATCAGAAAGGTTCTCGAGGCAATTGTCGAACAGTACGCAGGAAATCGTGATACAGCCGATTTTAAGGCTCTGGTGCTATACCTGAAGCGTGTATGGTTTGCCAATGGCATTTATCATCATTACGGATGCGAGAAGTTTGTTCCCGAATTTTCTGAAGCCTTCTTCAATAACGCGCTGCATAGCATCGCCCCATCGAGCTTGCCCCTCACCGTCGATCAGACGGTAGACGATTTGTATAACGAGCTTGCTCCTGTCGTGTTCGATCCCGACGTATTGCCAAAGCGGGTCAACAAAACCGATGGCGAAGACCTGATCTTGACTTCTGCCTGCAATTATTACGAAGGGGTAACACAGCAAGAAGTAGAACAATTCTATGCAGATCAGAAAAAAGACGCCGATCAAGAACCCATATCCTACGGTCTGAACAGCAAGTTGGTGAAAGAAAACGGCGTTGTCAAAGAACTGAAATGGACGGTAAACGGGCTCTACGGTAAAACCATAACGCGTATCATCGGCTGGCTGGAAAAGGCAAAAAGCGTGGCAGAGAATGCTCGGCAGCAGAAAGTGATCGATCTGTTGATCGCTTATTATCAGACGGGCGACTTGAAACTGTTCGACGCGTATTCAATTGAATGGCTCAAAGAACAGGAAGGACGCATCGATTTTATCAACGGTTTTATCGAAGTGTACGGCGATCCGCTGGGATTGAAAGGCTCGTGGGAAGGACTTGTAGAATATAAAGATCTCGAGGCAACCCAACGGACACAAATCATTAGTCGGAATGCACAGTGGTTTGAAGACCATTCGCCCGTAGACCGCCGGTTTAAGAAAACACAGGTAAATGGTGTAACCGCCAATGTTATTTGTGCCGTAATGCTGGGTGGAGACGAATATCCGGCGTCGGCCATCGGTATCAATCTGCCCAATGCCGAATGGATACGCGCTCGCTATGGTTCAAAAAGCGTCACGATAGGAAACCTGACCGAAGCATACAACCACGTGGCTCGCGGCAACGGATTTAACGAAGAATTCGTGATCGATAGCGAAACAAGAGCATGGATTGAAAAATATGGCGATATTTGCGACGAACTGCACACCGACTTACACGAGTGTCTGGGACACGGCAGTGGACAACTTCTTGCCGG
>CAUQAO010000040.1:0-17887 GCA_963515815.1 uncultured Prevotella sp.
CGGCGGTCAAGGACATTCTTTTCCACCAAAAACAAACGGCGACGGCGGTCAAGGACGTTCTTTTCCCTAAAAACAAATGACGACGGCGGTCAAGGACATTCTTTTCCACCAAAAACAAACGGCGACGGCGGTCAAGGAGTTGCCGAAGTGGTAAAATATAATGTTTTTCATAGTCAGGCACTGCTTTGAGGGGCTTTGCAATCGGTCGACTGGGGCACAGAAAAACAGCAGAGCGAATGTATCGGTTCATTCGCTCTGCTGTGAAACTGAGGTGTCGTTGCGGCCGTTTTTTCAGGGTCGTCGACGGTGATGAAAGGGCCTGCAGACGGCTGCCGAGGGTCGATTGGTATCTTATTTCAGCATCAACTCCTGCGGTGTGTTTACAAAGGTGCAGGCACCGTTGGCTGTCAAGAAATCGCGGTCGCGAAAGCCCCATAGCACGCTGATGCAAGGCAAATGGCTGTTGCGCGCTGTGGCCAAATCTACGTCGCTGTCGCCGATGTATACGGCGCCCGTTCGGCCTACGCCCAGTTGGTGTAAAGCCTCGGTTACGGTATCGGGTGCAGGCTTTTTTCGGATGTCTTCGCGCTCTCCGATGGCCACCGATATGTATTGTCCGAAGAAATGACGACATAATTCTTGCGTTGCATCGTAAAATTTATTGCTCACGATAGCCATGTGCTTCTTGTGGGCCTTCAGATTCTGCAACAGCTCTAAAATGCCGTCGTAAGGCCTGGTGTTGTCTAAACTGTGCACTAAATAATGCTGGCGAAAGTCCTCGTAGGTGTCTGCGAACTGTGGATGAGCTAATCCCTGGGGAATGGCGCGCTCCATGAGCTTTTTTACGCCGTTTCCAACGAATTGTCGCACTTCTTCTATACTTCGCTCGGGCATATTGTGCTTGCGCAGAGCGTAATTGCAACTTACGGTAAGGTCTTGAAGCGTATTCAAGAGTGTTCCGTCTAAGTCGAAGATATAAGTATTGTATTCCATTTTAATTTTGGTATTTAACGTTTGCTTTGACTGATCATGCTTGCTAATTTGCGGGCGAAGGGGGCCGATCGGATGAGTTGTGCAGGCGAAACGGGCTTTCCGGTCGTCGATGCCTGCATTTGTACCAGGTCGCCGAGACTGAAGAGGGTCATCATAGCCGGGCTGTACAGGTACCGGGCTACAATCTCTTCGGCCACGGCGGGTGTAAGGCTGCGCGGGGCTTTGCCGTGCTTGTGAAGCATGGTTACGTAGTAGCGCTGGGTGCGCCCGTAGTCTTCGACCCACCATGCGGCCAGCGACGGGCTGTCGGGGCGCTCGGCCGAGGTGCAGGCAATGGTTTCGAGGGGATAATCGTCGATGTGAGCGAACTCGTAGTCGATGTTTTGGGGTTTCGAGTGTAATTGCTGCACGATGATGCCCAGTTTTCGGATAACAGGCTGCAGAAAGTCGAGCTGTAGACCTTGTTCGAGCGTCACGAGCAGCGTTGTGTATCCGATGATCTGTTCAAGGCGTTGGGCCGAGAGATAGCTCCAGTAATCTTTGTGCAAATCGGCTGTATCGGGGTAAATCATGTCCAGACTCACGGCATCGAAGAGTTGCTGAAGAAATTGCAGGCGGTTGTACAGCTTCACCAGGGGCATCGGTCGACCGAGATCGATGGCGATGCGGCCCATGAGTGTCACGCCCTTGCTCGAGGCGTAACGGTGCAGTGATTGCAGGTTTCGGACGTCGCTGAGGTGCCACCGACGTGTACGCCGCGTGTCGGGTACGAGCTTGATGACCTTCAAACCGGTTCGCCGGGCCCAGTCGATGAGCTTGACTGAGAGCGCGCTCGTCACCACGCCTGCCGTGCGCCATTGAGGGCCGGCGAAACGCAATTCGCCATACAACACGAGCGTTTGTCCGTCGTTCAGCATCAAATCGCCTGTCGTGCGATTCTGTCCCTCTTCCCAAGCTTGCAATTCGGCTGTCGCGGCGTCGATGACTATGTATTTGAATTCGAACGGGGCTGTCATCATGTCTGTGTTCAGCGAAATTATCCAATCGTGGCTTCCCATGTAGTTGAGCTTGAGAAATCGGGTCGGATTCCAGCTGCCCAGCATCGGATGACTGCCGCAAACGGCCAACGCCTGGCCTTCGCGCAGCTGGGGGGCCGAAACGCGCAAGACGAGCGTCTTTCGGAACAACGGAAGTTCGATGTTCAAGCGGCAACGGGCTTCATCGGGCTGCTCGACAGCCGAATAAGCCGACGAGTAGAGATAATAAGGTATAGGAATGTCGCGCCAGTGGTCGGCGAAGAGATAATGAGTCAGTTCACTGAAGATGTACGTTCGCGGCACGAGATCCCACTCTCGGCGCAACGTCTTTCCGTCCTGATCCTGCACTTCGTAAGCATAGGTAAACGACGCGACGGGGTGTTGACGCGATTCGACGGTCGATGTCTCCAACATCCACCGTTCACCGTCCTGCGTTTGCATCGGCAAGTCGTAACGCATCCGTCGACCGTCAGTTCCGAGATAGCATAAGTCTACGTGCAGACGCTGCCCCCAAGCAGTGTGGTAATGGAGAGTGAATGTAAGCTTCATGTTGCAAAGGTAGCGCATGCGGCAAGGAAAAACAAATAAAAAATCGGTTTTTCGGAGCACCTTGCAGCTCCGTGTAGTACTACACCGGTTGTTTCCGAAAGCCTGAAGTATGCGCCGAAAATTATATTCTTTTATTTGGTCCTATGTGCAACTTGGCGTACCTTTGCACGCAATCAAAAAGAATAAAAAAAATGAATAAACTGCAGAAAAACGGCTATTTCGCAGCAGCTTCAGCCTGCATTTTACTGATCATTGCCCTGGTATTTTATTATTTCTTCACGTCGTTCTCTTCGAAAGCTGTCACCGTACACATTTATATCGATAACGACGACAACATAGACTCAGTGCTCTCCAGGCTAACGCCCGTAGCCGACAAACACAGTTTACACGGCTTCCGAACACTGGTTCGGCACAGCAATTATACTCAAAACATCCGGACAGGCCGATACGATATCAAACCGGGAGACGCGACGTTCAGCGTGTTTCGTCGACTGAAAAACGGGCTGCAAACGCCGGTCGACCTAACCGTTGTATCGGTACGCACGGTCGACAGACTCGCGGGAGAGCTGTCGAAACAGATCATGGTCGATAGCGCGGCCCTGAGCAAGGCATTTCACGACCAAACTACGTGTCAACGATACGGATACGACACGGCGACCATTGCAGCGCTATTCATTCCAAACACCTATACCGTGTACTGGAATACATCGGTAGATAAGCTGATGGAACGCATGAAAAAAGAAAATGAAATCTTCTGGAAGAACAACGATCGGACCGAAAAAGCACGTCGATTGCATCTCTCGACCGTCGAGGTAAGCACTTTGGCCAGTATTATAGACGAAGAGACCGCCAACGACAACGAAAAACCGATGATAGCCGGTATGTATTACAACCGACTTACGCTGCGCAGCGCCGAATACCCTGCCGGAATGCCATTGCAGGCCGATCCGACCGTAAAATTCGCTGCAAAGCAATTCGAGCTTCGCCGCATCTACAACAAACTGTTGCGCGTCAAAAATCCCTATAACACGTACGTGTACACCGGCTTGCCCCCCGGTCCCATCAGGATAGCGTCAGTGTCCGGCATCGATGCCGTACTCGATATGGTCCATCACGACTATTTATACATGTGTGCAAAAGAAGATTTCAGCGGAACGCACAATTTTTCGCGCACTTACCAGGAACATTTAGCCAATGCAGCCAAATACTCTGCGGCTTTGAATAGCCGAGGAATCAAATAAAACCCCTACACCACCGAGTCCGACCGAGCGTAATAGATATTTTACGCAGTTTTTACCCCAAAAGAACGTGGGGGCAGGGGCCGGTACCCAACTCTACTATTTGATTTGAAAGCGAACACCCAACTGCAGATTAAAATTCATTGGCTTGTTCTTAAAGAAGTTCTGGGTGTCGCTTCCATTGTCGATATAATATTTCACGCCCGGCTCTACATAAGCTCCGACAAGCGGCGTAAGATTATACTGCAGCCCGACGGCCAGTTGCGCAGCATATTGCGGCCGATCTTTCTCGGTATCATAATCGATTTGCTCTTTCACGGTTTTCACAGCCACGTTGAAATCCACCTCCCCCCCTGCAGCAACGTAGGTACTCATATGTTTGTTGCTCCATATTCTGTAATTGACGTTCAACGGAACCCCAAGATAATGCAGAGTTTGTCGACGCGTTACGCGATGGTCGCCCATGACCTGGATAAAGTCTGAGACCAGCTTGGTATAGACGATTCCCGATGTCAACGCCCACCGATCGGTCAACGCATAGCTGGCCGTAGCGCCGAACGATATGGGCTGGTAATGTTCGGTCTCTTCGTGAACGCTCGTGAGGTAGATCGGCGCCCTGTTATTATACATAAATGCCTTCGACTGGGCCGCATCGTAGCCGCTCACCATCATATCGGTCATGAGCAAACGGTTACTGCCGTTGTAATGTCCGAAAGTATTGGCGGCATAGAGATTCATCGATAGTCGTAACGAAGAATCGTGCCGATACGATCGGGGCATGAACATCTGGCGGTCGGATTCGCGGTATCGTTCGGCAGACGGTTGCTGCCGTTTGGCCGGTGTTGGTTGGTTGGTCGAATCTACTTTCACCAACAGGTTCTGTGTCGGCTGTTCGGTTGCGGTGGCAATGTCGTCGACCGTTTTCTTCAGATCAATCACCGATTTTTTGAGCGTTTGTCGAGCGTGGGCCAGTATTTTCTCTGCAGAGTCCTTCGGAAAGGTTGGTTTTACAGGCGCAACCTGCTTGACCGATTTCTCGGTTAGATAGTTGCCCACCGGCAAGCCGGCAGGCTGATGCCTCGACCGATGAAACAGCAGATAACTGCCAGTACCGATCAGCAACAACACTACGGCCGCGGCCGCAATATAGCGTCGACGGGCAATATACAGGGCTCGTTTCTGCAGTACCGGTCGGCAGTCGATCGTCTGCTCTATGCGCATCCACAGATCATCGTCTACCGGTTCCCGATGATCTGCCATGCGTCGTTGCATATCTTTTATCCACTTGTCTTGCTTCATATAGCTGTTGTCTTTTTATATTCTTGAATCATTTTTGCCAACATATTCTTGGCCCGAAAGTATTGCGAGGCCGAAGTGCTGGGTGTTATTCCCAATTCAGCAGCGATTTCTTTATGCGACATCTGTTCGAAAACAAACATATTGAACACGGCTCGATAGCCTGACGGCAACTGTTGTATCATCTGCAGAATCGTATGCAGAGGTATACTTTCTGTATCGGGTTCAGGCTCGTCTGCAATGTCCAGCATGCTTTCCGTGAATGTCAATCGGCTGTTCTTCTTCAGGTAGTTCAACGATTCGTTGACAACGATTCGCATGATCCACGATTTCAGCGATCCTTCTCCGCGATAATCAAACTTTTCGATAGCCGTGAACACTTTTACAAAACTATCTTGAAGAATATCCTGAACGGTGTCGTGATCGGCAACATACCGTAGCCCCACGGCCACAGCATATCCACTGTAACGATCGTATAGCCTGCGCATGGCTAATCGGTTACCCCGCTTTATTTCAGTTAAAAGTCGCTGTTCAGACTCCACTTGTCCGTACCTGATTCGTAGAATTAAACTGCAGGGTAAGCGCCGGCCGATAAGATGCTGCTACCGCACCGTCGACCTCTATCTGCCGGATATAGAAAATGGCGGTGAGCGAGGCGGTCTTTTTGTCGAACATAGCAACCGAACCCGTTTGCTCCATCACCACTCTGACAGTATGTTGCTTACCGTTTGCAATGACTGTATATTCGTAATCGCGCGGCATGATGTCGAAGTAATAAGAGTTGACCGAATAGCCCGTTTCGCGATAGGCGACAGTATAGCCGTCGGCCTGT
Source organism: uncultured Prevotella sp. (assembly GCA_963515815.1). Taxonomy (GTDB): domain Bacteria; phylum Bacteroidota; class Bacteroidia; order Bacteroidales; family Bacteroidaceae; genus Prevotella. Next base: position 5,946 of record CAUQAO010000040.1, read on the forward strand.
ACCGCAAGCGGCTCTTTCGTTCCGATCTTCTGCACCACCGCCTGCTGCATATCCTGGGTCAGGGGGAATGAGGAAAAAAAGAAACGGACTGTCAGCCGCAAGCTTGTTTTCTCTACCGGCGTTTTTTCTACAGTCCATACTCCGGCGAAATTACCGTAATACTCGGGCGACAAATCAGAGAATTGGTAATCTTTGCGCGACGAAACGTCGGCCTCGTCGACCGAACAGCCTGCCATCGCAAGGCACATGATCAGTCTTCCTATCCATAAGTTATAACTCTTGTTTTGCATCGATCTACTCTATGTTTTCGGTTTGCATTTGCGTGTATATAACTGCAAATTTAGAGAATCTTGCACCGCCCCGACGACATTTTTCGTTTTATTCGATGATGAGAACCTGAAAAACGAATACCTTTGCACGCGTCAACTAAGGATAAAGATGACACATTTAATCAGCAACTTCATTAAAAGAGAACTTACCGGCTGGAAAACATGGCAAGTATTGTGGCTGCTATTGAGTAATATCATTATTCTCTGTATATCGTTATCAATGGGAGATTCGATAGTAGGTATCGTTGCATCTATGACGGGAATTTGCTGCGTCGTACTGGTCGGTATGGGGAAAATTTCCAACTATTTCTTCGGAATTATCAATGTTACGCTTTATGCTTATGTAGCATGGAAAGCCAAATATTATGGAGATGTCATGCTGAACCTGCTGTATTATCTACCAACAAATATCATGGGTTGGATATTTTGGTCAAGGCATATCGATGTAGAGACGGCAGAAGTAAGCAAAAGACGACTGAACGGCAAACAGTGTATCGCTATCGGATTGATCAGTATAGCCGGAATATCGGTCGTAAGCGGTATACTTCGACTTATAGGCGGTAATCTGCCATGGGCCGACAGTTCCAGCACAGTATTATCGATGATTGCACAATATCTGATGATTAAGCGTTATACCGAGCAATGGATAGCATGGATAGCTGTCAATATCGTATCGATCGTAATGTGGATAGCGGTACTCGGGAGCCACGGAGCCAGTATAGCAGTATTGTTGATGTGGACAGTTTTTCTGATCAACTCAATCATCATGGACATTAGATGGCGAAAAATATTGAAAGATAAATAAGAGATTGTTTATTGATACTTCGGCAAATTATATTGAAAATGATTGTGTGTATTGCAGAAAAGCCCAGTGTTGCCAGAGATATTGCACGCATACTCGGAGCCAACAGCTCGAAAAACGGTTATATGGAGGGCAATGGCTATCAGGTAACATGGACTTTCGGACATCTGTGTTGCTTGAAAGAGCCCAACGATTACAACGAAAACTGGAAGCGATGGAGCCTGGCCGCCTTACCGATGATTCCGTCGAAGTTCGGCATCAAGCTCATCGAAGACGAAGGCATCAAACGACAATTTGCCATTATCGAACTACTGATGCAGAAAGCCGATGGCATAGTCAACTGCGGCGATGCTGGCCAAGAGGGCGAGTTGATACAACGGTGGGTAATGCAAAAGGCGCAGGTTAAATGTCCGGTAAAGCGACTTTGGATCAGTTCGATGACCGACGAAGCCATTCGCGAAGGATTCAACCAGTTGAAGAATCAAGCCGATTACCAACCTCTATACTTAGCAGGACTCTCAAGAGCCATCGGCGACTGGTTGCTCGGCATGAATGCCACACGGCTGTACACGCTGAAATACGGCCGAAACAAACAGGTACTTAGCATCGGACGTGTACAGACGCCTACGCTGGCGCTGATTGTAAACCGTCAGAAAGAAATCGATGATTTCAAGCCCGAGCCTTACTGGGTGCTGGCAACGATTTACAAAGATACGACCTTTACAGCCACCAAAGGCCATTTTAAGAGCAAGGAAGAGGGCGAAGCCGCTTTTCGAACCATTGCCGACAAGCCTTTCAGCGTAACCGACGTGCAAAAGAAAAAAGGAACAGAAACGCCACCCTATCTCTACGACCTGACCTCGCTACAAGTAGACTGCAACAAAAGGTTCGGGTTCTCGGCCGAAACCACATTGCAGCTGATACAAAATCTTTACGAAAAGAAGTACACGACTTATCCGCGCGTCGACACGCAATACCTGTCGGATGATATCTATCCCAAGTGTCCCGAAATTATGAATGGCCTGTTCCAAACCAAGCAACAGGGCAGAAACATGTACGCCGAACTGGTAAAGCCGCTGAGCGGAAAGCCGCTGAAGCGATCGAAAAAAGTATTCGACACGAACAAAGTTACCGACCACCACGCCATCATTCCCACAGGAGTAGTTCCGACAGCACTGACAGACATGGAGCACCACGTCTTCGATCTGATTGTCCGCCGATTCATAGCCGCATTCTATCCCGACTGCAAATTCTCTACGACCACAGTACTGGGGCAGGTAGAAGACATCGAATTCAAGGTTGGCGGAAAAGAGATTCTGGAACCGGGGTGGCGAACCGTTTATGCCAAAGAAGATCAACGACACGACGAGGACGATACCAAGAAAAGCGACGAAGAGCGAACGCTACCGTCGTTCGTCAAAGGCGAAAGCGGTGCACACACACCGACCCTGACCGAAAAACAGACAACGCCGCCGAAGTATTACACAGAGGCAACCCTGCTGCGAGCCATGGAAACGGCTGGCAAATTTGTCGAAGACGAAGAACTGCGCGCGGCTTTAAAAGAAAATGGAATCGGACGCCCTTCGTCCAGAGCCGCCATCATCGAGACGCTGTTCAAAAGGCATTACATCAGGCGCCAGCGGAAAAACCTGCAAGCCACGTCGACGGGCATCCAACTGATCGACACAATACAAGAGAAACTGCTGACCAGTTGCGAACTGACCGGCATCTGGGAGAAGAAACTGCGCGACATCGAGCACCGAGCTTACGACGCTGCCCGGTTTATCGACGAACTGAAAGAGCAAATAACGCAGATTGTGAACGACGTGTTGCGCGATAACAGTCAGCCGCGCATCATGCTCGCGACAGACTCCCCCGAAACGAAGAAAAAGAAGAGGAAAACCGGCGACGAACTGATCGGCACCCGCTGCCCGATTTGCCGGAAGGGAACCGTTATCAAAGGAAAAACGGCTTACGGCTGTTCGCTTTGGCGCGACGGGTGCACGTTCAAGTTGCCTTTCGCAGGCCGCAAAGGCATTTCGACCGCGCCCGAACAATAAAAACTGCCGCACGCTCGTTTGTAACGTACACAAACACGACGTAGTTTTCACGACAGATGCAGCACAGATATATTTTTATTCTCACGATGCTTGCGGCCGTTCTTCTGAGCGGTTGCGGAGCCGAAAAGCATGTCAAGAACGGCGAGAAGTTTTTGGCCCTCGGCGAATATTACGATGCTGCCGAGCAGTTCAAGCTGGCTTACAGAAAGACGCCGCCCAAAGAACGAACCGCACGAGGGCAGCGGGCGCGCAAGATGGCTTATTGTTACGACAAGATCAACGCCACGCCGCAGGCCATCGCCGCCTATCGCAATGTAATGAGGTATAAGCAAGACGATGTAGAGACGCACCTGGCGCTGGCCCGTCAATTGCTGCGCAACGGCGATTACAAGCAGGCACAGGCCGAGTTCAGACTGGTGTTGGACAGTTTGCCGCAGCATCCGCTGGCACTTAGCGGAATAATTTCGGCACAGCAGGCGCCGCAATGGAAAAAAGACGGAAGCAGGTACACCGTCAAGAAGGCCGACGCCTTCAATTCGCGCAGAGCCGACTATTCGCCGGTACTCGCGGGCAACAATTTCAATCAGCTATACTTTACTTCGACCCGCAACGAGGCTACGGGTAACGACCTGAGCGGTATTACGGGAACGAAAAATGCCGATATCTTTTTTTCGCAGAAAGACGACAAGGGCAAATGGAGCAAGCCCGAGCCCGTAACCGGCGGACTGAATACCGACGCCGAAGAGGGGGCTTGTGCCTTCGGCCCCGACGGGCGCGAGATGTACCTGACGCAATGCCTTGCCGACGCCAACAGCCCCCGCTATGCCAGGATCGTAACCTCGGCGCGCGCCGATGCTTCGTGGACAAAGGCGGCCTACTTGGAGCTGACCCGCGACACGTTATCGAGCTATGCGCACCCGGCCGTGTCGCCCGACGGGCAGTGGCTCTATTTCACGTCCGACATGCCCGGCGGAATGGGCGGTTTAGACATCTGGCGCGTGCGCATCACCGCGGCCGGAACGGGCGGCGTCGAGAACCTTGGCGCGCCCATCAACACGCCGGGCAACGAATCGTTTCCCACGTTCCGCCTCAACGGCGACCTCTACTTTTCGAGCGACGGCCATCCGGGCATGGGCGGCTTAGACATCTACATCGCCTACCCCAACACCGGCGTCAACGGCCAGCCTTCGTACCGCCTCTACCACCCGGGCTACCCGCTCAACTCGCAGGGCGACGACTTCGGAATGACGTTCGAGGGGCCTTACAACCGCGGATTCTTCTCTTCGAACCGCAACGATGCCCGCGGATGGGATCATATCTACGCGTTCGAAAATCCCGAAATCGTTCAAACCATCAAGGGATGGGTTTACGAGATGGACGGCTATGAGCTGCCCCAGGCGCAGGTCAGAATCGTGGGCAGCGACGGCACCAACCAAACCGTCAGTCTAAACGGCGAGGGCGCATTTATGTACGTGGCCAGGTCCAACGTAGATTATTTGCTGCTGGCCACCTGCAAAAACCATCTGAACCACACCGAAGAGCTGCACGTAGGCCAGGCCGAAGCGTCGAAAGAACATGTGCTGCAGTTTCCGCTGGCGCCCATCACCGTGCCGGTGCTCATCGACAACATTTTCTACGATTTCGATAGGGCAACGCTGCGCCCCGAATCGAAAAAGGCGTTAGACGAACTGGTAAAACTGCTGAACCAGAACGGGCATGTAACCATCGAACTGAGCGCACATTGCGACTACAAGGGCAGCGCGGCGTACAACCGCCGACTGTCGCAGCAGCGGGCCGAGGCCGTGGTACGCTACCTGATTGAACGAGGCATTGCCAAAGAACGACTAACGCCCGTAGGCTACGGAAAGGAACGGCCGAAGACCGTGCGAAAAAAACTGACCGAAAAACTGAACTGGTTGAAAGAAAACGATGTGCTGACCGAAGATTTTATCAAAAAACTCGGTCCAGAGCAACAAGAAATATGCAATCAGCTGAACCGGCGAACCGAATTTACCGTGCTGCGAACCACCTACGGCATGTTCGACGAAATGGGGCGACCGAAAAACCTGCCGCAACCGAAACGCGTCACAAAAAACGAGGCCGACGCCGACGACAGCATGAATATCGTGATCGAATAACAGGAAAAACACCGGGCGAAACGGATTCTTTTTTGTAAAAACGGGCCGCTGGGAGCCAGCGAGCAAATCTTGTCGCAAGATTTGGAGAAAAAAAAAAGTCGGCGCGGTCGATTTCTTTTCGAAAGATGGGCAGAAAAAATATCCGGATCAGTAGCTTCGTGGGAAAAGATCTCCCCCCGACGCAGCTTCCCTCTTATTTCGAAGCGAGGGTGTTGTAGGCCGTCACGATGGCCAGCGTCAGCACTGTGAGGTAAAGCACGAGGAGCGTGTTGAGGTCGAAGTGCAACGAGGCGAATATCTCGCAGATGCAGCCGGCCACCCCCATCAGCACCGAACGCAGGTGGAGCAGCCCGTCGGTGAACCACAGCAGCAGCACGCCCGCCACGCCGCACACCGCCACCCAGATGTTGTTGAGGGTGAACAGGGGGGGCGTGCTTCGACGGGGCAACCGGCGCATCACGCGGCGGCTGAATCCGCAGTCGGGCAGCTCCTGGCGGTATTCGTTAAAGAATTGTTCTATCAGTTTGTCGTTATCGTTTGTCATAGCCATTCGCTTTTAAATAATTTGTCAGTTTCTGCTTGCCTCTGAACAGGTGCGACTTGACGGTTCCCTGGGCCATGTCGGTTATTTCGGCAATACGTTCTATTGTTTCGCCCTCCATCAGTTGCAGAGTGATGCAGAGCCGCTCGTGCTCGGTAAGTATCGTCAGCGCCGCGTACAGGTCTATTCGCGTATGTGGGTCGGCGCTCTCGGTCCATCGGCGCTCTACGGCGGGGGTATCGATGGGAGCGGCGATTTTTCTCGAGCGGGTGTGATCGTAGAACACGTTGTAGGCAATGCGGTACAACCATGTCGAGAAGGCCGACTGACCTTTGAACTGCGCCAGGTTGACGTAGGCCTTGACAAAGGTATCTTGCGCCAGATCGTCGCTCAACGGCCGATCTCCCAATGTTTGGTTGAGGAAGAAACGGCGGATGGCGGCCTGGTATTTCACGACGAGACGGTCGAATGCCCGCCGGTCGAGCGATACGGTCGCCTGCCGAATCAAAGAGAGATCGTCGGATGCGTTCACGTTATTCCCCGTCGTCTTGTTTCTTTTGCGTTGTCCGCGCTATCACCATCTGGCCCGCGCCCATGCAGAGCACCAATGCCCCTATGCCTATCAACGACGGCGAGTTCATGAAACCGAACATAAACATCAACCCTACGCCGATCGCCACATTGCGCACGCCTTTCTTCCATACATACTCGTCGGTTTGTCGGTCTTCGCTTTTCGCTTTTTCGGGTATCGGCTGCCCGGCCTCCAGCGCTTTCTCGGCCAACCTCACCTTGTCGTTGTGACGCCGGATGAAGTAACGCAGAATCATGATCACGACGATGAACGGCAAAATAAGAAACAGGAAAGACAGAAAAACCGAAAGCAACACCAAAACGAAACTGCCCGGCCAACCGCCTACAATATCCCTCCATAAATGAAAAAAATCGGAGGGAGTGACAAAGCCCCGAAACCGAATCGGGTCATACGCATCCTCCTCATCCCGATCGAAAGCGTCAGCGTGATCGGCGGTCAGAGCGGCCGACACACTGTCCGAATAACCCATGACCGCTACCCGATCCGAATCGGCCACGACGGTTATTTGTTGACGATGCCGGTGCCCCCGGTGTTTACCCTGTGCATAAACCAACGTCGAACCGACGGTCAGCAACATAACCAATGCTAAAAGATAATGTTTCATATTTCTAAACTGTTGTTTTTTGTTTTGTGCCTGTTGGACGCACAGGCCGGCAGATTAGTTGCAAAGGAACTATTTTTTTTCTAAATTTGCACACAAATAATACGGACGAATCCATGACACTTCCCCCCGATTTTACGAAATACACCCGCGCACTAATGGGCCACACGCTGTACCGTCAGTTCGAACAAGCCATGAACCACGAACCCACCGCTTTCATCCGCCTGAACCGGCTGAAATGCCCCGATGCCGAGCCTTGCGTGCCGGCCGAACCCGTAGCGTGGTACCGGCACGGATATGCACTGACGGGGCGGCCGGCGTTTACGTTCGATCCGCTGCTGCATGCAGGGCTGTACTACGTGCAAGAATCGTCGTCGATGTTTCTGGCCGCCGTACTCCGGCAGCACGTCAGGCGCCCGGTCAGGATGCTCGACATGTGCGCCGCGCCCGGCGGAAAAGCGACGCTCGCCCGGCTCGAACTGCCCGAAGGCAGCACGCTGATGTGCAACGACCCCGTCGGCAGCCGGGCGCAGATTCTGACCGAAAACGTACAGAAATGCGGCCCCCCCGAGGTAATCGTCACCAACAATTATCCGGCCGATTACCGGCGAGCCGGGCTCAAGTTCGACATCATTCTGTGCGACGTGCCCTGCTCGGGCGAAGGCATGTTTCGGAAGAACCCCAACGCCGTCGGCGAGTGGAGCGTAGAGAACGTAGAAAACTGCCGACGACTGCAACGCGACATCGTGACCGACGCTTGGGCATGCCTCGAAGACGGCGGACTGCTGATCTACTCGACCTGCACCTTCAACACACGCGAGAACGAAGAAAACATCGACTGGATTTGCCGAGAAACAGGCGCAACGCTACTGCCGGTCGACGTCGACCCCGAATGGAATATCGCCGGTTCGCTACTGCCAAGCCTGCAAGAACCCGTCTACCGATTCATTCCCGGCTACCGTTATGCCGACGGCAAAAGATACGGCGAAGGACTGTTCATGGCCGTGCTGCGCAAACCCGGAAACCCATCCGCCGAACCTCGCAAGAACACTACCGAGAAAATCCTCCGTCCATTCTCGCCAACCGAGGCATCGGTAGCCGACTGGCTGAAACAACCCGAACGCTTCGGACTCGTCGCCGTAAACCAAACGCTCATGGCCGTACCCCGAAGCATGGCGGCGCAGTTCGACAAAGCAGAAAAACAACTGCGAATCCTCTCGGCAGGCATCTGTCTGGGCCGGCAAAAAGGTCGAACACTGATTCCCCACCACGCCCTCGCCCTGTCGACCCACCTCGCCGCCGAAGCCTTCCCTACCATCTCGCTCACCTACCCTCAGGCCATCGGCTACCTGCGCCGCGAAACCGACGCGCTGCCCAAAGAAACACCGCTCGGCTTCGTTGTCGTCACCTACCAAGGTATTCCGCTGGGCTTCGTCAAAAACATCGGCAACCGAGCCAACAACCTCTACCCCGCCGAGTGGCGCATCAAAAGCAGCCACACACCCGAAACAGAAACAAGAATCATCAACATAACTCAATAACATCATGCAACAATATCTGAATCTGCTGCAACGCATCCTCGACGAGGGCATACAGAAAGGCGACCGAACCGGAACCGGAACGCTAAGCATCTTCGGTCACCAAATGCGGTTCGACCTCGAAGAAGGCTTCCCCCTGCTCACCACCAAAAAGCTGCATCTCAAATCCATCATCTACGAACTACTTTGGTTCTTGCGCGGCGATACCAACGTGAAATACCTGCAAGAACACGGCGTAAGAATATGGAACGAATGGGCCGATGCCGACGGCGAACTCGGCCCCGTTTACGGACATCAGTGGCGATCGTGGCCCGATTACAACGGCGGAACCATCGACCAAATACAAAACGTCGTCGACCAAATAAAACACCAGCCCGACAGCCGACGAATAATGGTCAGCGCATGGAACCCCGCCGAAGTAGACCGCATGGCACTGCCCCCCTGCCACTGCCTTTTCCAGTTCTACGTGGCCGACGGCCGGCTCAGCCTGCAACTTTACCAACGCAGCGCCGACACCTTTCTCGGCGTACCGTTCAACATCGCCTCGTACGCCCTGCTGCTGCAAATGATGGCACAAGTTACCGGACTCAAGCCCGGGCACTTCATACACACCACCGGCGATACCCACCTCTATCTCGACCACCTTGACAAGGCCCGCTTACAACTCGAACGTACACCTCGCCCACTGCCTCAAATAACACTCAATCCCGACGTGCAAAACCTGTTCGATTTCCGTTACGAAGATTTCGAACTGCACAACTACGATCCCCACCCACACATCAGCGCCAAAGTGTCAGTATAACGCATCAATTATCAATTCACATGTCCATCCGCATCATCGCCGCCGTAGCCCGCAACCGCGCCATCGGCTACCAAAACAAACTCCTCTACTGGCTACCCAACGACCTGAAACGTTTCAAGGCCCTGACCACGGGCCACACCATCATCATGGGGCGCCGAACCTTCGAATCGCTGCCCAACGGACCGTTGCCCAACCGGCGCAACATCGTGCTCAGCCGAACCCAACGCCACATCGACGGTTGCGAAGTGTTTCGTTCGCTCGAAGAAGCCCTCGCTCACTGTCCCCCCGACGAAGAGGTGTACATCATCGGCGGCGCCCGCGTGTACCGGCAAGCCATCGACAAGACCGATCAACTCTGCCTGACCGAAATCGACGACACGCCGGCAAAGGCTGACGCCTTTTTTCCGGATTACACAGAGTGGCGCGAAACGACGCGCGAAACGCACACTCGCGACGAAAAACATGCCTTCGATTACGCCTTCGTCGATTACGAGCGGGGTAGATCCCAATAGCAAGTTCAAATTTAGATGAGCAAATGTTTTAGTATCGAGAAGTTATTTTTTTTGTATTGCTACTGGGGTTTCGTCTTTTCGGGGCTTTCAGCCCCTTTCCGACGGCGTTCCCCGAGTGTTTTTCATAGCCATCTTCTAATAACAGAGACTATTTGCACTTCTTAGTGGGACACTTATGCCCCATTGAGCCGTTTTCTTCTTCTCGAATAAAAACATCTTTATTCGGTTAATATCTTCCATACATTGTATATTAATGTTTACCTTGTAAAGGTGGTGAAAAAAATAATTTCTACTATTTTTTTAAAATAATCGTAGCTATGCACATTCTTTTTATGTATTTTTTCGCTTCAAGTTACTTTTCAATATGTTTATCTTGATGATTAGCTGGCAAGGATGATCCCAAAACACATCTTTTGGAATGAGGCCTCTTGTTTTCGTTATCATCTTTACGAAAACATTTCGTGAACTCTCAAAAAGTCACATTATGTTTCAGGAGGTCACGCAAGGTCACTTGTGCATCAAAAAGGTTACCATAAAAAGAAAAAGCACCTACATTTTTTTGTAAGTGCTTGTTTTTTAATGTGGACCAGCCTGGGCTTGAACCAGGGACCTCCAGATTATGAGTCTGTTGCTCTAACCAACTGAGCTACAAGTCCAATTTAGCTTTTCAAAGATAAAATTTGTGTTTACAAAGGTAAGCAATTAAAATAGAAATTAAGAGCAGAAATAGCAGAAATGTGATAATTCGCCATTTTTTAACACATTTTGTTTCGTGGCGTATTCTATTAAGTAAGTGCAAATGTACGAGATCATATTGTAAAACTCTTGCTTATGTATGGAAAGGGCACAGTATTTTGCTCCCTCCTTGGGCAAACGAGATTTATCCCCTTTGGATAAAATAAGTTTGACCCTGTAAAAGTCTTGACTGCGGGGTCATTTTATAGCACAATTATTTTTTCAAGCTTCAGGCTCTTCAGGCTTTACTTCGGGTTTCACTTCGGGCGTTTGTGGGCCGGCGGCGGACTTTTTGTCGGCGGCGGCTTTCTTTTTCTGTGCTATTCGTTGTTTGTGGGTGGCTTTGAAGCGGTCGGCTTCTTGATTCATGCGGTCGGCCAGGCGTTCGATCGTTGTGCGGTCTTTGTCGGTCGTGGCAAAGAGGTAGCTGGCTTCGATGTGGCGGCAAACGACGGCAAAGATGGCGTCGGTCTGCGGGCGGACATCGTACAGCGAAGGCTGTTTCAGGTCTAACACTTTTTCTTGCCGCTCGGCGTAAGTTTGTTGATATTCGTTGTTCAGATCCTTCAGCAGCGTTGTCACGGGTGCCAGTCCCAACGCCGTTACCTCAGCCGCGAGGTGCTCGAGGTCTTTCAGAATGCTATGCACCTCGGCCGATTCTGCGTCGACAGCCTTAAACTGTATGCCGGTGTAGGGGGCGATGGCTTTGCCGAGTTCTTTCGCGGCGTTGCGCAGCGCTTCTACGGGCGATTTTTGTTGTGCGCGAACTACGCCGAAGATATTTTTCAGCAGGTCGTCGCGTTGCCGGTCGAGTTCTTTCATGCGGTCGGTCTGAACGGTGGCCACGGCTTGTTTGCTGATCTCTGTTTCCAGGTCGATGCTGTCGGCCCACATCTTCAACAGCTCGTCCGAAAGGTGCAACTGCTGCCGGTCGGCCTCTTTCACCAGTTGGTACAAGTTGAATTGGAACTGACAGTGTTGTGCGCCACTGAAACGCCTGCAATTGCCTCTCCGGATTCTGAGAACTTTCGGAAGCTGCAAAGATTTCACCTTTTTCTTCATGTTGCTTGGTGTTTTTACTGATTGATTGAGTGATTTTTAAACGAGCATCGGATTGTCGCCACCCGGCACCCCAAAACGTCTTTTTTTTGTGATTCTTTGCCACAAAGTTAGAACTAAAATTTATTTTACGCGAAAATGTCGCAAGACATTTTGGAATAAAAGGTGTTTTGCAAGTAAATGTCCTAAGACATTTTGGGCTAAAAGATGTTTTAAGGGCAAATGTCCTAAGA
>CAUQAO010000041.1:0-17884 GCA_963515815.1 uncultured Prevotella sp.
CGTCAAAGTCGCAGCGCCCGCCCCCACTGAATAAAAACGATTGTTCACACTTTATATTTGTATCACACACTTTGGCTTCGGTGGTTCGAGAGAATCGCCGAAGCTTTTTTGGTGTATAACGAGAGAGGGGATAACCTTTGCAGGCTTATCCCCTCTCTCGTTTATACGCAAAGCGTTCTGTTAAAAGAAATAAGTCAGTGCGAACTGCAACGAGTTGGTACGCGCCTTATAGTCCTTTACCTGGTCGAGTGCACTCTTAATGGTCACGTCACCTGTTTCGCCACATACGATATTATAGTTAGCCGACAGCTGGAAATGCTTGGCCAAGGTGAGGCCTACGCCGGCATTGATGCTAAAGTTCGACTCTTTGAGGTTCCATTCCGAGATTTCTTCTTTCAGCCTTTTTTCTTTATCGCCGACATTAAATCCTAACTGCGGGCCGGCAAAAGCAAAGATATTGGTACTGCATCCCAGGCCGATGATGTACTTCAGGTTAATGGGTACGACGACTTGTTGCTGTTTCAGCATCAACGTCGCCCCGCCTTTTACGGTGCCGATCTTCGCCTCACGATGATCGTAAAGAGCCGAGATGTCCATACCAAAACCAGCAAGGGGCAAGGAGAACTTGAACGTGGGCCCGATGAAATAGCCCGTTCGGTTCGAGATATTGAACACTTCTTTGTTCAACGATGTTTGCCCTACATTGATACCTCCTTTCAAACCCAATTTTACCTGGGCGTGGGTGGGCAACGCTACCAACAGGGCAACGGCCAACACGGTTTTCATTACTAATTTTTTCATAAGCATCGAGTTTTTTAATGATGAATACTAAACATGCACCGGGCGCTGTTAATGGCGTTCGCGACGAACGGTGACGCGCGCGGACGAGCCGGCTGCCGAGGTGGTTTTCCTGGGCTGCTGCGGCTTGACGGTGGGCTGCGCTTCGGTGGTTCGGCGGTTGCGCCGCACGGCGGTCGACGCCTTTGTCTTTATGTTTGTTTTGGCTATGCTGTCGAGCGAGTCTTTGCGAACAGGATCGCCCCAGATGTTTTTTTCGAAGGCTTCGATCTCAGCCTCTATGCGTTGCTGTTCTTTCGACAGGGCCGAATCGGTGGGACAATACTGCGAGAGCGTTCGGCCCAAGAGGTTGGTTGTTTTGTAAATCTTACCCCGATACAGCTGCTCGGTGAAGTAGTCGTCGAGACTCATCGTCGCGGCATTGTTCAGATTACTGGTCATGACGGTTTGTTTGGCCAGAAATGGGGCCAGATCTTCATACCGCACCCAGAAGAGAGGGTAAGACGTAGCGCCGTCGCCGAAATCGTCTGTGCGCTTCATGATGGGGCACAAGGCCAGGACCTTGGTGCGGAACGTGGCGGTGGACTGGTCGTAGTAGGCGGCTTCTTTCAGGTAGTAGGCCGTTACTTCGCGCGAGGGGATGTCGCTGTCGTCGATGTGTATACCGCGATCGGTTCGCTCGTAGTAGATGTGATAATTATCGAGAAAGGCCAGGGGCTTGATGCGCACCGAATCGGCAAACAGTTCGTTTCCGTCTATCCGATACTCGTAGGCGCGGATGTTTCCCCGCATCATCAGCTTGAAGATGTGGCAGAAGAGATTCATCTGCTTGCCTACGGGCTCGACGGGGTAGTATAATCCGGCATTGGCATCGTGTGTAAGGTCGAGTTCTCTGTAAATATCGCGCCGCCAAACAACATCTTCGGGCATCTTTACTGCCACAGGAAACGATATTTGCGCGCGCATGCTCGGCGTGTTGCTGCCGGGCTGCTGCGCACGTTGCTGGTTGGAACGCCTGACGGGAGGCTGTGCCACGACCGCCTGGGCGAGGCAACTGATCAATGCTATGAATACTATACGCTTCTTCATCTTCTGTTCATTGTAGGCTTATTCATTATTTTACTATAATCTCCATCGAGGCGGGCAATCGGCGGGTCAAGCCGTCGGGGCCGACAGCCGTAACATGCGAGATGTAGAATCGGCGGTTGCGCGATAGTTTTCGGAATTCGTCGCGCTGCCGCGCAGAGAATTGGGCGCCCTCGGAAGCCATGGGAACGGCATTGCCCATATTATCGAAAAAGACGGTCTCGAAACCAACCACCTTGAATTGGATATCCAGCAAACCATCGTCGATCGCAGCATCGATTCGGGTAGCGTTCATGAGCGAGGCCTTGGCTAAGCCTCCGCCCTTGAAGCGATCGGTTCCCAATGCGATGTAGGCCACAGGATCGGGCAGCTTACGCACATGAAAAACAAACTTGCCCACCTGGCGGATGTTGCCCTGCCGGTTAGCCGCCACCTGAATGGTAACATCTTGCCCCACATTCGAGGGCCGGGCGATATACTTGCCCATACCGACAGATCGGAATGCGCCGCCGCTCATCGAGGCCGACACGGCATTCAACGGTACGCCAGGAATGCTGATGCTGACAGGATTGTCGTAACCGGCATAGAGCACGTTCATCAAATCGGCCGAAACGGTTGCACTGGGACTGACAACTGTATACCTCTGGCTGAAGTCTCGGCGCACCGTTTCGCCATTTCCGTTGTGCATCGTGATATAGCCGCTGAAGGAATGCTCGCCCACGGCACTTACAGGAAATTGGTAAGTATTGTTGTGCAAGTTTACCTTACGGCCGCCGATATAGATTTCGGGTTGGCGAGTGGTGTCGACTGCGGCCATGACGATCTGCGCCGAAAACTTGTCGCCGCTGACAATTGTTCGCGATTCGGGTATCACAAAAGCGCTTAGCTTATTGACTCGGATGTCTTTCACGTCGATATTCGAAACCAAAGCGTGCAACACTTCGCCTTCGGCATAGCGTACATCGCTCTGTAGCTTGGACAACAAAGTTACGGCCGCCGCCACAGGCATATCCTCGAACATATACTCTTGCCAGTTTTTGCCCATTGTCCTGGCACGCTTAGGGAGTTGTGTCGTCAGGTTGCTTTCTATCAGTCGGCGCTGGCGTTCATCAGTAATCATAGACAGGATCTGTGCACGGTATGTATTGATACGCTGATAAAGCTGCGCGCCCTTTCCTGTTGCGGGCGCCAACATCACATGAGAGGCCGCCTCGAGATCGTCTTTGTGCTCAATATGATTGATATCACCGTTACTTCCGTCGGCCTCTTTTACGATTTCTTCTTTCAGCTGTTGGGCAAAAATGTACAACGAATCGCTCATGCGCTTTACAGCAGTGGCCTTATCGAACCAGGCCTGCACTTTCTCGGGGTTCAGCTTCATCTGTTGCGACAGATGCCTGTATATCGAGTTGTTTTCTTCAGACGAATTGGCCGTCGTTCGGTTCAGGCTTTCTTCTACAACGGAAAATCCTTCGAGAACTTCTGTCGAAACATTCAGAGCCAGCATCGCCATCAAGACAATGTACATCAGGTTGATCATCTTTTGGCGAGGAGATAAAGGTCTTTTCTTGATAGCCATTCTTTCTATATATTATCCAACGAGCCGACTTTTGTGTCGCATTCGCCTCGTCGTTTCTTTCTTTACGAGAGCCGACATATTCTTTACGAAAGATTACATGTCGGCAGCTGTCGCCCCCGAGTTAGCGGCCCGCATGTTGACCGTCATGGCCTCTATCATTCGGGCATATATCTTATTGAGCTGCTCTATCTGCTGAGCCATCTTCCGGGTTTGGTCATTGATCTGGTCAATGGTACCGATCTGCTGACTGGCTCCTTTCAGCTGCATTTCGTACACCTTGCAAATGCCTGTCAAGGTGCGGTTCAGGTTCTCCATTTCCTCGCTGTCGCGCGTTAGTCGAACACTCTGTTCAGACACCTTGGCCAACGTTTCCGTCAGTCGATTCAATTCTTTTACATAGTTTGTCTGAGCCTCGATCAAGCCATCGGATGCGCCTTGCCGATTAGCAACATCTTGTAAGCGCGCTTCCAATTTTATTTCTCCAGTCGACTCGGCATTCAGCTTTCGGGTAGGTTCATACGTTACTTTCCCCGTTTGCAAGTATTCTTCCGACACATGTGTCGGTATATCACGGCCGTCGGCTGTTTTATCGAAAGGCCGATCGAAAGCCGACAAGAAAAACACGATAACCTCGGTTCCCATACCGATGAACAGCATCAGATTGCCACCGGTCAGATGGGTTAGTTTGAATAAAGCGCCTAAAATAACGAGCGAAGCTCCCCAACTATAGGCATAGTTCAGGAATGTTTGCCCGGGAACGCTGTCCATCCATCTCTGCAATCGATATACAACATTGATCTTACTATACGTTGTCATTATCTCTTTCCTTTCTTCTGTTTTGTACTGATACTGTTGGCCAAGCTGCGAACGCATCTGAATCCGATGTACGACCGCGGCTGATTCTGATACTCCCAAGTACGCCATGCGCTCTTGATATACGATTCGGGATCTTTCCACGACCCTCCCCTCACACTCTTTTTCTTCAGCTTATAGGGATCTTCCTTTGCTGCATTATAGGCTAATTGCGGATTGAGGTCGTTCATGGCATCAACTCCGGCTTCGGTATAGATCGTACTTGTCCACTCGGCCACATTGCCTGCCATATCATACAGACCGTTAGAGTTGGCAGCATAGATTCCAACCTTGCTGGTAATCAGGTTGCCGTCTTTGGTGTAATTGCCCCGATCGGGCTTGAAATTAGCAAAGAAGCCACCTTCGCCGCTCGCCACGGCAGCATCTTCCCAAGGATATTCCGAACCGCTTTTTCCACGTGCGGCATACTCCCATTCAGCCTCTGTAGGCAATCGATAACGTTGAACATAACGAGCCTCGGCACCAAGTCCTTTCAGCAGATAATCGGTTCGCCATGCACAGAAAGCATTAGCCTGCTCCCACGTTACGCCAACTACGGGATAATCGTTATAAGCCGGATTGCTGTAATAGTTGCGCAGATAAGTCTCGTTATCCGAGTTCTGAAAATCGTTCACCCAGCATGTGGTATCGGGATAGACGTTGACGATATAAGTGTTAAGAAAATCCCACGGTCCCGAAAGCGGTCTGTTGATCGTCTCTGTCACGATCTGCCCGCTATCGTCTACATAAGCCGTATCTTTGGATATCATCACCACCTCGTCGGGATCGAGGGTTTGGTCCGTATTCAGATTGCGTTCGGAAGGAAGGATCCGATTCTTCCGCAGGGCAGCCGTGGTGTAATCGTAGATTTCGTAGCGATAGTTCAGCTGCCGATAGTCTAACAGTTTCTCGCCCGTTACCGGATTGGTTACATACAAACTTTCCCAAGCCCGCTGTTCGTCTTCGTTCATCTTCCGCGGCAGGGGTTTCTTCCAGTTCAGATGCGGCGTAACCGGATCGCCGTTTTTATCTTCGGTTATCATGTAGGTCTCGTCGCCTCCGTAGGCGGGATCAGCCAATCGAGTACGCAAGATACTGTCTCTGACCCAGCTGACGAATTGTCTGTATTTCGAATTCGTTACCTCGGTCTCGTCCATCCAGAAGCCGTCTACCGAGATATCTTTCTGCGGCGTTCGCATTCCCCACAAACTGTCTTGGCGCTCGAGTCCCATTTTCAGATAGCCACGCCCTATGCGCGTCATACCGTAAGGTGTAGGTTCGACTATCGCTCTACCGCCAACGCCCACTACTTCGCCGCCTCTTCCTGCCGAAGACGTGATACTACCGCCGAAGCATCCCGTCAGCATAATCAGGCTTACCAGCGCAAAAATCCATATTATATTTTTCTTCATACAGTTTATTTTCTCGTTTTAAAAACGTTTATCAGAGGATTCTGACACTCTTATGGCTGTTTCTTCCTTTCTTTACGATATTGATGTCTGTCTGATAACTCACAAACAGTCCGTGACTGCCGTTACCGGGATTGATGGCCGACGTGTACAGCTCGTAGCTATATCCCAAGATGATTCCGTGGAAACTGCCGCCGAGCAAAAATGTAAGCGAGTTGGTCGGGCTATACGATACCCCGCCGTACACGGTTCTCGTTTCGTGCGTATACACCAGCCGGCCCGTAACATCGGCACGATAGACCACGCCATCGGTCCGCACAAGCACCGAAGGTTTTATGCTTAGAAACGGATTTCGCAATCGGATATTGTATCCGCCGGTTAAATAATATGCGGGATCGATCTGAAGCCGATTCTTCTCGTTCAGTTCGACGCGAGGCGAGGTGAGATGCTGCACCGAAGCGCCGGCATACCATGCTCCGTGCGTGTAGTACAGGCCGAGGCCTGCATCGAATGCGCTCCCGGCAAGCTGTGCCGAAGCGAATGCCGGGTCGTTCGGATCTTCGGTCTGCAGTTTCGTGCCATCAAATCCCTCGTTCAGCAAACCGCCTTGCAGACCTATGCCCAGCGTTCCGCCCAAGAGTCGTCGCTGAAAGGCATACTGCAATGCCAACCGACGATGGGTAAACAGCCCGATCTGGTCGTTCAGATACTGAATTCCCCCACCGTGGTACGCCCCCATGAAGCGGAAAGGCAGATCGGCCGCCGCATACATGGTTTTAGGATGGTGCTCGTAGCCCACCAGATCCATGGCATAGGCCCCCGTCACGGTCAGTTTGGCTTGCTTGCCTACTGTAGCCGGATTGAAAGACGGCTCCATGGCGAAGTAATGACTGAACGAGGCATCGTACTGGGCGCGAGCCGACAGAACTGCCAGCGCCGACAGCAGAAACAGAAGTTTTCGATATCCGAACACGCTTAAATAACGATGTTGCTTTTCGTTTATTGCACCGACAGGCGGGCATCGGCCATAAAAAGCGAGCAGAATAACCGATGCCACATCACGACATTCGTTATTCTGCTCGCACTGTTGTGTCTATTCGCCTCGATTTACAAGCTACTTCGAAACTCAAAATGTTTTAATACTCGTCTTCATTAAACAAGAAGTCTTCTTTTGTAGGGTAGTCGGGCCAAATATCTTCGATGCTGTCATACACATCGCCTTCGTCCTCTATCTCCTGCAGATTCTCCAAAACCTCTAACGGAGCACCCGATCGCATCGCATAATCGATCAGCTCTTCTTTCGTTGCGGGCCACGGTGCGTCTTCCAATTTGGAAGCAAGTTCTAATGTCCAATACATAGTAAATAAAAATTATGCGTTAATCGTTTCGCGTGCAAAAATAATGCTTTTTCTATAATTCGCAATTCCTATTGCCACATTTTTTCTGCCCTGCCAGCCGCGGCATTCAGCCTCCGAGACAGCACGAAAAGATAGTCCGACAAACGGTTGATATACTGCAATACCTGCGGTTGTATCGGTTGCCGCTGTTGCAATTCGACCATGCGCCGTTCGGCCCTGCGGCACACCGTTCGGCAAACATGTGCCTGAGCTGCCTGAAGGCAACCGCCGGGCAGCAGAAATGCCGTTTGCCGAGGCAGCGACGCAACCATCCGGTCGATTTCCTGCTCGAGCCGCACCACCGACGCGTCGCTCAGCCGATAACGTTCGGCCTGTTCGGTTTTTTGCGGATCGGTGGCCAGATGACTGCCCACAACAAACAGGTCGGTCTGAATCTGTTCGATCAGCGCCCCGTCGGCTGCCCCGTCCAGTTGCGCGGCGAGCAGCCCCAGCTGCGCATTCAGTTCGTCTATCGTACCGTAAGTCTCTATACGCAGATCGCTCTTGTCGACCCTCGCTCCGCCGATCAGTGCGGTCGTTCCGCCGTCGCCCGTCTTGGTATATATCTTCATCGCGTCGTTTTTTAGAAATTAATAATATAATGTAGCTTGCTTTTCGTATGATCGAAGCGCACGATGCCGCAGTAGTACAAGTCGAAGGTCACGCATGTGCGCACGTCGCGAATTATCCGTTGCCAAGCCATGGCCGAGGCTTTCGACTCGTTGATTCGCTCGACGATCAGGATAGAATCGGCCTGCGCCCCGTCGACAAACGCATTGAAAACCGCCCGCCAGTTATCGCCGATCCGCATCAACAGCACATCCGACGCCGCAACCGCCGACAGGTCCTCGCCCGCCCGGCAATCCACCACCCGCGTCTTCGCACAGCCGGCCTGCACATAGGCCGATGCCAAACCGTCGGGCAACAGGCACATGCCCCACTGCCCGGCCTGCGCATGGGCGGCTATTCTGAAATACAGCCGGCACAACTTCGTCGACAACCGGTCCCGATGCCCGTAGCGTTTCTTCAATTCGGCATAAGCCTCGTACGACCGGTGATCGTTGATAACCTCCCGATCGAAACGATAGGCCGACGGCGATTGGATGCCGAATCCGCGCGAATGGCCTGCACGGCGAACGAAAACAGTCGTGCGCCTGCACCAATACGATAACGTACCAACAAACTTACGCATACACATGGTTCGAAAAGCGGTGGGGCAGCCGGAAATGCGCCATATTCTGCAGTCCGCGCATTTTTAGGCCCTTCGCCCGTTTTATTTTAGTGAAAAAAGATGCGTTCAACACAAAAAATAACTCTGACACTGCAAATATACTAAAATCCTTTGGTTGATGATAAAAAATCATTAGATTCAGTTTTAAATCTTATGATTATGGTTCAATAATCATTGGATTTTAGTATTAATCTTATGATTATGGTTCAATAATCGTTGGATTTTAATTTAAATCTTATGATTATGGAACAATAATCGTTGGATTTCAGTTTGAATCTTATGATTATGGTTCAATAATCGTTGGATTTCAGTTTAAATCTTATGATTATGGTTCAATAATCGTTGGATTTTAATTTGAATCTTATGATTATTGTTCAATAATCGTTGGATTTTAGTTTGAATCTTATGATTATGGAACAATAACCATAAGATTTTGCCTAAAATGATGCCATTTTACCCGAGCGATCGGCGGAAAACAGCGAGGCGGGGTAAAAATAATAGAGAATGTGCTCGGGGAGCACATTCTCTATTGAGTTTGGCCGGTTCGCGCGCCGTATTTTGCTATCGGCTCTGAGAAACGGGGGCGGATCGGCTGCGGCTTGCTATTGGTCGCGAAAAATTTACGGGTATCGGCCGGGGACTGGTTTAATCGGCAAAAACAAACTTCATTTCGCGTATATTGAAGCCGTCTTTGTCTACAACGAACTTGATTTTATGCAGTCCTTTGGTCATGTTCACCGATAGCGGCGTGTTTTTCGGCAGCCACTGATAGTTGCCCCAGCCGCCGGTGCCTGGTATGGCGACAGGCCCGAAGAGGTCTTTTCCGTCGAGTTCGAATCGGGCTTTTCCGCCGTTGGGGCTGGCTGCGGTAAAGGTGAGTTCGTAGAATCCTTCGTCTTTCACCTCGACGGTGTAGAGTAGCCATTCGCCGTTGGCGGTGTAGCCGATGTTGTTGCCACCCTCGATGTCGACACGCGTGCTGTTCGAATCGCCGTTGTTGGCGCGGTAGTTATCGCCGGTTCGCGAGTCGTCGACATCGTGGAAGGCATAGCCCTCGCCCCCGACATCGAAATCGCGGAAGGGCAGCACGAGAGGCTGTGCGGCCGAGAGGCTGTGCGGCCCCTTGAAGGGGAAGCTGAGCGACACGTTGACGAAGATGTCTTTGACGATGGTTCCGCGCCGATAGTGTACGGTGGTTGTTCCTTCTTTGATGCCGGTGATGAGTCCCGACTCTGAGGCTCGGGCAATGTCTTCGTTGTCGGACCACCAGCTGAAGTCGGTCAGGGCAACGCTGTTGGCATTGGTGGGCACGAGTTCGATCTGTATGGTGCGCGATCCGCCGGGTACGAGTTCGAGCTGGCTTGCGCTCAGCTTGATGTCTTTCAGGTCTACGCGCTCGGTTACGGTTACGGGCACTCTGAAATGGGCTTGGCCGCGGGTGGCGATGATGTCGGTATTGCCGCGTTTCAAGGCGGTGACTTTTCCGTTGCTGACGGTGGCCACTTCTTCGTCGTTCGAGGTCCATTGGAAACCTTCGCCGTCGACGGGACTGGCCGTGAGCTGTACTTCCTCGCCGACGAACATGCTCAGCGAGCTGCGGTTTACGTATATGCCTTGCTCGATGTGCTTTTCGGCATACTCGTGGCAGGCGGTGGGCAGGGTGAGCAGCGCGGCAAAGAATACGATTTTATAGATTGTCTTTTTCATCATTTCGGGGTTTTTAAATGGGTTATTTTCCATCTTCTTCTTTCTCTGCGTCTTTGTTGTACTGCAGGCGCAGTTCTTCTTTCACCTCGTAGGTAGTCTTGTCTATCCGGTAGGTGTAATACAACAAGAACGTTTTGTAGGTGTTGTAACCGTCGCTCTCGTAGAAGAACTTGTTGGGAAATTCGGCGTCGCCGTCGATCTGTTTAACGTCGAGATCGCGGAAAGGCCTGATCGTTACGCGCCCGTCTTCGGCTATCTCTAAGATCATGGCTGCCCGGTTGAAGGTTCCCATCGAGGCGGCATAGGCTTCGTTTCCGGCCATGATGCGCACGGTTGTTTTCGACAGGGGCATCATGATTTTTGTTCCGGGCATGGCAATCTCTGTCGTTCCGCCTACCTCTTTCCGCTTGCTGCGCATGGTGTAGACCGACGAGGCGTCGCTCTTGGCCCAGCGGTTCTTGGTCATGATGCGGTACAGGATGTGGTCTTTCTGCGGGTTCAGCTCGTAGGCATCGTACGAGTCGACGCGCAGAGGTATGAAGTAGGTTGTGTCGGGCGACAGGCCGGCTGGTCTGATGGTGATGGGTATCACGCCGTGAACATCGCCGGGGTTCAGTATGCACTGCAACGAGGCTATCGTGTAATTAGCCTTCGGCAGGGGTTTGGCATACTTGCCTACGCTCAGGTCGAACGTGTTGCGGTTGTAGGTGTCGATCAGCGTGGGATCTTCTACCACGTTGATCTTTGCCTGGCGCGCAATCGGCTGTGAGCCGCCGACCGAAAAGGCAACGTAGTTGGTGGTCTCGTCATTGTCCAGATGCACCATCTTCTGGTTGATGTTTTCGGAATTGCAGATAAAGGCGAAAACGTTTTTGTACTGCTCTCGTTCGAATACATCGTGGTCGTTGCAGGCAGCAAGGCCCACCAGCGCAACGGCCATCGTTATATAGTTTACTTTCATAGAAATGTTTTTTTACGGATTGATTCTTATTTCTCCCAACCTGGATTCTGGTCGAGCGACTTTACTTTACGTATCTCTTGCAGGGGCAGGGGCAGGAAGATCATCTTCTTGTTGACCACGCGTGCACCGATGCGCGACGTGTTGGGTATGACCTTCGAGTAGAACGTCTCTTTCGTTCCGTCTACGTTCATGCCCATGACCGGCACATTCTCCGTGTCTTCGTAAATGCCCCAGCGGCGCACGTCGAAGTAGCGCCACCCTTCGAACATGAGTTCTATCATACGCTCTTTCTCGATGAGGCGCTGCATGGTTTCGACATCGGCCAGTTCGGCGGCAGAAGCGCCGGGAAGTCCGGCACGGTGGCGCACCAGGTTGAACGCCTTGCGCATCTCTTCAACGTCGCGCGATACAGTCATCTCTACGTCGCCCACTTTTACCGTGTGCGACATGGTGAGATTGTTCAGCGCCTCGACATACATCAGCAGAATGTCTGCATAGCGAACAATGGGATAGGCCTTGGCCATGCGCCGGGCATTGGTGCCGCCCCACGCGTCAGAGGGATGGATATACTTCTTCAGTACATATCCTGTCGGCGTATAGTCTGTGGCGCTGTTCTGCTTGCCGTTGGGCGAATTGTAGTAGTAAGAGATGGTTCTGTTATAAGCCCCCGAAGAGGTGGCAGAAGACATAGGCCACCAACACTCGCTGAAACCGACGGTGGCATAGAAACGCATCTCGCGATTGACGTACATGTTGAACACGCCCGAATTGAGCCGATAGCCCGAAAAGGTTTTCTGAGTCGTCGTAAACCCTTCTTCGGAATACGGATAGGCGCTGCTCGAATTGTCGATCGAACGTCCGTCGATCATCGAGAAAGCGTCAATCATCTTTTGCGTAATGCCCATTCCGCTCCAACCGTCGTGCTTCAAGGGGAACGACATTCGCGTATTGTCGGTCAGCGTGCTGCTGTTGCGCGCCCATACCCATTCGGGATTGCTTGCCAATACAGCCTCGCCGGTAAACATCTCGGAATAAGAACGGAACGGATCTATCCCCGCAGCTCCTTGAGGCCACGGCTTGTAATAGTCGGGATCTGAAGTTACACCCTCGGGCAGCTTCGGCGTCTCGCTGTCTGCCTCGACGGTATGCAGCCTGAACATCGGCGCACCGCTGTTCTGCATCTCCATCACTCGTTTGCACGCAGCAGCAGCAACCGCCCATCGTTTTTCGTCGTAAGAAAAAGAAACGTATGGTGTACCATCGGTCGATCGTTTCCAGGTACCGAAATAACGTCTGGCCGAAGCGCCTCCGTTAAAACTCGGACTTGCCTGGTACAGACGTAAACGCGCTATCAACCCGTAAGCGGCAGCCTGCGTAGGTCGGCCGAATTCCATAATCGGCAGCGTTCTCGATAGATACTTTCCGGCCTCTTCCATCTCATTGCAGATGTAATCTACCGTCTCGTCGTAAGTAGAACGCTGACGATCGTAACTCTCAAGCGTTCCGTTAGAAGGTAGAACATCATCGCCGATGATAACGGCCGGACCGAATCCCAACAGGAGCTTATAATAAGCGTAGGCCCTGAAGA
This sequence comes from uncultured Prevotella sp., assembly GCA_963515815.1. Taxonomy (GTDB): domain Bacteria; phylum Bacteroidota; class Bacteroidia; order Bacteroidales; family Bacteroidaceae; genus Prevotella. Next base: position 12,609 of record CAUQAO010000041.1, read on the forward strand.
ATTTGGCATAACCGATAATGCGCATACGATGTTTCGCCTCTAAATCACGCGCCTCGTCCATACGTTGCAGCAGCGTATTGCACTTGCGAATGATGGTATACGAACTCTTCCACAAATCCCAGAAAGAATAAAGATTGGAAGCGTTGATCTCTCCCAAAACATAGCGAAGACCATTATAACCGTGGCGCGTCTCGTACATGGTAAACGCCTCGTCGGTAGCTAACGGACCGGGGAAATCTTGGTTCTGGTATAGAGAACCTTCGTCTCGGAACTCTCCTGTAATGCCCCATAGATATGCCTCGACATTGCGTTTGTTGGCAAATACCGAGTCTATTTTAATCTCGTCGGTAAAGTAACCGTCCACACTCAAGAAGTCGCATGACACGAACACAGCAGAAAGAGCCGACAACAATGTTACTATGATTATATTTGTTTTCATATTACTCGTTGTTTAAAGTGCTTATAAGTGAATATAAAGTTGTAAGGTATAGGTTGCCGGCAGCGGATAGGCATGACCGTTTTTGTGCGCTTGCTCCGGATCGAATATCTTGACCTTATCCCATACACATAGATTGGTACCTATCAATTGTACATCGATAGCCGACAGACCAAGCGATTTGATCAACCGACTCTTCCAATGATAATTGAGCGTCACTTCCTGTAAACGCAGATAGCGCGCATCGCCCAGCCAAAAATCAGAAACCTGTGAGTTATTTTCGTTATTGCCATACTTCAAACGCGGATACATGGCATTGGGATTCTCTGCATACTTTATATCGATGCCGTGAGCCTCGCAATAAGCGCGCGAAATCCAACGGTTGGCCGGATCTAATGCCTGCACCAAAACATTGCCCATTCTGCCATTCGCAAACGGAACATAGCCCGAGCCTCCTTTGAGATAGTCTGTACGGCCCGTCCCCTTCAACAATACACCCAAAGAAAAATCTTTGTAGCTCAACTCCGCGCCAAGACCAAACATCAACGAAGGCGGATCGAACGGATATGCAATCGGTGTCCTATCGTCGTTATTAATAATACCGTCACCGTTGATATCCTTATACTTGATGTCGCCGGGCTTTACTGCACCGAAATTCTGAATAGGACTGGTCTCGATGTCATATTGGTCTTTGAACAGGCCAATGGCATGCAAACCGCGTACAACGTACAAAGGATAGTCGCTTGCATCTTGATAAGGATAGATGTGCGGCTCTTCCTCCCAATTCTGAACATCGTTCTTCGAATAGGTAAAGTTACCGCGCAAGGTCAAAAACATATTCTTCTTCAACCGCTGTTTGAACTCTACGTTACCGTCGGCACCGAAACTCACCATCTTTCCGACATTGCTGTAGGTCTCGGATACGAGTCCCACGAAAGCGGGTATCTGTACGCGCGGTCTAAATATGCCGTCGCGCTTGTCGTGATAGAAATCTACCGTGAAAGAGAATCGGTCTTTGAACAGTTTTCCCTCGACACCGAGATTCAGCTTGATGGCTCGCTCCCATCTCAAATTATCGGCGCCGATATAGCTCTCGCGCAAGCTCTCGATAGGAACAGGAGACTCGAACGGTACTACGGAACCTCTGTTGACAAGCGTCAAATAAGGAAAACGACGTTTGGTAATACGATCATTACCTACCGTACCGTAAGAAGCCCTTATCTTCAGAAAATCGAGGAACGGCAATAGCTTGTTGACCATTTTGTAATTGGTCGGAATCCACCCGACAGCAACAGAAGGGAAGAAACCGAACTGGCGACCGGGTTGGAAATTCTCAGAACCTGTATAACCGAAGTTTAAGTCGACCATATACGTATCTCGGAAACCGTAAGTCAATCGGCTGGAAATGCCTTGATAGCGTAAAGGAATCGCAGTCATATTAGAAGTACTGCTCTCCGACCACTTTTCATCACTCATATAATAGTATAGTAAGCCAGACACACGATGATCCTTGGCAAATACTCGCTCATAATTCAAACGACTCTCGAAATGGTATTTGCGATACGTATTAGTGCTACGCGTATACCAAGAATTCCGTGCTGCAACACGCTGTATCGTTATCAATTCGCCCGTCTGCGAACGACCTACGGCCTCGTACAATGCCGGTTGTACATACCTGTACTCCGAGAACCAGCTGATATTATCATAAGCACCTTGTGCACGAACCTTCAGTCCGGGCGTAATCATAGACAGATCTTGTTCCAAAGCCAGAGTTACCTTATTGCTGTTCTTTTCATTTTTACGTTTACCCAGCATATTGATCATGACATAAGGCGACATCTCGGCATTAGGACCAACGGCTGGCGACTGCCCATTAGAATAAAGCATCGGTAAACGCAACGGATTTATCTGCGCTTGGGCATCCCAAATATAATCGGTCGATGCTATTCCAGGTTCATTGTGTACAGATAAGAAGCCATCCGTACCGAAATAAACATTCGTTGTCGGTGTCAACTGCATATCGAGGTTTGTACGGTAGGTATAGGTATTATAACCTACATTCGAACTATACGGATTATTCTTCTGTGTTTTATAAGCCGCATCTTCTTGACTCAATCCCAGGCTGACAAAGTATCTTGCAATTTTCGAACCGCCTTGCGCACTGGCATAATAGCTACGACGCCAAGAATAGTCTTTTACGATTTCGTCTTGCCAATTCACATCAGGATAAATATCCGGATCGTTATGGTCGCGAATAATATCTAACTCTACATCCGAGTAAAGCGGTGTCTCGCCGCGCATAGCCCTCGCCTCATTGGCTAACATGGCATAATCGTACGAACGAGCATACTTAGGCATACGTTTAAGATGCGATAAAGTAACAGAAGCCCTGCCGGTAATACGAATCTTATCGACCTCGCCGCGCTTTGTCGTTACAAGGATAACGCCATTAGCACCACGAACACCGTAAACAGCCGTAGCCGAAGCATCTTTCAATACCGAGAAGCTGGCAATATCAGCAGGGTCGAGCGAATTGATATCGCCCTCTAATCCGTCGATCAGAACCAATGCGCTGGCATTAGCGCCGAATGTTCCTCTACCACGAATCCAAAAGTCGGCAATATTCCGCCCCGGTTCACCGCTCGACATGGTAGAGATGACACCGGCCACACGACCGCCCAACAAATTGGCAATAGAAGTAGTAGGCGTCTGTAACTGACTTACGTCTACACTGGTCACAGCAGCCAGCGAAGATATCTTGCGCTGCGTACCCAAAGCAGTTACCACAACCTCGTCTATCTTCCCCTCCTCTTCTTTGAAAGAGATTTTCAGGTCACGCTTCTCTTCCGTCACAAGATACTCTATCGTCTTCATGCCGACATAACTGAAAACCAGTTTATCGCCGCGTTCGGCCTTGATAGAGAACTTACCATCCATATCGGATACCACACCCGATATAGCCTTGCCCGAAATCGTAACCGTTACGCCGGGCAAAGGCCCGCTATCGTCCGTAACAACTCCCTCTATCGTATACAGCTGCGTTTGGCCCAACACAGGTACCACTGTCAATATCATGGTAAAGAGAAATATCAAATATCTTTTCATGTTGATTAGAGATTAGTTAATAGTAAGTTTTCTAACACGACCGTTGCCGAAGTCGGCAACATACACTGTCCCATCCTGTCGGATACCTATTCCGCGCGGTTCCTTAAACAGTGCCTCTTCTTTCGTCCCATCCTTCCAGCCGCTCGTTCCCGGCATTCCCAATACCGTTTCGACCATCTTGTCGGGCGTAATTCTACGAATACAGTTATTACCGCTGTCGGCCACATAAATATTTCCATCGTTATCGCAGAAAATCTGAGCTGGCCTTCTGAACTGCGCATTCTCTATCTTGCCGTCGCGGTGACCGCCCGATATATTGCTGCTGCTGATACGATGGAAAGTACGAACCGGATCGGTCACATCCACCTCACAGATACTATTGGCATTGTCGCCCGCATTATCCCAGAAAGAAATATAAAGAATGTTGGGATTTAGCGGATTGAACGTCAACCCGTAGCTATCGCCCTGCTGCGTCTTCATCAGAGGCGTAATTTCATAAGTTCTCGGATCGATCTTTATCAAATCGCCTTGATAATACCTCGAATAAATATAACCGTCGTTCGGATTGACAACCATACAGTGCTTATAACCCTGATCGGGCTTGTTATATCCCTCAGGCCATTTCATTTCACGCGTTCGCGGAGCCCAAAACTCCTGCGGATTCAACGAAATGAACGATCCGACTGTCGTTTCCGTAGGCAACGTGATAATGCTGGTAGCAGGATCGGCACAAGGAACATTACCCGTAATACCGGGAGCTAACATTACCATCTCATTCAGCTCTTCATCAATACGCATAATGGCGAAACTCTCGCCCGTAGTACCGTTACGGCTGACTACGAAAATATTATTCTCCTTATCCACACAAACATAATAAGGCTGCAGCGAAGTACTCTCCAACGGACCGGCTATCGCCTTCTCCATGCTGCCATTACCCGCAATCGTCGTGACCGTTACCGACTTCTTATACCTAAAAATATTGGGATAAGACAGCGAATCCTTACCCACCACAACCGAAATAATACACGTATCGCCCGGAAGCCGCGGCGCCAATACATACAAGTTATCGCCTGTAGAACCGATAACCGCCGCCTTCCGCGAATTAAAATAAACGCTGATGTCCTTCGTGTCCGTGCCAAAATTGCTCCCCTTCAAAATAACCTTCTCCAGGTATTTTCCCGAGTCGGGATAAAAAGACAACAACTTAACCGGCTGCGAAGGATCATGTTCCTTCTGGATCGCTGTAGAATCCGAGCCACATCCCACCAAAAAGATTACTCCCAAGAAGAAAGCTGTTCCAAGTAGTGTTCTTTTGCCTGATTTCATAATAAAAAAATTATTGAGTTAATATACACAAGTATTCAAAATCAGTAGTAACCCATCACTCTTCCATGACTTCAAAACTGTCCAAACAAATAAATTAAAAGTTAGACATGTTTTCACCAAATATCAGAACGAACAAGTAACTTTATATAGGTTAGTTAGTGCACAACAAAGTTAAACGCAATTTCGAAAAAAAACAAAGTAATAATAAAAAAAACTTTAATATACAGAAAAAAGATCGGCTTAAAAAGCAAACGTCCACAAAAAAAAAGCTTCGGCGATTCTCTCGAACCACCGAAGCCAAAGTGTGTGATACAAAATATAAAGTGTGAACAATAGTTCTTTTTAGTGTTGTTCTCGGTTTTACAGAATCACCCGCTGTTTTGCGAGCGTTGCTGCGAACCGAATCGAG
>CAUQAO010000042.1:0-17878 GCA_963515815.1 uncultured Prevotella sp.
AACTGCCAAATAATCTACCGCCTTTTTTGCAGAAAAATAAAGATTTTCGTTCATCATTGTTCTTACCTTTATATATGTGCATTTTACACACGGAATTTACGCCGGCAAAGATATGACATTTTTTCAATCCCGCCAAATGTTGCGCAAAGAAAATGCCCGATCGCACGCTTTATTCTATCTTGACAGCGAATCCGCCGCCGGGAGCCAGATGCAATTTCAAAGCAGTTGCAGCATCTACTTCTTGCGTTTCGTACTTGAAATCGCGCCCGATACGATGGGCGTTCACACCATCTTTATATATAGTGGCACGATGCCGACCGGTGCCGACAAATGAAAGGTCGAGCACGATGTCGCGTTCGGTCCAGTCGGTAAGCCCGCCCACATACCAAGTGCTGCCCTTTCGACGAGCGGTTACAATGTACTCACCCATCTTACCATCGAGAATACGCGTTTCGTCCCATACGGTCGGGATGGCTGAGATAAACGACGTGCAGAGCGGCTCGCGCATATAGTTGGTAGGAGCGTCGCACAGCATATTGAGCGGTGCATCGAGAACGACGTATAAAGCGAGTTGCCGGCAACGCGTTCCTTGACTCATGGGTTCTGAATGGCAGGGGAAGTAGTTGCCGCGCGAGGCATTGCGCATTGCACCTTGGGTATAGTCCATCGGCCCTGAAACCTGTCGTATAAACGGAATCATGACGTCATACTTTACCTGGTCTACGCTGGGATCGCTCCATTTCATCTGTTCGAGTCCGTGCACGCCTTCAACGTTCAGCACGTTGGGGTAGGTTCTACAAAGTCCGGCGGGCTTGTGCGTTCCGTGCAGATCGAGCACCAGCCGATATTTGGCACACATGGCGGCGGCCTGGTAATTGAAGGCCGTCATTAGCTGGTCGTCGCGTTCCATATAGTCGACCTTGAATCCTTTGATTCCCATTTCGGAATAATGGCGGCAAACATTCTCCATGTCGCGTGCAAACGCCTGATAGCCGGCCCAGAGAATGATGCCGACATGGCGTTGGGCACCGTAATCGACCAGTTCTTTAAGATCGATTTCCTTGATCACCTGCATCAGATCGGCCTGCATGTTGACAGCCCATCCTTCGTCCATGATGATATACTCTATTGCGTTGGCAGCAGCAAAGTCGATATAGGCTTTATAGGTATCGTTGTTGATACCGGTCTCGAAATCGACGCCGTCCAGGTTCCATTTGTTCCACCAATCCCATGCCACCTTTCCGGGCTTGATCCACGAAATATCGGCTACACGAGAGGGCGAGGCCAGCAGATAACTTAGGTTCGAGGCGGCCAAATTTTTATCCGCCGTGGTTACGACAGCGATGCGCCAGGGGAATGCTCTAGGCTTCTCGACCCGCGCGATATAAGGCTCGGGCTCTTTGACCACCATCTGCAACCTATTGTAGCCGCCCTGCTCCACGCGCTTGGGATAAGGGGCATAGTGGGCCGTGAGCCGATTGGCTTTAGGCGAGGCCAGCAGAAACATGCCGGGGTAATCTTCCAAATCGGTTTCGGTGATGCACACTTTCACACCGTCGGCTGCATCTACAACCATGGGCAGGAAAATGAGCCGCTTCGGATTCAGCTGCGACAGCTTCGCCGTAGTATAGGTATTCTCGAACGAGTTGGGATATTGCGAAGCGAAGTCGCCGTCGACACCCGTGCGAACATAGGGAACGGAGGCCGTGAAGTCTTCGGGAAAAGTATAGTCGGCCGTTTCGGAAACAACACGAAAAGGCTTTTTCTGCAGACTGACGAATCTGTAGGCCACGCCGTCGTCGTAAGCCCGAAACTTTATTTGCCAATTGTCTCTGAACCTAAGCGTCAGTTCATTAAAACAGTCTTCTATCTGCTGCGCCCGATAAAGAGGAGAAGGTACCATCTGGCTGACGCTCCGCTCGGAAGTTCCTGCAAGTTTGGTATCCACGCCCCAAACCGTTCCGCGGTCTAACTTCATCGCAACGGCCGAAGGCGACATCACCAGCTTGCCCCGACAACGAATATCGTATGTCAATTGCCGTCCCACGACAATGGTCGATCGTAACTGCCCGTTAGGCGAAACAAGCGTAAACTGCTTTTGTGCATGCAACATGAGTGCGCACAATAAAAACAAAAACGAAATGCTAATCTTTTTCATTTGCTATAATTCGGTTATTAGGTCCTATAACGACTTGTCGGCAAAACATGTTCGGCAACAAGTCTTTTCTGCCGGCAAATATACGAAGAATATCCGACCGGAGCAAAATCGCCTTTCCTTTATTCAAACTCGGAATAAAGCGGAATCGGCCACCGTCGAAATAATTTATTTTTCGATCGCAGAGCATCCGGAGGCCCCCAAATAATTTATTTTTCCACTTCCAGACACCCAGATACCCCTAAAATAATTTATTTTCACACCGCAAGGCGTCCGGCGGTCCAAAAATAAATTATTTTGCCCAAGAGAAAGGCTCCTTCCGGTTCAGATTCTCCTTTTTATATTGCAGTTCGGCCGATAAAATAGCGTAAAACTACAGATTCTGCTTCGACAGCCTACCGACAGATGACCATGAGGCATGTTAATTCGGAATAAATAGGGATGGATGCGGTTAAATTTCTCTAATTTGCCAATGCGCATGAGCATTTCTCTCATCTTATCCATACATTTGCAACACAAGTTGAAACAAAAATGAGGAAAAAAAGATGAAAAAGAAAGCTTTAATATTGCCTTTACTTGCTGCAAGCATTCTTCTTACAGGATGTGCCAGCAAAAAAGATTTGGAGAATTGCCAGGCGGAAAGCCGCGAGTTGTCGAAGAACTATCAGACCGCCAAAGAACAATTGGCCGCCTCGCAATCGAGAGTCGTAGCCCTGGAAGAACAACTCGCGCAACAAAAGCGCGATTATGCTGCACTGCAAACATCGCTGGACAAGAGTTTGACCAATAGCAATGCCAACAATATCAATATCTCTAAATTGGTCGATCAGATCAACGAGTCGAACCAGTATATACGTCATCTGGTAGAAGTGAAAACCAAATCAGACTCATTGAACGTCGTTCTGACCAATAATCTGACGCGTTCTTTGAGCCGTGAAGAGCTGAAAGAAGTCGATGTTCAGGTTCTGAAAGGTGTGGTATACATCAGTCTTGCCGATAATATGCTGTACAAAACCGCCTCTTACGAAATTAACGACCGGGCGGCAGAAACACTGAGCAAGATTGCAAAAATCATCATGGATTACAAAGATTACGATGTGCTGATAGAGGGAAACACCGACAATGTGCCTGTCAACCCCGAAAGCCCGTTGATGAAGAATATCCGTAACAACTGGGATTTGTCATGTCTTCGCGCCTCGAGCGTTGTACAATATCTGCAGAATAATTACGGTGTAGATCCTAAAAGACTGACGGCTGGCGGCCGTGGCGAATACAATCCGCTGGCAACAAATAATACGGAACTGGGCAAGCAACGCAATCGTCGTACGCAGATTATCATTACTCCGAAACTCGATCAGTTTATGGATCTGATTGATAAAGCACCGGAGAGTGAAACAACTCGCTAAGTGAATATTATGATATGGAAAATGCCGTTACCACTTACCCTTTGTAACGGTATTTTCATATTGTATTTACCTATCATGGACAGAGATTTAAAACTCGCCTTGTTGCAAATTATCCAAGTAATCATCGCTTACGTGTCAATGTGATGCTCGACTGAATTGACACAGGCAGATATTGAAAAATTAACTATTTTTTTAATCGTACGACGATATAAGACTGTCGGTTTTTATCTATATTTGCAAGCGATAAATCGTATCATAACCAAAAACAGAGATAGACAATAATACTGATGAAGATAAAAGTCGCGATTATCGGGTTTGGCCGAATGGGTAGATTTTATCTGCAAGAATTCCAGAAAAGCGCTCGATATGACGTAGCTTATATTTGTGATGTAAATAACGTTTGTTGCAAATTGGCCCATGAACTATCACCAGAGTCAAAGATCGTAACAAGTGCTGATATAATATTCAATGATCCTGCCGTACAGTTAGTCGTACTGAGTGCTTATGCCAGTGAACGCAGAGACCGTATATCGATGGCCGTAAAGGCAGGTAAACATGTAATAGCAGAGAAACCTATTGCCGATACAGTTGAACATGAAGCTGAAGTAGTAGCATTAACAGAGAATTATAATCGGTTCTGTACAGTGAATATGTACCTCCGTAATTCTTGGTATCACACTAAAATAAAAGAATTTGTTGAGAGTGGTGAAATCGGCGAACTGGCTATTTTACGCGTCTGCCACATGACACCGGGCTTGGCACCTGGCGAGGGACACCAATCAGAAGGGCCCTGTTTTCATGATTGTGGCATGCACTATGTAGATATAGCACGATGGTATGCAGAAAGCGAATATAAAACATATCATGCACAAGCTATACGGATGTGGGATTATAAAGACCCATGGTGGTTGCAATGCCACGGTACATTCGAAAACGGAGTGGTATTTGATGTTACGCAAGGATTTGTTTATGGACAGCTTTCAAGGGATCAAACACATAACTCATACATCGATATTATCGGCACAAAAGGTATCATACACATGACACATGACTTTCATACGGCAAAGGTAGATATGCATGGCGTTCATACAACCCTGCATATCGAAAAGCCTTTCGGGGGGAAAAATATAGACGTGTTGATTGAACGTATGGCCAATTCGATAGAAACCGGCGTACGCGATCCGAATCTTCCAACATTCAAAGATTCGGCTATCGCATCTAAATTTGCATGGGACTGCCTGCACGATGCGGCACAACATGACTTGCCGTCGATAGGCAATTTAGAAACATTGGAGCAAATACGTTACCGTCGTAGACACATGACAAACGGTTACGGATTGCTACCTAATAATTCAGAAGTTTAAGAAGTTTTTTAAATTAATATCTATTCTAAAACAACTAAGCAATTATGGCAGATATTTCAAGAAGAGATTTCCTCAAAAGAGGAAGTGCCGCTTTGGCAGGAATGATTATCGCTCCGAGTATTGTACCTAATACCGTTTTGGGGAAACCTCGCGGGCATGTTGCACCAAGTGACAAATTGAATATTCTTGGTGTTGGTATCGGTGGACGTGGCGCTGCAGTACTGAGCGCTTTGGAAACTGAAAACATTATCGGTCTTTGTGATACCGACTGGAAGTACGCTGAACACGTTTTCAACAAGTATCCGAAGGCAAAGCGTTATAATGATTATCGTAAAATGTACGATGAGATGCTGAAGAGTGCAGATGCAGTGGTGGTTGCTACCGCTGATCATACACATGCTATCATTGCCGCTGATGCGATAACAGCAGGAAAACACGTATACGTTGAAAAACCGATGACACTGTATGCGTATGAGTCGCGTTTGTTAACAAACCTCGCAAAGAAATATAAAGTAGCAACCCAAATGGGTAACCAGGGGGCTTCTTCAGCGGGAACACGACAAACATTGAATTGGCTTTGGAACGGTGAAATCGGCGAAGTAAAAAGAATTGAAGCGTTTACAAACCGCCCGATTTGGCCGCAAGGCATGGCTGCTCCTACGGAAAAGATGGCCATCCCCTCAACAATGAACTGGGATGCTTTCATCGGTCCGGCTCAATATCGCGATTATAACTCTGCATATACACCATGGAATTTCCGCGGATGGTGGGACTTTGGTTCCGGAGCACTCGGCGATATGGCTAATCACATCTTGCAAGTAGCTTTCAAAGGCCTGAATTTGGGCGCACCGGATGAAGTGATCGGCAGTTCAACAATGCTAATGACAGACGCTTGTCCCAGTGCTCAAAAGATTACATACAAGTTCCCGGCTCGTGAAAACTTACCGAAAATAGCTCTTCCCGAGGTAGAGTTGACATGGTATGACGGTGGCTTAGTACCACAATATCCCGAAAATATGCCTGCAGGAAAGAAATTGGATCCTAACGGTTGTTGTATTTTCTACGGATCGAAGGATACATTGGTTGCAGAATGCTATGGTAACAATCCTTACCTATTATCAGGAAGAAAACCGGTTGTTCCTGAGCGTTGCCGCATAGTAAAAGACGATAACCATCAACAAGACTGGGTAAGAGCTTGTAAAGAAAGCCCGGAAAACCGTGTAATGAGTGAATCGGATTTCAGTATGTCAGGTCCATTAAACGAAATGATTGTGATGGGTGTTGCAGCTGTTCGTTTGCAAGATCTCGGGCAGTGGCTTAAATGGGATGGAAAGAACATGAAGTTCACCAATATTCCTGCTGATGCAAAGATACGCAGTGTCATTGAAGATAAGTTCCATATTCATGACGGCCATCCCACATTCGATCGCAAGTATAGCGAACCTGTTAGTGCCAACGAATGGGCAGAACACCTCATTAAGCCTGTATATCGTGATGGTTGGAAATTACCCGAAATGCCTATCATTTAAAAGAGTATAAGATGAAACAATTGTTTTGTACTGTAGTTTGTTGTCTTATGGTGTTGGGCATTTCTGCCACAACACCAAAGACAAAGCCTGCTTCTAAAGGAACCGTTACCCTTTATTGTTCACAAGGTTTTCAAGGACCTGAAAAATGGGATAAGCATACCTATGCGGTAGATAATAAAGGTTATATCAGCATCTTTGATGGTAAATCTTTTGCCGGATGGAGAGGCTATGGTAAAACTTATGTGCCGTCTCGTTGGGTCATCGACAATGGGACAATTCACTTTATCGGCAACCAAACCGATGCCGGTAAAGGTAAAGAAGGCGGCGACTTGATCTTTGCACACAAGTTCAAGAACTTCGAATTATCCATTGATTGGAAGATCTGTAAAGGTGGAAACTCAGGTATCTTCTATTTGGCACAAGAACTTGCCAATAAGGATGGTCATCTCGAATCTATTGTCGTATCAGGATTAGAGAGCCAAGTGCTCGACAACGAAAATCACCCTGATGCTAAATTAGGAAAGAATGGCAATCGGAAATCATCTTCATTGTATGACCTGATTCCTGCCAATCCGCAGAATGCAAAGCCGTATGAGCAGTGGAACAACACGGTAGTTCGGGTAGAAAACGGGCTTGTTACCCATTTCCAGAATGGACAACAGGTTGTTCAATACCGATTGTGGACACCAGAGTGGATCGCTCTTCTTCAAACCAGCAAGTTCAGTGAAAAAGCATGGCCGGCTGCATTTTTAGGCTTCAGCGAAGCGGGAGGTGCCAAGCATGAAGGCCTGATTGGCTTACAAGATCACGGAGACGACGTATGGTACCGCAATATCCGTATGAAAATTTTAAAGTAAATCATTAAAAGTTTTTTGTTATGAAATATATATTGTCAGTCGTTGCATTAGCATCGTTGCTGTTTGTTTCGTGCGGCAACAAGAAATGTAACTGCAATTGTGAGTCCTGCTGCTGCCAGAAAGACAGCACTGCAGCTACAACCGAGGGGGCGCTTGATTATCAAGTTGCCGATAAGGCCAATATCGACATCAGCAACTATCCTACCGACAAAGACGGGTTCATCACTCTGTTCGATGGCAAGACCCTAACAGGATGGCGCGGATACGGTATGGACGAGGCGCCAAAGAGCTGGAACGTAGAAGATGGAGCTATCCATCTCACAGGTTCAGGCACCGGAGAAGCCCAGATGGAAGGTGGCGGCGATTTAATCTTTGCGCATAAGTTTAAGAATTTTGAGTTCGAGTTTGAATACAAGATCTCAAAAGGAGGAAACTCTGGCGTGTTCTACTTGGCACAAGAAGTCACGACCAAAGAAGACGGAAAAGATGTTTATCTCCCCATTTGGCAGTCGGCCTCAGAGTTTCAGGTTCTTGACAATGCCAACCACGAAGATGCCAAGTTAGGTGTCGACGGCAATCGGCAGGCCGCATCCCTATATGACATGATTCCAGCGAAGCCGCAAAATGCCAAACCGTTCGGCGAGTGGAACAAGGGAAAGATCACCGTTTTCAAAGGAACGGTCATTCACAGCCAGAATGGTGTTAACGTTGTAGAATACCATTTATGGACGCCGAAATGGAACGAAATGCTGAAAAACAGCAAGTTCAAAGAAAACGGAGAATTCCCCATCGCATATCGCCTGCTGAAGAATATGGGTGGCGAGAAGCACGAAGGCTACATTGGCTTCCAGGACCATGGCGACGATGTATGGTATCGCAATGTTCGTATTAAAGTAACAGAATAAGCACACAAGCCATGAAGTATAAGGTTATATTATCGGCCATCGTATTGATGATGCTCGGCACCACTGCCATTTTTGCGCAGAAGGGCGGTAAAGGGCAGCACAAAGTCTTACCTGAAAAGAAGATGGCTTTGCAGCTTTATTCTATCCGCGAGCTGATCGGCGATGCAGATAAGTATGCAAAAAATCATGCCGACGTGTTCAGACGGCTGAAATCAATGGGTTATACGGATGTCGAAGCCGCTCACTACGGCGATGGAAAGTTTTATGGCGTATCACCCGAGCAGTATCGTAAAGATGTCGAAGCAGCAGGATTGGTTCCGCTCTCTTCGCATGCCACACGAGCCCTGAGCGAAAAAGAACTGAAAAACCACGACTTTACCGAGGCTATGAAATGGTGGGACGAGGCCATCAAGGCGCATAAAGCAGCCGGAATGACCTACTTGATCACGCCGTGGGCCGGTGTCCCCAAGACGCTGAAAGAGGGCCAAACTCTTTGCGATTACCACAACGCAATAGGCAAAAGGTGCAAAGAGGCCGGAATCCTTTACGGTTACCACAGCCACTCGCACGAGTTTACCAAAGTCGAAGGGCAAGACTGGTACGAGTATTTTGTGAGCCACACTAACCCCGATTACATGTTCTTCCAAATGGACGTTTATTGGGCAGTCATGGCGCAACAGAGTCCTGTAGAGTGGTTCAAGAGACATCCGGGTCGTTTCAAGCTGCTCCACATCAAAGATAAGTACGAGCTTGGAGAGAGTGGAATGATTGGATTCGATGCCATCTTCAGGCATGCAGCCGATGCCGGTCTGCAAGCTTTCGTTGTCGAAATGGAAGGGACCGACGGCACCATAGACATTATGGAAGGGGTGAAGCGCTGCGCTCGTTACATCCGCACATCACCTTTTGTCAAGGCATCTTATTCTAAGTAAAACGTTTCGATACGATATTTTGAATTTAAATCCCGAATTCATAAAAAGAATTCGGGATTTATTTTTCACATCATAGGTTATAGGGCTATTTTTAAGGAACAAAGATAAAATGAAAAGATATGTATATGCAATAAGCCTTTTATTGATATTAACAGGCTGCGATTTGAACAGGAAACAAGAGATGAGTTTATCCACACAAACCATCGCACTCGACTCTGCCTGTCAAGAAATCATGCCCGGCGTGGTCGACAGCATTTCATTCGTTAAACTTGAAGAGAACGACGATTCGTATTTTGCTTCCATAAGCAAATTAAGGATGATGGGCGACACGATAATCGTGTTTGACAGAATGGGAAAAAATACCTTATTGGGATTCAATATACAGGGAGATTATCTACATTCATTCGGTCAAAAAGGCAACGGACCGAATGAATACGTAAGGCTCTGGGACTTTGACATCGATTCCAATTACGTTTACCTCTATGACCGAGCGAAGAAGAAGATGCTTTATTATGACCATCAAGGCCGATTCATTCAGCGGAAGACTACTGCCTTTATCGGTGACGGTTTCAAGACCATTAACGAAGGGCGCTTTCTTTTTTCATTGGCAAAAGCAGGAAGCAATATGAAATTGTGTATCACAGATTCTTTGCTCAGAATAGAGCAATCTATTTTATCTTACAGAGAAGACGAGGCAGATGATAAAATAACGGATAATCTTTTCTTTGCATCAGGCACAGAAATCATGTACAACAAACCTGTGTGCGACTCGATTTATACGCTTTCTCAAAGCGGCGAATTACAAGGCTGCTACAAGATAAGTTTTGGAAATTACGGTGTGCCAAAAGAAATAGTTGGCAGTTATGAGAAAATAACCGAGTATGAGAGCAAAAAGAAATATTGCTTCATGCACGATTGCCCATTGGTAACAAATAACCTCATTGTCGGTTCAATTTTTCATCAGGGAGCGAAAGCCACGCTCATAATAGACCTAAAAACAAATAAAAACTACATCAATGATTGGGTAGAGGGGGTTAAAATTGCGAATATCATACTACCCGTATATGCCAATGCCCGATACATTGTCGGTTGGATGGATTACGAGGTGTACAATGCTGCATCAGACAAAGAACTGTTATCGCCCGATATGGTAAAACACTTGAAGAATGGCGGGAAAATACTGATATTTTATCATTTGAATCGAGAATGAATGCAATGGCAAAAATTCGTTTTAGGCCTCACTGAGTCGCTCAGAAACGAGTAAAATGACTTTTTTGGCCCTTCCGCACCACACAGAAACGAGTAAAACGAGTCTTTGATCCTTTCCGCGGCGCGCAATGACAATTTAAAATGGTTTTTGGGTCCTACTGAAGTATTCAGGCCCTTCCGCATTCGGTTTTAACCCGTCGCGCCTCCCGTTTTTTCGAATATTTTTCGTAATTTCGCAGCAAACCGACGGGGCGGCGCCCTGTTTCAGATCAAAAAGAAGAGCTTATGGATGTGAAGATTGAAGGAAGCTGGAAACAGCATTTGAAAAGCGAGTTCGAGAAGCCGTATTTCTTGGAGCTTACGCAGTTTGTGCATGCCGAATACGGTCGGGGGGCGTGTTATCCACCCGGAAAGTTGATCTTCAACGCTTTCGATTTATGTCCATTCGATCGGGTAAAGGTGGTTATCATCGGGCAGGATCCATATCATGAGCCGGGGCAGGCGCACGGGTTGAGTTTTTCGGTGAACGACGGTGTTCCCTTCCCGCCTTCGCTTCAGAATATTTTCAAAGAGATACAGAACGATCTGGACACGCCGTTGCCGTCTACCGGCAACCTTACGCGGTGGGCACAGCAGGGGGTTATGCTACTGAACGCTACGCTGACGGTTCGTGCACATGCGGCGGGAAGCCATCAGCGGCACGGTTGGGAAATTTTTACAGACGCGGTGATCCGGGTGCTGAATGCCGACAAAGAGGGACTTGTGTTTTTATTGTGGGGCGGTTATGCCCGGTCTAAGGCACAGCTGATCGACCGCAGCCGCCATTTGGTGTTAGAGAGTGTTCACCCGTCGCCGCTGTCGGCCAATCGCGGCGGTTGGTTCGGCAATCATCATTTTTCGCGTTGCAATGCGTACTTGTCGCAACGCGGTGTTACGCCCGTAACATGGTAATGGAAGTATAGAGATGAATCGTCGATTGCCGCCAATCATTCAGGTGGGCGATGTACTGGTTTCGCCCGATATTTTTACAGAGAAGTTTTGTTGCGATCCGGATAGCTGCCACGGCGCTTGTTGTATCGAAGGCGATGCGGGGGCGCCGGTAAAGCTGGACGAGGTATCGGCCATGGAGCAGACACTGGACGTGGTCTGGGACGAGTTGTCTGCTTCGGCCCAGGCCGTGATCGACAGACAGGGCGTGGCGTGCGTAGATCGGGACGGCGACCTGGTGACGAGTATCGTAGGCCAACGCGATTGCGTGTTTACGTGCTACGACGGCAATCTGTGCCTCTGCGCACTCGAGAAGGCTTACCGCAGCGAGCGAATGGGGTTCTGCAAGCCGATTTCGTGTGCGCTTTATCCTGTTCGAGAAAAAAAGTTGGGCGAGGGTCTGGTGGGGCTCAATTATCATCGGTGGAGCATCTGCCAGTGTGCCGTAGAAAAAGGCAAGATGCTGGACTTGCCTTTGTATCGTTTTTTAAAAGAGCCGCTCGTGCGACGGTTCGGCCGCGAATGGTACGCAGAGCTATGCACCGTGGCCGAGCAGTTAGTGGCTCTGGATCTTCTGTAATCCGAATCGGCTTTTTTTTTTCTTTGACTAATATTGGTAACTGGTGTGGGTATAGGGCACGATTTCGATGCCTTCTACCGTCTGTATTTGTTTGTTTCTAAAATTTTTGTCGCCGTAAATCAGTACGCGCCGGTTGTCGGCAACGGTGAATTTTCGGCAGGCCTGCTCGTCTTGCTTTCCGCTGCAGATATACTCCAGCCCGCCGATATAAATCCTCTGTCCGGGCTTGGTGTCGCGCAGGGTGACACGGATCTGCCCTCTGAAAGTTTTATCGAATTGGTAATAAACGCTGTCGCCCGCGACGTCGAAGTAGCGCGGCGTGAAGATTCGGCTCTGCCGCTCTGCAGGGTAGAATGCCGAGTAGTGTTGCGCCGGCTGCGGAGGCGCTTCTGTTTCTGCAGCCGACTGCCACATAGCCCAATCGATGTCCTCGGCCAGCCAGTTCATGCAGTAGCCATTGGCATCTTGCCGCTCGCCCCCGTCGGCCGTCAACGCG
Source organism: uncultured Prevotella sp. (assembly GCA_963515815.1). Lineage (GTDB taxonomy): Bacteria > Bacteroidota > Bacteroidia > Bacteroidales > Bacteroidaceae > Prevotella. The sequence goes on from CAUQAO010000042.1 coordinate 12,421, forward strand.
ATATTGGCCCGGCGCGCGAGCCAGTTCTTGTCAGAGCGTAGCATCACTTTCGAACCGTCTTTCAGGTCGGCCTCCATCCCGAACGCTACCTGCTGCCGATCGATATGCGGGCAACTCGGCGCATACCATATCGCTATGTCATTGGTGTCGCAATGCAAAAAGCGCGTAATGTCGAGCGTGATGCTCACCGGCAAATGGCCGGCGACTGTTCGGTCGGGCATCCAGACAGCAGTCGATACGTTGCGCCGGTTGATGTAGAGCATCAGTCGGCCGGTAGTTGTTATCGTCACGACGGCGCGAGTGGGGCGATCTTTGAGTATCAGTTGGCGGCGAAACCATATCTGCGACGTGCTGTCGGGCTGCGGGTAGGCAATCCAATGCGCGTCGAACAACTGCGAGCGGACAGTCGATGCACAGAACGAAATAATGGCTACTAATAGAATCTTTTTCATCGATAGACTTGTCTTCGGGTTCAAAATTACTTAATTCATGCCCGAGTGCAAAGGCTCGTCGACCGATGCTTCCGTTACGATGACCGTTGGTTTGCGACGTTTCGGCTTCAGCGTGTGTTTCTTTCCGTTGCAGTAAACGGTCATTCGACGCGCGACCCATTTGCTGTTCGGTCTCAACGACAGCCAAACAACGCGCCCGTTTTTCCATCGCATGTTTACGTCGTAACCGCCTCGCGCCCGGATGCCGTGTATCTCACCGTCTTTCCATGCAGCGGGAAGCGCCGGCAATAGGTAGATGGCGCTGCCCGTACTTTGCAACAGCATTTCGCAAACGCCAGCGGTTCCGCCGAAGTTTCCGTCGATCTGGAATGGCGGATGCGCGTCTAACAGGTTCGGATAGGTGCCGCCGCTGTGCCGGCGGTTGGCGCCCTGATAATCGTCGGGCGAGACATATGTCAGTAGCTTCCGATAGATGCGATAGGCCCTCTCTGCGTTCTGCAGCCGGGCCCACAGATTGATGCGCCAACCTGTGCTCCACCCGGTGGTCTCGTCGCCTTTCATTTCTAAGCTGCGCTCGGCTGCCAGAGCCAGGTCGGGCGTTGTTTCGATCGAGAGGTGATGGCCCGGAAACAGACCGATGAGATGCGATTGGTGCCGATGCCTGACGTCCCAGTCGTCCCAATCGTAGTACCATTCGTTCAGGTCGCCCATCCGCCCCACGGTGTAAGGATGCAGCCGGTTGAGCGCAGTCTGTATTTCGGCGAGCCGGCTCGACGTCTTTGCATAACGTCCCCCCATACTGCGGATGGCCGCCGTCGTGTTAATGAATAGCTCGCGAATGATGGCCAGATCGGCCGTTCCGCCGTAGCAGGTGGTGCCGTGGTAGCCTTCGGGCGTTTTATATTCGTTTTCGGACGACGTGCTCGGGGCTGTGATCAGCTCGGTTGGTACATGCGGATTTTCGATCAGCCAGTCGAGCATGAAGTCCGAGGCACCGATCATGAGCGGCAGCGCCGTTTCTTTAAGGAACTTCGGATCGTTCGTATAGCGATAATGTTCCCACAGCGTCTGCGTCAACCAAGCTCCGCCCATGTTCCAGTTACTCCACTCGGGGCTTTCCCGTTTCTCGCCTACCGGATTGGCCATGGCCCATATATCCGAATTGTGGCTCGAGCACCAGCCGCGCCGAATGCCGTAATAATTCTTGGCCACATGCCGACCGTTAACCGACAGTGCTTTGACGAAACTGAACAGTGGCTCGACCATCTCTGAAAGGTTGGCCACCTCGGCCGGCCAGTAATTCTCTTCCAGATTGATGTTGACCGTATAGTTGGCGCGCCACGGCGAAAAACGCCGATAGGCCCACAGCCCTTGCAGATTGGCCGGCACACCCTTGGTACGCGAACACGCGATGAGCAGATAGCGGCCGTATTGCATGTAGAGTGTCTCGAGATACGGATTGTGCCCTCCGTTGTCGGTATAATCCTTGAGCTGTTGCTCGGTAGTACGGTTGTTGTCGACCGTCGATCCTCCCAGAAACAGTTTCAGCCGCCCGAAGAACTGTCGATAATCGGCCACGTGCCGTTGTTTGATCTGCTCGTAGCCGACGGCAGCTGCTGCTTCGGCGTCGAGGTGGGCCAGTCGCTCTTCATCTTTCCCCTCCCTGACCGGATGCCGATCGAAGCCGTTGAAACTGGTTTCGTTGGTAAAATAAATCGTAGCCTCGCTCACATTGCGCAGCGTCAGGGTGGAATCGGCAGCAGAAACCTGCCCGTCTTTGGCGTCGACACTGAGCACCGAACAAAAACGGATACTGTGCGCCTCGTCGCCTATCGCATGCCCCCTCATAACCAACCTGCCGCCAACGGTCTTGACCGCATGCGGAATCTGCGCCGAAAGATTCACCTGGCAGTTGAGGGCGCTTGGCTTGTCGGCTGTCAGACGAATAACGATGGCCTTGTTCGGATTCGATGCCAAATACTCTCGCGCGAACTGCACGCCATCGATCGTATACCGATCTCGGCACAACGCGCTGTCGATATCCAATTCGCGCCGATACTGTATGGCCCGTTTGCCACGTTTATCGGTTATGTGTAGCGTGGCCAGCGGTTGATAATACTGCGAATTGGGGCCCTGAACCTGTAACTGAAGCGAGTCGGCCCGGCGATAGTCTTCGGCGAACAGTGCCTCGCGAATCACCGGAATCCACCGGTGCGCCTCGCGGTCGAGAGTCGAATCTACCGGCTGCCCGGTCCACAGTGTAAGATCGTTCAGGTACAACAGATTGTCTTCTGCTCCGCCGTAAATCAGCGCCCCGAGCCTGCCATTGCCGATGGGCAGCGACTCTTCGAAATACGTAGCCGGCCGATCGTACCACAGCTTCATGGGAAGCTGCTGGGCCGAAGCTGTAAGTGCTATGTAGCTTATGAAAATGAACAATGCAAATCTTTTCATACAGATAATATTTAATAGTCTTGTGCGGTCAGCAACTATTTTTACACGACTTCATTGAAACGAAAAAGGAACATACTCGATTGCAGTATGCCCCTTTTCCCGTTTTATATGCCGCGATATCTTTATGCATCGATGTTGGCGTAAGTGGCGTTCTTCTCGATAAATTCGCGCCGGGGTTCTACGTCGTCGCCCATAAGCATGGAGAATATTTCGTCTGCATCGGCAGCGTTTTCGATGGTTACCTGTTTGAGCAATCGCGTGCTGGGATCCATGGTGGTTTCCCAGAGCTGTTCGGGGTTCATTTCTCCCAAACCTTTGTATCGCTGGGTGTGAATGCTCTTGATTTCGTCTTCGTTTTTGGCGTATTTGTCAATGAAAGCCTGCCGCTGTTGCTCGGTATAGCAGTATTCGCTGGCTTTGTTCTTGTAAGAACACTTGTAGAGCGGCGGAGTGGCGATGTAAAGGTGCCCTTCTTCGATCACTTTGGGCATAAAACGGTAGAAGAGCGTCATGATGAGTGTGTCGATGTGCGAGCCGTCGACGTCGGCATCGGTCATAATGATGATCTTGTCGTAGCGCAGTTTGTCGATGTTGGCTTCGCGGTCGGCTTCGCCGTCTACTCCGAATCGCACACCGATGCTTTGGATGATGTTCATCACCGATTCGGCTTCGAATACTCTGTGCCATTGCACTTTCTCTACGTTCAGAATTTTACCGCGCAACGGCAGAATGGCTTGCGTGTACCGGTCGCGCCCTTGCTTAGCGGATCCGCCGGCCGAGTCGCCCTCGACGAGGAATATTTCGCACTCTTTCGGATCTTTGTTCGAGCAATCGGCGAGCTTGCCCGGCAAACCGCCTCCGCTCATAAAGCTTTTGCGTTGTACGCTCTCGCGGGCTTTGCGTGCCGCGATACGTGCGGTTGCGGCGAGCACTACTTTTTCGCATATTTGTTTTGCCTCGACCGGATGCTCTTCCAAGTAGTTGGTCAGTGCTTCGCCTACGGCCTGTTGTACGGCTCCGGCTACCTCGCTGTTGCCCAACTTGGTTTTGGTTTGTCCTTCGAACTGGGGCTCTGCTACTTTGATAGAGATAACGGCCGTGAGTCCTTCGCGAAAGTCTTCGCCGGCGATCTCGATCTTCGCTTTTTCTATTTGTTTCGAGATGGTAGGCTCGTTGTCGGCATAGGCTTTCAGGGTGCGTGTCAAGGCAGCACGGAAGCCCGTAAGGTGTGTTCCGCCTTCTATGGTGTTGATGTTGTTGACGTAAGAATGGATGTTTTCCGAATAGTCGGTATTGTACATCACGGCAACCTCTATAGGAATGTTCTGTTTCTCGGTTTTAAGATAGATCACGTCGTCGAACAGATGCGTTCTGTGCCTGTCTACATAGCGCACGAATTCCTTCAGCCCGTCTTTGGCATGGAACACCTCTGTTCTTGTCTTGCCTTCTTCGTCCGGTCGCAAGTCGGTCAGCGTGATCCTGATGCCGGCATTGAGAAATGCGAGTTCTCTCATTCGGCGCGCAACAATATCCCACTGGAAGTGGGTCGTCGTAAAGATGGTTTTATCCGGCCAGAACTGCTGACGGGTTCCGCGCATATCAGTTGTTCCGACTACTTTGACAGGATACAGCGCCTTGCCTCTTTCGTACTCTTGCTGATAAATCTTGCCATCGCGGAATACCTGCGAGAGCATGTGAGACGACAGGGCATTGACACAGCTGACACCTACGCCGTGAAGACCGCCGCTGACCTTATAAGAGCCTTTATCAAACTTTCCGCCGGCGTGTAAAACGGTCATGACAACCTCTAAAGCCGACTTGTGCAGCTTTTTGTGCTCGTCTACCGGAATTCCGCGCCCATTATCCTGCACGGTTATCGATTCGTCTTCATTAATCGTCACCTTTATATCGGTGCAATAGCCAGCCATTGCTTCATCGATAGAATTGTCTACAGTTTCATTAATCAAATGATGAAGCCCCTTCTCACTGATGTCGCCGATGTACATAGCAGGACGCTTGCGAACAGCTTCAAGTCCTTCGAGAACCTGAATATTACTGGCCGAATAATTATTTTCGGTGTTTTGATTTTCTGCCATTTTTCGATTTAAATGTTTAGTATGCAAAGATAGTACAAGTCGAATGCAATAAAAACTTGTTTTTAAATTGCCGAGACGCAGTCTATCCTATGCAAAGATACGAAATAACCGCAAAATACAGAAATGTTTCATAGCAAAAATGCCTCTATGCTTTATCATCATTGATTTTAGCGACCAGCAATAATTTTACAGGCAAATGTCCCAAGACATTTTGGGCTAAAATGGGTTTTGCAGGCAAATGTCCTAAGACATTTTGGGCTAAAATGGGTTTTGCAGGCAAATGTCCTAAGATATTTTGGACTAAAATGGGTTTTATGGGCAAATGTCCTAAAACATTTTTGGATAAAATAAGTTTTACAGGCAAATGTCCTAAGACATTTTGGGCTAAAATGGGTTTTATGGGCAAATGTCCTAAGACATTTTGGGCTAAAATGGGTTTTGCAGGCAAATGTCCTA
>CAUQAO010000043.1:0-17649 GCA_963515815.1 uncultured Prevotella sp.
ATCAAGCCGAATTGCGTTAAACTTCCGATTTCCTGCAAATATTACAGCGATTTTTCGTAACTTTGCATAAAATAGGCTGACATGCTCTCCTTCATAAGGCGGAGGGGGTAGTCTTACATGTCGAAAATAACATTCATCTTATAAATAAATGAAACAATACAGATTAGTGGACAATGTACTGGGATGGGTTGCTTTTTTCATTGCAGCTTTCGTTTATTGTTCCACCATTGAGCCAACGGCCAGTTTTTGGGATTGTCCTGAATTTATTACTACCGGTTACAAACTTGAAGTTGGACACGCTCCAGGAGCACCGTTTTTTATGTTAACGGCCAATATCTTTTCACAATTAGTGAGCGATCCGGGACAAGTGGCCAGAATGGTTAATATAATGAGTGCGTTATTGAGCGCTACCACTATCTTATTTTTATTTTGGACGATCACACATTTGACACGAAAACTCATTCTAAAAGATTGGAATGAACTGACCATCGGTAAGGTGATTGCCATTGAAGCATCTGGAATGGTAGGAGCCTTGATATACACTTTCAGCGATACCTTTTGGTTTTCGGCTGTCGAAGGTGAGGTTTATGCTTATTCATCGGCTTTTACAGCTGTTGTATTCTGGCTTATTTTAAAGTGGGAAGATCATGCCGACGAGCCTCATAGCGACCGATGGCTGTTGCTGATTATGTATATGGTAGGTCTTTCTATCGGTGTTCACCTGCTCAATTTGTTGTGTATTCCGGCCGTTGTGCTGGTATTTGTTTACCGTAAATTTCCGAATATCGAACTCAAGGGATCGCTTATTGCTTTGCTCATATCCTTTGCTGTTGTGGCAATGGTGCTTTATGGTATTGTTCCGGGTATTATAACAGTGGGCGGATGGTTTGAACTCTTTTTTGTCAACACATTGGGAATGCCCTTTAACAGCGGCGAGATTGTTTATATTATCCTATTGGTTGCTACTGTTGTATGGGCTATTTACGAGAGTTATAACGATAAAAGCTATAAACGAATGAACATTTCGTTTGTTCTATCTGTGGCTATGCTCGGCATCCCGTTTTATGGATATGGATGGAAGTCGATTATTTTTGGTATTGTTGTGTTAGCCCTTTTGTGGTATGTTCTTAACTATAACACAACGAATGGAAAGAAAAGAATACCGCTAATCAGTGCGCGTATCAAGAATACGGCGTTGCTGAGCCTCTTAATGCTGATGATAGGCTACTCGAGTTATGCCCTTATTGTGATTCGTTCTTCTGCCAATACCCCGATGGATCAGAACTCTCCGGAAGATATATTTACCTTGGGAAAATATCTAAGTCGTGACCAATATGGCGACCGCCCTTTATTTTATGGGCAAGCATATACTTCGCAGGTAAAGCTCGACGTGCAGGGTAACCAGTGTATTCCGAGTATGACAGAGGGCGAACCGGTATACAGCAGGAAAGAGAAAACGAGCAAAGACGAAAAAGATTCGTACTTTGTAGTGACGCATGCCTCTAAATATAATTATGCTCAAAACATGTTCTTTCCGCGTATGCACGACTCGAAGGAGGCTAATAAATATGAAGCATGGATGGGGGGCGTAGAAGGAACGGAGGTTCCTTACGACAGATGCGGAGAGAATATCATGGTTAAAATGCCGACGCAGTTCGAGAATCTCCGATTCTTTTTATCGTATCAATGCAATTTCATGTATTGGCGTTACTTCATGTGGAACTTTGCAGGGCGTCAAAACGGAATACAAGGCTATGGCGATTTGGAGCACGGAAACTGGATCTCGGGCATACCATTGATAGACAACTTACGATTGGGCGACCAAAGTAAACTGCCTGATGTATTAAAGAACGACAAAGGGCACAACGTTTATTACATGTTACCGCTGCTATTAGGACTGATAGGTCTTTTCTGGCAAGCTTGGCGAGGGCAAAGAGGCATACGGCAATTCTGGGTTGTATTCTTCCTGTTCTTCATGACAGGATTGGCTATTGTTATCTACCTGAATCAAACGCCGGGGCAACCCCGTGAACGCGATTACGCTTATGCCGGTTCATTCTATGCCTTTGCTATATGGTGCGGCATCGGAGTCGCCGCCATCATCGACCTGTTGAAAAAGTATTTACGTATGAACGAAAAGCTCATTGCTTCCGTCACATCGGTTCTTTGCCTGTTCGTTCCGATACAAATGGCCAGTCAGAATTGGGACGATCACGACCGAAGCGACCGCTATATGTGTCGAGATTTCGGGCAGAACTACCTTATGACGGTACAAGACAAGGGCTATCCCATCATCTTTACTAACGGCGATAACGATACATTCCCGCTTTGGTACAACCAGGAAGTGGAAGGCGTACGGACGGATGTGCGCGTTTGCAATCTGAGCTACTTACAAACCGACTGGTACATCGATCAAATGAAACGCCCTGCTTATAATTCTCCTTCCGTGCCCATTACATGGCCAAGAATAGATTATTGTTCGGGAACGAACGAAGCCGTGCCCATCCAAAGTAGTTGGAAACAGCAAATATTGGATTATTATCGTCAGTATCCCGATGCCGCGAAGAAAGAATTTGGCGACGAACCGTTCGAACTGAAGAATATCATCAAGTATTGGATCCGTTCGAAGGATGAAGAGCGACATGTCATACCCACCGACACCGTCTATGTAACGATAGACAAAGAAGCTGTCAGGAAAAGCGGAATGCTGATCGCTTCGGATACGATTCCCGACAAAATGGTTATTTCGCTGGCAAAAAAGCGGGCGCTTTACAAGGGCGACATGATGATTCTGGAAATGATAGCACAGAGCGGATGGACACGGCCCATTTACATCGCTTCGACCGTTTCGGAAGAAACGTACATGAACCTCGGCGATAACTTTGTAAGCGAAGGACTGGCCAACCGCATCACTCCCTTCACGACAAACAAGCCCGGCGTTAAAAACATCGACACCGAGAAGACTTACGACAACATAATGAACCGCTACAAATACGGCGGATTGGGAAAGAAAGGTTTGTATATCGACGAAACGATTATGGGCATGTGTCTGAAACATCGCGAACTGTTCACCAAACTGGCATTAGAACTGATCAGAGAAGGCAAAACGGACAAGGCGCGCAAGGTGCTCGAAAGATCGGAAAAAGTGATACCCGAATACAACGTACCGCTGAATTGGAAGAGCGCAGACTACAACATGGCACGCGCCTATGCACTGTTAGGACAGAACGAAAAGGCCAGAAGCATCTGCAACAAACTGTGGAAAGGCTATTCGCAATATGTAGAATGGTACCTGTCGAAAGAGGGCGACCAATTCTTCGCTTCGCAACCCGAGTGCCTGCTTTACTTCCAGATGATGATGACCCTAAGTAAGGTAACCCAGCTGTTCGATGCAAAATTGGAAAAGAAGCAGCTGGATCAGCTCGATGCCTTCTACTCGCGTTACATGCAGAAAGGCGGAAAACCTTTCCAGTAACAGCTAAAAATACCATATGTGCCGGAAAACGCCGCAGAGAGCCTCGCTTTTCCGGCACTTTTTATTCATAACGACAATACGAAAAAGGCATGTTCATAGAGCAACCATCCAAGTGGTTACGTTGGTTATATCCCAATGCCGTATGGCGAATGGACAAGAACGATCGTTCCGTGTATCTCACATTCGACGATGGGCCGATACCCCAGTCGACCCCCTTTATTCTCGACACGCTGGCCCGGTTCGACGCCAAGGCCACTTTCTTCATGGTAGGCGAAAACGTGCTGCGCTATCACGACCTTTACAACAGAATCGTAGAGGAAGGCCACCAGGTAGGCAATCACACCTTCAACCATTTGGGATCGTTCAAACACTGGACTCTGACTTACGGTATCAACGTACAACAGGCCAACGACCTGATACATGCCCACCTGTTTCGGCCGCCCCACGGATGGATGCGCCCATCGGTTTACTGGTGGCTCTCGCGCCGGTTCCGAATCATCATGTGGGACCTCGTGACACGCGACTATTCGAAATGGATAACCGCAGAAGATGTGCTCAACAACATCAAAAGATACACCCGCAACGGATCGATCATCACTTTTCACGACTCATTAAAAAGCATCGACAAGTTGCACTATGCGCTGCCCGAAACCCTCAGATGGCTGAAAGAACAAGGCTATGCATTCAAAACTTTCGAATAGAATCAAGGCCGAGGCAATAAGTCTCGGCTTTTTTGCCTGCGGCATAGCACGAGCCGAGGCCGTAGACGATGCCACCGCCACGCTTGTCAGGCAGTGGATCGACAACCAGCGCTATGCCGGCATGCACTACATGCGCAATTACACCGACAAGCGCCTCGATCCCCGGCTGCTCATGCCCCGACTGAAGTCTATCGTCTGCGTAGCTATGAACTACACTCCGGCACACCATATTCCCGCCGATCAGCTGCAATTCGCCGCCTACGCCTACGGCGCCGACTACCACGACATCGTCAAGTCGAAACTCAGAGAACTGGCCCTGCGCCTCGGATTCGAAGAGCTGCCCGCACACCCCCCTGCCGACAGTCGCACCGATCGTCCGCACTTTCGCGTTTTCTGCGATTCGGCCCCCATCTTAGAACGTTACTGGGCGGCCAAAGCCGGATTGGGATGGATCGGGCGCAACCACCAGCTCATCGTTCCCCGAGCAGGCAGCATGTTCTTTTTGGGCGAACTCTTTCTCGACATCGAACTCGATCCTGACACGCCCATGCCCAGCCGTTGCGGACACTGCCACGCCTGCATCGACGCCTGTCCCACGCATGCCATCGCAACCGACGCCCCGCTCGACGCCAACAAGTGCCTGTCGTACCAAACCATTGAAAACAAAGGAATCATTCCCACCGATATCGCTCGCCAGATGGGGCACACCATCTACGGCTGCGACCGCTGCCAGCAGGCCTGTCCGTGGAACCGCTTTGCCCCGCCCAACCACACGCCCGAACTGCAACCCAAACAAGAACTGTTGGAAATGACGCGCGAAAAATGGCTGCAACTGACCGAAGACGACTATCGGCGTATTTTTAAAGGCAGTGCTGTAAAACGAGCCAAATACACCGGACTGATGCGCAACATACGAACCGCCGCATCGTTGTCCGAACAGAAAAAAGATGACGAAGACTTTAAAAACACGTTGCCAGACACCCCTGGCGAGACATAAATCCTGAAAAATGGGGTTTCCGGTGCGAAAAATACGCAATCGCACAGTGCAAACAGGCAGCCGGCGAGAAAAATATGCAATCGCACAGTGCAAACAGGCAGCTGGCGCAAAAAATGCCCAATCGCAGCGTGCGATTTCACTTCTGTTAACAAATAAGGCCAATCGCACTGTGCAATCGCGATATTGTTAACAAAAATGCCCGATCGCACTGTGCGATTATACTTCTTTAACAAAAACTACCTGTTTGCACAGTGCGATTGCATATTTTTCGCGCTGGGCGTCAAATTGCACAGTGCGATTGGCCTTTTTTGGCAAAAATCCTCCATCAATTGTTAATTTCTTCTCGGATCGATCCTCAAAAAATGAATTTTACCGCCGGCAGAAACATGTTTTCGGCTTCATTTCTGTCGCCCGTCTCTCCGTGAAATTTTTCGTAACTTTGTACACGCAGTTGCAAACTCCGTTTTCAGATGAATATACAGCAAAAGCGATTTGTTTTTTCGGTGCTATGGGCGGTTCAGAGTCTGGCGTTCCATGCGCAACCTAATCATACCATTATTACTCGGCTGATCGATCAGCTGTCGGCGTTTCGGCAAGAGAAAACCTATGTGCATACCGACCGCACCGATTACCGGCCCGGCGACCGAATGTGGCTGAAAGTATATCTGGTCGATGCGCTTAGCCATGTACCCGTAACCGAGAGCCGATATGTGTATGTAGAACTGATTTCGCCCGTGGGCGTTATCGAGAGTCGTGTCAAATTGATCTGCCGCGAGGGCGTTTATGCAGGCTATCTGGATATACCGGCGGGGGCCGCGGGGGGCAGTTATCGGCTTCGGTCGTACACCGAATGGATGGCCAACGTGCCCGATTATGTGGGGCTAAAGACGGTTTATATAGGCCGAAAAACAACGCCGCGGCCGATACAGTATGCCGCCGCGCGGACGTACGGACCAGTGGCAGGGCCGTTGCAGTATCGGAAGGCCGATGGCCGAATTAAAGTAACGACGAGCGCGCACGACGATTCGCTCTGTTTGGTGGCCCACTGTCGTGCCTATCCTTTCTTTATCGGCAAGATTTCTTATCGCCGGCCGGTCGTCTTTCTCGAAGATTCTATTCCGCAGGGCATCGTCGAGTTGCTGTTGATCGATCGGCAGCTGAATATCGTAGACCGACTGCAGTTCTATTCTGATAACGACCGCGAACGGTGCCGGCTGCAGATTGCTACGGATGAGGCGGTGCACGCGCCGAACGATTCGGTTACGTTGCAGCTGTCTATCCCCGAATTGCACGATAACGAACGTGCCGATATTTCTGTTTCGGTAACAAGCGTGCCGCCCGGTGCGGTTCATAAGCCATCTTCCATCTTGTCGCATCTGTTCTTAGCCACCGATATGGCGGGCGGATTAGAAAATCCCGAGCAATTCGAGGGTTGTGCTTTGCGTGTCGATTCATTGCTCCGGTCGCAGCGATGGACCAGGTACGATCTTTCGAAAGTACTGAAAGGGCACTATGCGCAGCCTGCACATGAGCGAGAGCAGTCGAACAGCATTTCGGGCAGCGTGCGCAGTTTGTTGTTCAAAAAGCCGGTTGCGGGGGCTACGGTCAGCCTTATTTCGCTGCAAACAGGCATCTATGCCGAGACGACGACCGATGGTGCGGGGCGCTTTCGGTTTCAGAACTTAGATTTTCCGGAACACACACAGTACGTTCTTCGGGCCTTGAAGCCGAAAGGCAGCGATCGGGTAGAACTGCTGATCGACGAACGGGCGGCCTTGCCTTTTAGCGCCTCGGCCGTTGTAAACGACGGGGGCGAGCGCATGGACATGGCAGCCGACTCGCTGACAGAAACGCCGAGCGATGCCATCGTGCTCGATGATGTCGAGGTAACGGCGAAGCGGCACAGCGCTTCGAGCAAAGCCGACGCGTACGCACGACTGGCCGATTTCTCGTTCGGCACGCAGCAGATAAAAGAGATGGACGCAACCTGTCTGCACGAGGTTATCAGAAGAATACCGAGCGTATTTATTCGCGAAAACAAGTGTTACATCCGGGCCACCTCTTCTATCAACGAAGACCATCCGGCTGCAGTGGTTATCGACGGCGTGTTTGTCGAGAGCGACTACGATTTGGATAATATCCAGATGCAAGATGTAGCCAGGGTCGATGTGTTTAAAACGGGTTCGACCGCGATATGGGGCACAAGAGGCGGAAGCGGCGTTATTTCGATTACGTCGAAAGCCGGCAACTACGGAATTGTCGATGTCGAACAGCTGAACCAAAAAAAAGTATCGCCTTTGGGCTATCAACGCCCGGAAGCCTTCTCTCGGCATGCTGTCGGCACGCGAAAAACACTGTATTGGAATCCGAATGTAACGGCAGAAACGCTTCGGTTCGGCACGAACAACGCTACCGGGCGTTATCTCGTCGTGCTCGAAGGAGTAACCAACGAGGGCCGACTGATACACGAAGAACAAGAAATCGGTGTGCAATAGCTCCATCGCTTCCGGCGCATACAGCGCAGAGACCCGTACGGATTTTTACCGATAAGTTTGCTCAGCTCGGCGTAATTGCGTAACTTGCGCAACGTAAATAACGCAAAATTGCTATGACAGAAGAATTGAATAATCCTTTTATTATTTACGGGTACAAAGGCGAAAAATATTTTTGCGATCGTGAAGAAGAAACGCTTAAGCTGATCGACGCCCTGCACAACGAACGTAATATTACATTGATTGCCCCTCGACGAGTAGGAAAAACGGGGCTGATAAAGCATGTTTTCGATCGGATAGAACAAGCAGACGCTGATGCAAAATGTTTTTATATCGATATCTTTGCCACGAAAAGTCTGGAACAGCTCGTGCAGTTGATGGCACGAAACATTATCGGTCGATTGGATACCGCCTCGCAAGGAGCAATTCGGAAAATACAAGATTTTTTTAGCAATTTGCGCCCCACGATATCATTCGATACCGTAACCGGACTACCTTCCGTATCTTTCGACATCAAACCCAAGGAAGAAATGCAGACGTTAAAACGTATTTTCGATTACATGGCGCAATCGGGTTACCGTTGTTATGTGGCCATTGACGAGCTGCAACAAATACTTAACTATGCAGACAGCGGAACGGAAGCCATGTTGAGGTCGTATATACAGTTCTTACCCAATGTCTATTTTATCTTCTCGGGCAGCGTTCAGCATCTCATGCAAGAGATGTTTACATCGGCCAAACGTCCTTTTTATCAGAGTTCTCAGATCGTATATCTGAAAAATGTAGACCGCACAAAGTATCGGCTATTTGCCAATCGGTTTTTCGAAGAACAGCAAAGAACGATACAAGATGACGTATTCGATGAGCTTTACGCTCAGGTCGACGGTATTACATGGTATGTTCAGTCTATTTTGAATCGTGTCTATCAGTATCGATCCGAACCTATTACGGTTATGTTTGTTAGAAAAGTGATTCAAGAAATAGTCGACGAACAAGAAACGGTGTTTCAAAATTATTATGCCTCTCTCACCGAAATCCAGGCAAATCTGTTGCAGGCGATAGCTAAAGAAGGTATTGTGGTTTCGCCGTTTGCACATCATTTCATCAGCCGTTATCAACTAAAGGCAGCCAGTTCGGTACGCACAGCCTTAAAAATTTTGCAAGACAGGCAGATTGTTTACCGGCAACAAGAGGGATATATTGTCGACGATCGTTTCTTTTCGAAATGGCTGCGGCAACAATAAACAATTTATTTACATGAATGTCGGAAACAGTGTATCTGATCAATTCCCGTTCGGGAAATTGCTGGAAACAGTGTATCTGGACGATTCTCGCTCGGGAAATTGTTAGAAACAGTGTATCTGGACGATTTTCGCTCGGGAAATTGCTAGAAACAGTGTATCTAGCCACTTTTTTCGCGATTTTATGTTAGAAACAGTGTTTCTGATGCTTTTTAAATATGGATCTATAAAGAAAAGATGTATCTTTGCAACAGAAAGATATCTTATGCCAGAGAAACACAGGCTTGGCCTTTTGAGGGTAAAGATTGTATAAGGACGCTACAAACCATCACATAGTAAAGACAAGAAGTAATGAAAAAGAAGTTTATGCTCATCGCTGCCGTGACAATTGCCCTGAATCTGACGGCCCAGACAGCAGATTTTTTCCGTCCTTATAAGGCGACTAATCTCAGATTACCATCGGTCCCCTTGGTTGTTAACGATCCCTATTTTTCCATCTGGTCGCCTTACGATCGGCTCAATGACGGGAGTACGCGCCATTGGACAAATGATGAGAAACCGTTAGAAGGCCTGTTGAGGGTTGACGGAACGACTTATCGCTTCATGGGCGATAAGAATCATCAGATATTAGAGTCTGTTGCTCCGATGGCAGATGAAGGTCCCTGGAAGGCAAAAACAAGCTACGGCGCGCCTGCCCAGAGTTGGGAGAAACCTGATTTCAATGATCGTGAATGGCGCGAAGAACAAGGCGCTTTCGGCAGTAGTGAGATGAATTTTGTTCGTTCGCGATGGGAGAAAGAGAATTCGGACATCTATATCCGCAGAACAGTCGAACTTACTGCCGATGATCTGCGCAGCGATCTTTATCTGGTCTACTCTCACGACGATGTGTTCGAGCTCTACATCAACGGCACCAAGGTGGTAGACACGGGCGAGACGTGGCGCGATGGCGTGAAACTCCACCTGGACAGTCAGCTTAAAAAGCTATTGAAAGATGGCAAGAATGTCATAGCATCGCACACCCATAATACAACCGGCGGCGCTTATACCGATTTCGGAATTTATAAAAATATCTCGACCAGCAACCAGTCTATCCGGCAAGCCGAGCAGAAGAGCGTAGATGTGCTGGCAACCAGTACGTATTATACTTTCAAATGCGGGCCGGTAGACCTTGATCTGGTTTTCACTGCACCGATGCTGATAGACGATTACGACCTATTGTCTATGCCGATCAACTATGTTTCTTACCAAGTTCGTCCCAATGACAAGAAACAGCACAAGGTTGAATTCTATTTGTCGGCAACGCCTCAGATAGCCTTGAATAAAGTCAACCAGCCAATGGTTTCGACTACGATCATACAGAAAGGCGTGAGATATTTGAAAACCGGAACGATCGATCAGCCTATTTTGGCTAAAAAAGGCGATGGCATCTGTATCGACTGGGGATATTTGTATCTGCCGAACGTAAACGGCGAAGTGAGCCTGAATAGCGATTCGAAAGTGAAGGATAGCTTCCTTACGTCGGGTAAATTGCCGGTTACTGAGAATAAAATGGTAAGCCGCAAGCCCTCGACCATGCCGACACTGGCCTATGTACACAACTTCGGTACGGTTGCAGAGCCAGTTTCGAGCTATATGATGATCGGTTATGACGAGATATGGGATATAGAGTATATGTACAAGCGCTATAAAGGCTATTGGACTCATCATGGTAAAGTAACGATATTCGACGCTTTCGATCGGTTGATTCGCGAATACGAAACAATCATGAATAAATGCCGTGCATTGGATAAGCGTATCTACGACGATGCAATGGCAGTGGGAAATGAAAAATATGCCGAAATTCTTTCCGGATCGTATCGGCACGTCATTGCTGCACATAAATTATTTAAGGATAATGAAGGCAATCTGCTGTTCTTTTCAAAAGAAAACAATTCGAACGGATGTGTTAATACGGTCGATCTTACTTATCCCGAGGCACCGCTTTTCTTGGTATATAATCCGGAACTACAAAAAGCGATGATGACCAGTATCTTTGAATATAGCTATAGCGGAAGATGGACAAAACCTTTTGCTGCACATGATCTGGGCACTTATCCCATCGCTAATGCTCAGGTTTATGGTGGTGATATGCCGCTCGAAGAAGCAGGCAATATGATTACGCTTGCAGCCATGATATCGCGAATAGAGGGCAATACGAATTATGCCGATAAGTATTTCGATATTATGAAAACATGGACCAACTATCTTGTAGAAAATGGGCAAGACCCCAGTAATCAACTTTGCACTGACGATTTTGCAGGCCATTGGGCTCACAACTGCAATTTGTCTGTCAAAGCAATCATGGGTGTTGCAGGCTTTGCCGAGATGGCTCGCCTCAAAGGCGATAAGGCTTTGGCCGATCAGTATATGGCAAAAGCAAAAGCAATGGCCGTGAAGTGGGAGAAAGATGCTCGCGAGGGAGATCATTATCGACTGGCTTTCGACCGAGAGAATACCTGGAGCCAAAAGTATAATATGGTGTGGGATAAGCTATGGAATATTCACATCTTTCCGAATGATGCTATGCAGCGAGAGGTGAAATACTATTTGGGCAAGCAGAACAAATACGGTCTGCCGTTAGATTGCCGGAAAGATTATACGAAGAGCGACTGGATCATGTGGACCGCAGGTATGGCTCAGGATACGAAAACCTTCTTGAAATTTGTCGATCCGTTGTATGCTTTTATCAATGAAACAGAATCGCGTGTTCCGATAAGCGACTGGCATGATACAAAGACGGGAAAGATGGTCGGATTCAAAGCTCGATCGGTTATCGGAGGATATTGGATGAGAGTGTTGGCAGATAAACTGCAAACCAAATGATGAAATGTATTACCCCTTATATCAATTTGCATGAATAAATCTAATTTAATGAGGCGTAGATTCCTATATGGGATGCTATTTACCATCGCTGTTTGCGGCTTGATAAGCTGCGGGAGTGATAAAGATTCTGAAAATGATGTTGCAAGTTACGACCCGTCTAAGGCTGTTTCCATTTCAAATTTCATTCCTAAGGATGGTGGTATGGGCCAACGATTGGTTGTATTTGGAGAGAATTTCGGAAACGACACCTCAAAGGTAACGGTGACTGTAGGTGGAAAAAAAGTAGTTCTGGTGAATGTAAAGGGCAATAGCCTTTACTGTTTAGTACCCGCCCAGGCGTATTCGGGCGAGGTGCAAGTAATAGTCGGCGATGCGCAAATCGGAACCCAGACTGCTGTAGCGGCCGAAAAGTTTGACTATAAACGCAAGATGGTTGGTAGATCATTAGTGGGATATCGTAATGAACGTGATGACCAGCGATGGAAAGAAGGTCCTTTCTCAATAGCAGCTGGTTTCCGTAACGATGGCTGTTTAGTATTTGACCCGATGAATTACGATAAACTCTATGTTGTTTACGACGGTGCGGATATTCAGCTAATCGATTTGAAAGAAGAGTACGTCAAGACAATTATCAGCAAATCGAGTTTTGATGATAAGCGTTTGCGATTGATAGACTTTACGGCTGATGGATAATATATGCTGGTAGCATCGGATCGTAATGATGGGCAGTTGCAGAGTCTGAGTGTCTGGATTGTGAAACGAAATACAGATGGCACGTTCAATAACAACTCTAATCGTCAAATATTAGCTTCTTACGAAAACTGAAACAGTGCTTTTTTGCATCCGGTGAATGGTGAATTATACTTTAATGGTTATGATAACGGGTAAATTTTATGAGAACGAAGAGAATAGTATTAATAATGATAGTGGTATCGGCTATTTTATGGGTCGATACCAGTGATTCTTTTGGACAAGCTGTCCAGATGAAGATAGTTGATGCTCCTGATAACCGACTACGTAGTTTGAACTATGTCAATAGTCGTGCTCCGTTGCAGCAGGTTTTTCTGATGAAGTTGCCGGTGGGTAGCATCAAACCTTCTGGATGGATAGAGCGTTTTTTACAGTTACAACGCGATGGATTAACCGGTCATCTGGGAGAGATCTCTGCATGGTTAGAAAAAGATAATAATGCTTGGCTTACGACGGGTGGTGATCATGGATGGGAAGAGGTTCCGTATTGGTTGAAGGGATATAGCGATCTTTCCTATATTCTTGGTGACAAGAAAATGATAGATGAAACAAAAAAATGGATTGAGGCGGCAATAAAAAGCCAGAAAGCAGATGGATTCTTCGGTCCGCTGAACCTGTCGAATGGTAAGCCGGAAGTCTGGGCACAGATGCTTATGCTTACTACTTTGCAACATTATTATGAGTATACCCATGATGAACGTGTATTGAAATTGATGACCAATTATTTCAAGTGGGAACTGGCTTTACCTGATGATCAGTTTTTGGAGTCGTATTGGGAAAACAGTAGGGGAGGAGATAACCTTTACAGTGTATTGTGGTTGTATAATCGGACTGGTGATAGCTTCTTGTTAGATTTAGCCCAGAAATTACATCGCAATACTGCCAACTGGACACAGTCGACCAATCTCCCGAATTGGCATAATGTGAATATTGCGGAGTGTTTTCGCGAACCGGCAACTTATTATATGTTAACTGGCGATCGGTCGATGTTAGAGGCTTCTTATAATAATCATCATCTTATTCGTCGAACTTTCGGCCAGGTTCCAGGAGGAATGTTCGGAGCAGATGAAAATGCAAGATTAGGATATATCGATCCGCGACAAGGAGTAGAGACGTGTGGGATGGTCGAGCAGATGGCCTCAGATCAGTTTATGCTTTATTTTACCGGAGATACGTATTGGGCAGATAATTGCGAAGATGTAGCCTTCAATACCTATCCTGCTGCGGTGATGCCCGATTTCAAGGCCTTACGCTACATCACGTCGCCCAATATGGTTCAAAGCGATTCCAAGAACCATCATCCCGGTATAGACAATCGTGGTCCATTTTTGTCGATGAATCCTTTCAGTAGTCGGTGTTGTCAGCACAATCATGCGCAGGGGTGGCCTTACTATGCACAGAACCTGATGTTCGCCACACCCGATAATGGTGCTGCTGTAACGATGTATGCTGCTTGTACGACAGAAATGAAAGTTGCAGATAACCAACAGATAACTATTAAAGAAATAACAGACTATCCGTTTGATGAGATAGTTAATTTCGTAATAGAGAAAGGAAAAGCTTTTTTCCCATTCTATCTGCGGATTCCTTCGTGGACAAGTCAGGCTGAAGTCTACGTAAATGGACAGAAACAGAACATTGCACCTATTGCAGGTAAGTATTATCGTATTACCAAAGAGTGGAAGAAAGGCGATAGAGTAACGCTTAAATTCCCGATGTCTTTGCGCTTGCGCCAATGGCAGGTAAACAAGAATAGTGTGAGTGTCGACTACGGACCGTTAACACTTTCTTTAAAGATTAACGAGCGTTATGTACAACGCGATAGCAAGGAAACCGCTATAGGCGATTCTAAGTGGCAGAAAAATGCCGATGCTTCGCAATGGCCTACTACAGAAATCTATCCAGCCAGTGCATGGAACTATGCTCTCTATATCGATCCTCAGCATCCGTTAAGTGATATTCGAGTAATCAAGAAGGCATGGCCAAAAGATAGTTATCCGTTCTTTTTGAACAGTGTTCCTTTAGAGTTCAAGGCAAAAGGTCGTTTTGTTCCATCGTGGAAGATCGACGAAGACGGTCTTTGCGGTGTGCTCCCCGAAGAAAATGCCGTTAAAGGCACTATTCTCGAAGATATTACGTTAATACCGATGGGAGCCGCACGGTTACGCATTTCTGCGTTCCCTACTACGAATAAATAGTTTTATTATTAATTTAAAAAGTTCTAATACATGAGGAGATTTTCTTTTTCTCTTTTATTAATTTTAGTATTATTGAATATCCAGATAACTTTTGCTAAGTCTGCTATTCGAGTTGTTCATCCACAAGTTGAGCGGTTGACGAATCCTATCGGATTAGAATATTCTGAACCGACATTCAGTTGGGAGCTTGTTGCTACCGAATCGGGTGTTAAGCAATTATCATATCGCATTCTGGTTGCCTCGAGTGTTGATCTGCTAAATAAAAATCAGGCTGACGTTTGGGATTCTCAACTTCAGAAATCGGATCAAAGTAATTACATCGTTTACCGCGGAAAGGCTCTTCAGAGCGGTCAGCGATATTACTGGAAAGCCTTAGTTAAAACAAATAAGGGTACGGCTTATAGTGAAAACAGTTTCTGGGAAATGGGTCTGATGAATCATTCTGATTGGAAAGCTACATGGATAGGCAGAAGCTATTCGGACGATGTGTTGACCGGGAATACGAAACTGCGTGCCCGCTATCTTCGTAAAGACTTCTCTATTTCCGGACAAATCAAAAAGGCTACCTTGTATATATGTGGGCTCGGGCTTTACGAAGCATTCATTAACGGGCAGCGAATCGGAAAAGCCGAGTTGGCGCCTACACCTACCGACTATCGAAAGTCGGTAAGGTATAACACCTATGATGTAACGGATGCAGTTGTCAACGGAAAGAATGCCATTGGCGTCGTACTAGGAAACGGACGTTATGTGGCGATGAGAATTCCTCGTGTATTGCATTTCGGACAACCACAGTTGTTGGCACAATTAGAAATAACCGCGGCCGATGGTAAAAAGTATATCATCACGTCGGATACTTCATGGAAGATAACCAACCAAGGACCGATCGGATTGAACAACGAGTACGACGGCGAGGTGTACAACGCTCGCCAAGAGATGAAAGGATGGAGCAATGCCGGATTTGACGATAGCCGATGGCAATTGGCTGAAAAAGTTGCTGCGCCCGCGGGCGAGCTTCTTGCGCAGGTCAATCCCAATATCACGATCATGGATCATGTCAAGCCCATTTCTATCAGAGAACAGCGTCCCGGAGTTTATATCCTTGATATGGGGCAGAATATGGTCGGATGGCTCAAAGTGAAGCTGCACGGCAACGAAGGCGATACGCTGAAGATGCATTTCGTCGAGACATTGCAGAAAGACGGTTCTATCTATACGGCCAACATTCGCGAAGCCGAGACGACCGACACTTATATTACCAATGGGCAGCCTGCCATTTGGCAACCGTCGTTTACCTATCACGGATTTAGGTTCGTAGAGCTGACTGGGTTTAAGCAAAAACCGAATCTATCCGATTTCGAAGGCGAGGTTCTGTACGACGAGATGGCGACAACCGGCACTTTTACCACCTCTAACCAAATCTTGAACCGGATGTACCGCAACGCCTTCTGGGGAATCAGAGGAAACTATCGCGGCATGCCCACCGATTGCCCGCAGCGCGACGAGCGCATGGGATGGCTCGGTGACCGTGCCGTCGGTGCGTTGGGCGAGTGCTACGTCTTCAACAACCATCTGCTATACGCCAAGTGGCTGCGCGATATCGAAGAAACGCAACGCGAAGACGGTTCTATTTCCGACGTGGCACCCGTCTATTGGGCCATCTATAACGACGATGTGACCTGGCCCAGCGCATGGTTCACCGTAGCCAATATGCTGTACGACCAGTATGGCGACACCCGCCCCATCAAGCAGCATTATGCAGCCATGAAAAAGTATATGTTGCACATCAAAGATTCTTATATGCAAGACGGCGTCATCACACGCGACCAGTATGGCGACTGGTGTATGCCGCCCGAGTCGTTAGAACTTATACACGCACAGGATCCCAATCGCAAGACCGACGGCGCGCTGTTAAGCACGGCTTTCTACATTCACCTCTGCAGACTCATGGCGCGTTTCGCCACGATCAATCAGAAGCCCGACGATGCTGCTTTTTGGCAGAACCTTGCCGTACAGATGAATCAAGATTTCACGCGTAAGTTCTACCATCCCGACAAAGGATTTTACGGCAACAATACCGTAACGAGCAATATTCTGCCGCTGCGCATGGGACTGATGCCCGAAGAATACCGAACAACCGTCTTTAAAAATATCGTCGAAAAAACAGTGAACGAGTTCAACAGCCACGTCAGCACCGGTCTTATCGGTATTCAACAATTGCTGCGCGGACTAACGGATAACGGGCAGGGCGAACTGGCCCTCAAAATCGCTACCAATACCACTTACCCCAGCTGGGGATACATGGCCGAGCAAGGCGCTACCACCATTTGGGAGCTGTGGAACGGCAATACCGCCGATCCGGCTATGAACTCGGGCAACCACGTCATGCTCTTGGGCGACCTGCTCATCTGGTCGTACCAATATCTGGCCGGAATCGGTCAGCAAGAGGGCAGTCAGGGCTTCAAACGCATCGAGTTGAAACCGTGGCCCATCAAAGGCCTCGATCACGTCAGTGCCAGCTACCACTCAATCTACGGCGACATCAAGAGCGCATGGAAAACATCGGGCAACCGCTTCTCGTGGCAGTTCACCATCCCGGCCAATACCACCGCAAGGGTGTACATTCCGCTCAGCAACCGACAACTGTCGGCGAAAGAGGCCAAGGGGCTTACGCGCGACGGAAAATTCGTAGATCTGGAAAACGGATATGCCGTTTTCGACTTTGTTTCGGGCGATTACGAAGTCAACCTCTAACCATCGCTTTTCTTATCCCATCTATCATCATGGCAGGGGCTTCTGCCATGATGATTTTCTTTTTATATCCGGCTTGCACAAGATTTGTACCCCCATCGTTTGCACGGTCCGGTTTTATTTCCTACCTTTGCTGCCGTGAGTAATAGCAATATGACATACCAGATGAGTGGCAGCGC
>CAUQAO010000044.1:0-17397 GCA_963515815.1 uncultured Prevotella sp.
GTGGAACGGAGCGACGGCCCCCTTGAGCGTAATCACGCCCTTGAGGTAATCGATGGTTCCTTCGTTCTTGGCCTCCGTGCTTGCCGAACCCACGGTGGGCGTGCCGCCGAACTCGTTGCGGTAGGTCAGCTCCACAATTAGCTTCGACATCATGTGGTCGAAGCGTAGCGCCACCGGATTATTGGTGGCTTTCAGGCCGGCTTTGTTATCACCCGTATTGACAGCCACGAGCAGATCGCTCTCCATCTGCTTCTGCGTGTCTACTGTCACGGGGTCGGCCTTGAAGTTGGTCACGGTGCGAGCTGGATAAATGGAGAGGAAGAAGTGAGGCGTAGTCATGTCCGCCCATTTCATGAGGGGCGTAGGCATCCACTTGCCGCCCTTCAGCTCGTTGACAGAGTTGTTCACTGCAAGGCTGGCGAGGGCCACCTCGTCGGCAGTGCCCGTCCAGGCATAGACGCTGACTTTGTCGCCTTCGTCGAACTTGGATGCGTTGTCCGTGGTGGAGACGCGGGTCAGATTGTCGATCGAGGTGCTCACAGTGATGTACTTAGGTTTGGGCTCCGACGGATCGTTGTTGCAGCCTGCCAGCACAAAGGCTGCCAGTGTGGCTGCGAAAAAAATCTTTTTCTTCATGTTTGATTTTAATTTAGAAAGTTTGAATTAAAATATTTGTTTATTAATAATTAAAAAGTTTGTCGCAGTATCGTTTTGTCTCCGCCTGATAGATTCGTATAAATTTCTTGATTGTTTTTAGCGAGAGATCATCGAGCAGATGTTTATGTGCCAAAGCATCGAAAGGAATGGAAAAGGAACGGAGATAGAAAAGGTGTTTTCCACGTGCGGAAAGCTTAAGGAACGTTTTATCCATTTCGGCAGAAAACCCGATGGTTATTCCGGCCTCGCTATCCTCCGTTATATATACCCAATACATCCTCTTCATTCTTCTTTTTCGTCAATGATGACGCAAAATTAAAAAAGATGATTTCGGGAGATGTCTCATAACTGGAAAAAGGTGTTTCATATTCGGAAACAACTGTAATACATATAAATACAGATGAAAAAAGTCTCTATATCTTCTTTCTTCTCTTGTGAAAAAGGAAGATCGCAACAATAATACGAGGCGATAATTATACTTTGCCATTAACGATTCCTTGAGAACAATGTATGTAGGATTGAACCTGACGATAATCACCGTTTAACTCAAAAGCCCCGAACCATTCGATGAAGAATGATTCGGGGCTTTCGGCGTCTATTGGTCCGACAATTGTTACTTTTCCATCTTCTTTTCTTTGGCGATGGCTTTGTATTCGGAGGGCGACATACCGTAACAGGCCCGGAAGCATCGGTTGAAGGTGGCACGGGAGTTGAACCCCGACTGGTATTCCACCTCATTGATGTTCAGATTGAGATTGCCGGTCAGCAAGGAAGCTGCACGGCGCAAACGGTAGCTATTGATAAACTCATTGACGGTGGCGCCGTCGGCATATTTGTGCACGGCATCCGCAAGGTAAACGGAGTTCGTGCCGAGTCGTTCGGCCAAAACGTCGCGATTCAAGGCTGCATCCTTATAAACCTCCTCGGTCTTCATCAATTCGCACAATTGACGGTAGAGCCTGCCTTCGCGGTCGAGTTGTTCTTCGGGAATAGCTCTTACCGAACTCTCCACTTCGTCCTGCACACGTCGGTATTGTAGAATGGAGTCGTACAAAACTCTGTTCTTGCGGCGCAGCCTGCGCGTATATATAATGTATAGGACGAGGGTAAGCAACAGCAACATACCGATAATGAAAGAGAGGTAGAAACGGGTGGTGATGACTTCGTTGCGTAGCGTGAGCTTATCCACCTCAAAGATGGTATGCAGTTCGTCGAGCTGATTGGCAAGTTCTGTGGTGCGCAGCCTGTCCTTGTGGGGAAGTATCTCCTTGTAGAGTTCGGCAGCCTCTTTATACCGCCCGACTTTCAGGAGAAAATCTGCCTGCTGGGTCTGTACGGTGAGCAGACTCACGGAGTCGCCCGAGGCGGCGATGATTTCCATGTTCTTGCGGTTGCAGGCTATCGCTTCTTCATATTGCCTTGTCGCCGCATAGTAGCGCGCCTGCACTTGCAGGAGCTTGAACTGTGCGACAGCCTTGCGTCCCTCGGCATATATCTCTGCTTGTTTCAGCAGTTCGTCGGCCTTTGAATAATTTGCCGTCTCTATCTCGGCAACGGCGGCAGCCAGCGTGCAGTAAAGGTAACGCCCGTTTAACGGCTGGGTATAACCCTTGCGCAGCGCCTCCTCCCGATATTTGTCGAGGACGGATTTCCATTTCTCGGCTGTTGCCCGCAGTCTGTCGTACTCGCCCAATCCGTCGAGGGTTTCGCCTAAAGCATTGTAGGCGGAGAGCAGCAGCGAGATGTCTTCTTCCTTAGACAGAGCGGCAATACTTTCTGTTAAGGATTTTTTTGCCTCACGAAAGCGGCCCATGGTTTGATAGATGCTACCTATATCGTATGAGGAAACGCCCAGTCCGTAGTTGCTGTTCACAGTGTGTGCATCGGCATACATCTTCCGTGCTTCGAGCAAGGCGGTCTGCAGTTTTTCCTCGTAAATATACCTCTCCACCAAGACGCTCCACGCATTGTAGTAATAGTCCCACGTCTTGTTTTTCTTCATAGACTTGAGCGATGCAGGCAGATAGAAGATGATGCTGTCCGGTTTGTCGTAGTTGTAGTAGCAATAGAGCTGTCTGACACGTGCCTTCCCTTCAGCTTCCGCGTCCTTTTGTTTCAAGGCCTCCGCAAGATATTCGCGGATGCAGCGCAACTCATACTGCATATCATCCTGGGCGGCCGCTAACCGGCAAAGGTTGCTGTGAGTCCGCAAGAGTTCTTTCCCCTCAAGGTGTTTCATTTCCCGGCGTATAGAGTCGGCGGGACTAACGGCACATCCACTTCCCATCGAAAGCGTAAAGATAAACAGGACGGATGCAATTCTTTTCATCAGTATATCTATTTAAATTCTACAGTCTGTATCACGAGTTGAAGCAGCTCTTCGATGGAACTTATGTTCACCGGCTCCTTTGTCCGGTCGGATCCTTCAGAGATCGAACTGATAACCGACGGTAAACATCAACCATTTGTTTCGATAGCCTTCGTCGGCTATCGTCATGGCACGGGTGATACCGAGGTTGTAGCGTGCGTCGAGCACCACGTTGCTGAACTCGTACGACAAGCCGATGGGAATGGAGAGTTCCACGGCCTTCGTGCGCGACGTGATGTCGGTCTCGGTGTTTAGGGCGTAAACCAATTCGCCCCGCTCGTTGGTCAGATAATGAGCCTTGCCCTCTTTGTCGACGGTGAAATTCGAAACCGTGGCCCGCAGTTTGGCCGAGAGCCTGAAGCCTGCCTGCAGGCCGATGTTGACCGAAAGGCCGCGTGCAATGTAGCCGTGCAGCATGAGAGGCAGGTTTATGTAATCGGTCGTGCAACGATAACGGCTCGTTCCGTAATGGGTGTTGTCGGCGGTTACATCCTCGTAATCGGGCAATCTGAAACCTTGAACCGAATAAAAAGCGCCAGCCGAGACTGCATAGGTACGATTGATCTGGTACTGCAGTTCGGTGCCGCCTGCAAAGCCTTCGCGAAACTTCGACGTAATGGATGGCGTCGAGACATCTTGGGCGTCTTGATGGTTCAGGGTGTACACTTCAAACCCGGTTACGTTGGCTATGTTTACTCCTACTCGGGGGATGATCGACCAGGTACCGGCGCGGCGTTGGGCCGTAACGAGCGCGGTGGCCAGCAACATGGCTGTGCATAAAACGATTCTTTTCATAAGCTGGATGTTTATTGATTCAAACGCCCCGAGCAGTTTTTTATTCTACTGCCGCTATTCTTTTTCTATGCGGAAGCGGTAGGTGTATGTCGATTCGGGTTCGATTTCGTACTGTTTCAACGGACCGGGACCGCAACTGGCGTTGCCGATTCCGCGCATCATGCAGTCGAGGTTGAGCACCGTTTCGGCACGACGTATATTGTCGAGATCGTGTCCGTACTTCACGTTCCACAGGTCTTGATCGGTGTAACGAAGAGCCGAGAAGTCGAACGTTTTTTCGGCAACGAACCGTAGCACGTGCCGGCGATCAGCCGTTTGCAGGCTGAGCCAGCGCGTGTCGCATCGCTCACCCATCGACTGGGCACGTACATAGTATTCGCGCAGACTGTCGATGTTGCACATGTAGCGCCCAACGAAGGCAACATCCTTACGGTCGGGATAGTTTTCTATCGGTCCGCGGCCGTACCATTCAATATCGGTAAACATGGGGTTGAGCATCATCTGCAGTCCGATGCGCGGCAGGCGCGGCTCTTTCGGTGTAACGAACGATGCTTCTACCTCTACTGTTCCGGCGGCAAAGAGGGTGTACTTCAGCGTATGCGGTACCACAATCTGACCGATGTGTGCCTCGAGGGCCACGTCGACCGTGATGTGTTGTCCGTCGGCCGAGCGTTTCCAGTCGAAATCTTTCAGCAGTATGCGCGTTTCTACGGGCTGGCGTACATCGTTATTGATCGACCGGTACCAGTTGAACTGCGGTCCTTGCTGGCCATGCAGCATCTCGTTGTCGTCGTAAACCAGACTGATCAGGCGGCCGTCTTTCAGATCGAATCCGGCTCTGAAGTGCGCGTTGCTCATGCGCAGGTATCGGTTGGTCTCGATGTAGGCGTGCAGCGGTTCGGAGGTCGGTACGCTCTGCTCGTTCAACGAGCGGTCGGCGCAGTGCAAGGCGAACTGCTCGGAGGCGATGACGAAGCCGCGCTTGGCCCATGTTTCGTCGGCCTTCAGACGGATATACACGTTTAGGAAGTATTCTGCGGGATCATTGTCGACAATGGCGGGCAGGGCGATCGGCATGGTTGCGGCGGCGGCGGGCACGACAGAGGGCAATGCGAGCACGCCGTTGTCAATCTTCTGTCCGTCTTTCCACAGTTCGTAAGCCAGTTCGAATTCGTTCAGGTTGTAAGCGTTGTAACGGTTTTCGAGTGTCAGCTCTCCCGGCTTGTCCATTCGCAGTTTGATGTACTGATATATTTTTTTCACTTCAGCCAGTTTGGGTGTTTCGCGCCGGTCGGCCGTTGTCAGTCCGTTGCAACAGAAATCGTTGTCGTTGGGCACGTCACCGAAGCTTCCGCCGAAGTAAAGGTGGTTGCTCGGTTCGCCTGTCTTGCAGATGGCCTGGTCTACGAAGTCCCAGATGCAGCCGCCGATCATTCGCTCCGATTGGTTCTCGATGTAGTCCCAATATTCTTTCAGGTTGCCCACGGCATTGCCCATGGCATGCGCATATTCGCAGATGAAGAAAGGCTTCTGGTTACCGTTGCGGTCGGTTTCGATCATGCTGGCTACCGACGGATACATTCGCGAGTCCATATCGGCCTGCTCATTCATGCCTTCGTAGTGAATCAGACGGTCGTCCAACTGTTTCACGGCGTTGTATTCGGCCGTGATGTTGATGCCGCCGCCGCTCTCGTTGCCCAACGACCAGAAGATGACCGACGGATGATTTTTGTCGCGTTGCACCATTCTGACGGCGCGGTCTACGTAAGCCGCCGTCCACGAGGGTTTCTTGGTGATGGAATGGTTGCCGTGGCACTCCTGATCGGCTTCGTCCATTACGTACAGTCCGTAATAGTCGTAGAGGGCGTACATTTTCGGGTCGTTGGGATAATGGCTGGTACGAATGGTGTTCATGTTGTGCTGTTTGAACATCAGTATGTCGCGAATCATCGTCTCGACGGGTACGGCTTTTCCCAGCGTGGGATGAATGTCGTGTCGGTTGGCACCTTTGAAATAAGTCAGTCGATTGTTGACGTATACTTTGTTATTGCGCACATCGATTTTTCGGAATCCGTAACGCTGATTCAAGCACTCGAGCACACGGCCTTTACCGTCGAGCAGTTCTACCTCTATGGTATAGAGATAAGGTCGATCGGTGCTCCAAAGATGCGGCCGATCGATGTCCATCGGGGCATTAAACTCTTTGTTTTCGCCTCGCAACACGTCCATCCCCACTTCGCATTCGTTCACCACGCGCCGACTGTGGTCTTCGAACACCCGAACGCGTGCCATGGCACTGGCCGTCTGCGCAGTTTTGTTCAGGATGTTGAGACGCACGTTCAGCCGGGCGTTCGACAGGTCTTCGTTGAATCGGGTGGTAAGATAAAGATCGCGGATCTGCACCTTGGGGCGAGCCACGAGATACACATCGCGGTGGATGCCGCCGAGGCGGAACATGTCTTGATCTTCGAGATAACTGCCGTCCGACCACTTGAATACTTTCACTGCTACCGTATTGCGGCCCCGCCTTACGTACTTGGTGATATCGAACTCGGCGTCATTGTTGGCGCCTTGGCTATAACCCACCTGCCGACCGTTGATCCAAAGATAGAATGCGCTGTAAACACCGTTGAAATGGATGTACAGTTGCTTGCTCTCCCAGTCGGCCGGCAGATCGAAGTCGCGCCGATAAGCGCCTACGGGGTTCGGTTCGGCCTCGGCAGTGTAACCCTTTTGCGGCTGGATAAAGGGCGGATTATTCAAGAAAGGATACGTAACGTTGGTATAAAGCGGCGTGCCGTAACCTTTCATCTCCCACGAAGAGGGCACCTCGATCTCAGCCCAGCGGCTCACGTTGTACGACGGTTTGTAGAACGCTACAGGACTTTCCGACGGCTGTTTGGCCCAATAGAACTTCCATCGGCCGTTGAGCAGCATGTACCGTGTCGACTTTGTCGGCATCCACGGTTGCAGATAGGCTGCATCGCGGCGCATTTCGTCGGTATCGGCAAAGGGAATGTAGGTGGCATGCCCGTCTTCTTTGTTAATGGCAAACACGCGTTCGTTCTCCCAATCGTTCAGGCTCGAGGTCTTCGGAATCATCATGTCGACCTTGACCTTCGAAACAACGAGCATCCACTGCTGTGTCGCCAGCTTTTCGTCGGGCGCCACCTGCCATACCGGTTCGCCGAACTGGGCGGCGTCTCTCAGCCCCATGTTCAGGCCCGACACAACGCTTGTCAGCACCACTCGACCGTTGTCGAGCCGCTTGATGCGCCACTGCTGATTGGGGTTCTCGGCGCTGGCTTCCCACTGTATCAAGGGCCGTGCCTGGTTGCCGTTGCCGTTGTCGAGCCCCTTCATCGAGAAGGCATTCACCAGCGTATAAACATCGCCATTGAGGCGAACAATTCGCCACACTTGACTGATTTTACGGGCATCGCGTTTCGACAAAAAAATGCCGGCATCATTGTCCATACTGCCCTGATTGTCGAGCACCAACCCGTCGGGCGACTGTACCTCGTACAACTTCTTTTCATCAATAATTTGGGAATAAAGCATCGGCACGAGTACGAACAGACCGATGAACAACGAAAAAAATCTTCTAAATAGATTCATCATAAAGTTTAGTGTTAATAATAGTCGTATGATATGCGTGCAAAGATACGCCAAAAGAAAGAAAGCGACAAATTATTTAAAAAAGAATGCTTTTCGCATTTCAGGCACCTCAGCGGAGCCTACGCCCACAACATTTTGGGCCACTAAGGCGTCGATGGGATTCTGCCAGGAAATGAGTAACTTTGCATTTGATTTCAAACAGCAGAGAAAACATGAACAAAAACAGAGCCTCTGAATTGAAGTCTAAGCGGGGGACGATTTAGAACAAATGCTGAAAGGATTACTTGCCAACCTGCCGATGCTGACCTGCCTGGCGATGTCGGCCATCATGGCACTGGAATTGCGCTGTGGCCGATTGCGCGAACTGCCGTCGCTGTTGCGCTTTATGCTCGTGAGCGCCATGCTGTATGCGGGTCACTACGTCTTTTTTCTGCGCGCCGAGGCATGGTTGCCCCTCACCGACACGCTGTATGTCTTTGCGAATCTTGCCGTCTATCCCCTCTATCTCATCTACGTCACCCGCCTCTCCGTGGCGCATCGCTCGCACGGCATTTACTGGCTGCTGGCTCCGGCGGCGGTGGGTGCGCTTGCTGCCGGAGTTCTGTATGCCTTTATGCCAAAGGCAGAGACTCATGTCTTCTTCGACACATACCTTTATGGGAACAGTCTGGACGGACTTCAAGGGGCGGCGTTGTGGCAGGCCTGCGTCCATGTGGCATGCAAGGTGGCTTTCGCCCTGATCGTGGTTTATGTGCTTGTGACAGCCATGCGTCGGCTACGCGAATACGACAAGGCCCTCGAGCAGTATTTCGCCGACACCGAGCACATGGCCATGCGCAGCGTGCGTAACGTTTTGGTACTCGTGGTCGTCATATCCTGCGTGTCGTTGGTGTTCAACGTTGTAGGCCGCCACTGCTTTGCCGATTCTACTGCGGCTCTGGCCATTCCCTCGCTGCTTTTTACCGGCCTGCTGTTTGCTTTCGGTTACGTGGGGCTGCACCGCACGTATTCCATCGTGGACTTGGAGAAACTGCGTGGCGAGATGCGTGCCGAATCGTCCAACGGCGCGTCCACACCCGGGGGCGACGCCATCTGCCAACGCATCCTTGTGCTGTTTGACGAGCAGAAGGTTTTTTTACGGCCCAACCTGAAAATCGACGACGTGGCTGCCATGGCATACACCAATCGCACATACGTCTATCAGGTGGTGAACAAGCAGATGGGCATGTCATTCGCCGAACTGGTCAACCGCCGCCGCATTGCTTACGCCATGCAATTGATGAAGGACACCCCTGGTATTTCCATGACCGAGGTAGCCACAGCATCAGGCTACAACTCGCTCTCCACATTCTACCGCAACTACCGGCTTTATAATAAGGACGCAGACCATGCCGCAGCCTTATAGGATATGGCCGCCAGGCAGCTTTCTTCGGAACCACATTCACCATCACCTTGAGCGCGTACTGGAAAGCATACGCGCTTTTTTCGTGCCTGTTTGCCGGTACAACGTATTTTTGTGAATATGAGAAGAACATTTGTGAATATGGAAAACACGTCCGGGTGAATAGCTGTAACTTGCATGTCTATAAAAATATAAGGTGCAAGTAAATATTTTAATAAAACCAATGCTTATGAGAAAAATCTTCTTCCTTTTGTTATCTGCCGTTGCAGCCACGACAGCCTGGGCGCAGACAACGTTCACGGCAGGTGACCTTACCTACACCGTGACCGATGCCGACGCAAAGACCGTATCGGTGAAGCAGGCCAACAGCCAAGTCGGCGGCGCGCTCGTCATCCCCACCACGGTGGAGAACGACGGAGTGAGCTACAGCGTCACCTCTATCGCAGAGAGTGGTTTCAAGTACAATGCCAACATCACGTCGGTGGTGTTTCCTGCCAGCATGCGCAGCACCGGCGAGTCCTGCTTTGAAGAGTGTAAAAACATCGCATCCATCACCCTCAACGAGGGGTTGGAGACCATAGGCGATTATCTGCTTTGGATGCGGAGTGGTGAAAGCAGCAACGCCAAACTCACGACCGTCACCATTCCGTCCACAGTGACATCCATCGGTCGAGGCGCGTTCTACAACTGCACGGCCTTGGCCGAAATTACCTTCCGCGGCGCAGAGGAGCCCATTACGCTGAATCATGCCAACTATGCTGTATTTGAAAATTGCCCCGCCACAACAGTCAACCTTGACCGCAACATAGAGGGATCGACACGTGCCGACTTTCCTACTGTGCAGACGCTCGTCGTGGGCGGTAACGTGACCAAGCTGCATGAGAACATGTTCAAGGACTGCAAGCAGCTCACCAGCGTGACCCTTGGCAGCCATCTGACGGAGGTGGGCAAACAGTGTTTCTACGGCTGTTCGACGCTCACGGGCATTGACATTCCCGCAAGCCTCGCCACGCTCTCCGAGAGCATGTTCGAAGAATGTACCCGTCTTGCAAGCGTCACGCTGCACGAAGGGCTCACCACTGTGGATAGATGGGCGTTCTACAATTGTGGCCTTACCAGCGTCATCTTGCCAGCGTCGGTTACGTCGGTGGGCAAAAACGTGTTTTATGGCTGCCCAATAGAAGAATTTCACATCTCCGACAGTGAGACGGAACTTTCCGTCGATGCCGCCGCAAACATCCCCGGCAAGAACTTCTACATAGGTCGCAATCTTACGTTTGCAGAGGGTACGTCGATGTTCAACGACGTAGAAACGCTCACCCTCGGTGGCAACATGACCACTATCCCAGAGAGTCTTGCCAGGGGTAAAAATACGCTCAAGACACTCGTGGTCGGCGAGAGCATTGTAAATATAGCGGGTGCCACCGCATTCAGAGAAACTGGTCTGACAAGCGTGTCTCTGCCGTCCTCCCTCAAGGTGCTGCCGCAGGAGACGTTCGAGAAATGCTACTCGCTGACCACCGTAACGCTTGCAGAAGGTCTTGAGGAGATAGGCCACGGCGCCTTTTACGATTGCAAGGCACTCACGGAGATAACCTTGCCGGCTTCGTTGAAGAAGATTGGCAAAGGTGTGTTCCATCGTAATGAAGCCCTGAAAAAGATGGTTGTTGCCGACAGCGACATAGAGCTGTCCTTTGAGACCAGCGGCTACGGCTATGGCACCCTGAACATGACACCGGATTACACGCTTGACCATATCTACGTGGGCCGCAACATCGTACGCAACGATGAACACACCAACAGCATCATCGCTCAGGCAAAAGTTGTGGAATTGGGCGAGAAGGTTACGTCTCTGGGCTATCTGATGTCCACAACGAGCGATGTATCTGACATATACGTACCATGGATTACTCCCATCAAACAGACAGAGGATATATGCAACGACAACTACAGCAACATCACGCTGTGGATTCCCGACGGCACTAAAGAAGCCTATCAGACCGAAGATATATGGAAGAAGTTCACCACAATGAATTACCATAGCACACTTGTCACCCTGACGGCCTTGACCCACGGTCGGGCAACCTTCAGCTGCAACCGCGGCCTGGACTTCTCGAAAGTCAGTGGTCTTGCTGCATATATTGCCAGCGGCTTCAACCGAGAGGATGGCACGGTACTACTCTCAAAGGTGGACGTCGTGCCGGCATACACCGGATTGTTCCTCGTAGGAACAGCGGGCACTACCTACAAAGTGCCTTACGCAACAGCAACCTCTTACTACGTTAACATGCTGAAGCCGGTTGTCACGCCTAAGGTAGTGCCTGCTACCGAAGAGGGCTACATCAATTTCTTCTACGGAGAATACAATGGTATTGCAGGTTTCTACAAGGCTTCTGGTACGGGAGAGGTCGCCGCTAAAAAGGCTTATCTACAAGTGTCCACCAGTATGGCCGGCGCCATGGCAAAATCTTGTCTAATGGTACGCTTCACCGACGATGAGGTAACGGGAATCGACCGCACACGCGTCGATAACGTGACAGGCAAGGCCATCTACGACCTTAATGGCCGCAAGGTTGCAGACAGGCTTGATGGAGCCCATCTGCCAAGCGGCATCTACATTGTCAAGGGCAAGAAAGTTTATGTCAAATAAAAACACATGTGCATGAAGAAGAATTATTTGAAACCGTCGATAAAGGTGATACGGATAAGCCCACTGGAGATTCTTGCCGGGAGCGACAAAACGAATGAGACCGAGAAAGTAAATATATACTTCGACGACGATAAAACCATAGATGGCGATGACGCCTGGTAAAGGCTGTCACACGTCATAACAGAAAACTGGAGCTGCGCAACGATTCGTGCAGCTCCGGTTTTTTATAGGAGAGATTTACAGATGTTCAGAGGCGAATAAAACCCAATCGGCCGTTAAGAAGACTCTCCCCCCCGTTACACGGGCCAGCAGGTGATGAAAGTAGCGAGGATGTGTCAAAAATAGGCGGATTCTCTTTTTTTTGCACAAAACCAAGGCTTTATTATTTCCCGAAGTTTTTTATAACTTTAGGCATACGATTTTCAACTTTAAAAAACAATAATCTGCCGAGCACACGAGATTCTATGTGAAAGATTTTGCCTATTTTTGCAACACAATATGATAAACGTTTCTGCACTTGTACAGCTCAAGGCTTTTGCCCGCATCGACGGCGCATGGCTCGCTTTATTATGGGTAGCCAGCTTCGCCTGCATCATCTATTTACCACAGAGCATGGCGGGTAGTTTGTTGATGTTCGCCACTCCGCTGTTCGTAGCTTGGCGATTGTTCAAATTCCGCAACGATGCACTTGACGGAACAATCTCGTTTCGACGCGCATTTGCCTACGGATGCTACACTTTTTTCTACGCATCGCTGCTTTTTGCCGTGGCCCAGTATCTATACTTTGCATATCTGGACGGCGGCCGGTTCGGTCAGATGCTGGAAGAGGCCCTGCAGACGATCGAACCGATGTACAAACAGAGCGGTATCGATACGCAGGAGGCACGCGAAACATTGAAACTGATGGCGCAGCTCTCGCCCATCGAGAAGGCCTTTGTCTTCATGGTTCAGAATCTTAGCATCGGCCTGTTTCTCAGCATGACGGTGGCCGTTGTCGGCATGAAAAAGCCCCGAACAAATCAATACAACCGATAAAATAATTAAAAACGATATGGACATATCTGTTGTTATCCCCCTCTACAACGAAGAGGAATCTTTATCCGAATTGTATGCCTGGATCGAACGTGTAATGCAGCAAAACAACTATTCGTTCGAAGTGATCTTCGTCAACGACGGCTCTACCGACGCTTCGTGGAACGTGATTGAGCAACTGGCCGAGGAGCACGAACAAGTGCGCGGCATCAGCTTTCGGCGTAACTACGGCAAGAGTCCGGCGCTGTACTGCGGATTCAATGCCGCACAAGGCGATGTCGTGATCACGATGGATGCCGACCTGCAAGATTCTCCCGACGAGATACCCGACCTGTACCGGATGATTACCGCCGAGGGGTACGATCTCGTTTCGGGCTATAAACAGAAGCGGTACGACCCGCTGAGCAAGACACTGCCAACGAAACTGTTCAACGCCACGGCACGCCAAATAAGCGGTATACACAACCTCCACGACTTCAATTGCGGCCTGAAAGCCTATCGGCTGGACGTGGTGAAAAACATTGAGGTGTACGGCGAAATGCACAGATACATCCCCTACCTGGCTAAGAACGCCGGCTTCGATAAGATAGGCGAAAAAGTGGTTCAGCACCAGGCACGCAAATACGGCTTGTCGAAGTTCGGCCTGAACCGTTTCTTCAACGGCTATCTCGATCTCATTACGCTGTGGTTCTTGAGCAATTTCGGCAAAAAGCCAATGCACGTGTTCGGTTTCTTGGGTTCTATCATGTTCCTCATTGGTCTGCTGGCGGTCGTCATCATCGGCGTAGACAAACTCTATGCGCTGGCCAA
The DNA here is from genome assembly GCA_963515815.1 of uncultured Prevotella sp. GTDB lineage: Bacteria > Bacteroidota > Bacteroidia > Bacteroidales > Bacteroidaceae > Prevotella. The sequence goes on from CAUQAO010000044.1 coordinate 13,333, forward strand.
CGGCATACCGCAACGCCTCATCACCGATTCGCCCTACTTTTATATATCGCTCACCACGATGCTTATCGGTACACAGCTGTTCTTGGCAGGCTTTCTGGGCGACTTGATCAGCCGTGCCAACCCCAACAGAAACGATTATCAAATAGAAAAGAACATCAGATGCAACGAATAATTTATCTGCTGGCAGCCGCGCTGACCATTGCTTCGTGCTCGTCGATCGATTGCCCCCTGAACAATACCGTAGCCACGACGTACAAGCTGAAAGGCGACGTAACCAAACTGAGCGACACGCTGACCATCGTCACGCCGCGCATCGACGGCAACGACACGGTTGTACTGAACAAGGCCGTGGCCGTAGACAGCTTTATCGTTCCGGTGAGCCACTCGAACAGAGAAGACGTTTTGTACTTCAAACTCACCAATACCGACAGGCAGACGTTTACCGATACGGTACGCATCAGCAAGACAAATATCCCGCACTTCGAATCGGTAGACTGCCCGCCCAATTTCTTTCACAAGATCGAACGTATCGCGTGTACTCACCACGCTATCGACTCGATCGTCATCAATAACGCAAATGTCGAATACGATGCAAGCAAAGCACATTTCCATATTTATTTCAAAAAGTATCTGTATTAGTCTGCTGCTCGCGGTACAAACCTCTGTCATGGCCCAGAAGCCGAAACTGCCCATGCAACAGCAGCCCGACACAACGCGGCTATTTCGGCACATCGCCGTGTCTGTCGATTTGGTGGGAATGGCCCAGATGCAGCTTTCGGACTATGGACAGATAGAGGTGGCGGCCCGGCTCAATCTGAAAGACAAATACTTTCCTGTGGTAGAATTGGGCTACGGAAAAGCCGACAGCGAGAATCCCGGCACACTGTTGCATTACACGTCGAAAGCGCCGTACGGTCGAATCGGTATCGATTTCAACACGATGAAAAACAAGCACGACGACTACCGAATGTACGCCGGTTTCAGATTCGCTTACTCCAATTTCAAGTATTCGGTTCACCATCCAGGGCTCATCGATCCCGTATGGAAAACGCGCACCGAGTATCGACTCAACGACATCGGCAATCAGTTCTCATGGCTTGAGGCCGTATTCGGCGTAGACGCCAAGATCTGGGGACCATTCCGTTTAGGGTGGAGCGTTCGATACAGAGCACGCTTGTCGTACAAAGCCGAAGAAGTAGGTTATGCATGGTATGTTCCCGGCTACGGAAGGCAGAAAAGCAATTTGCTGAGCGGTACGTTCAACGTGACCCTCGAACTGTAATCCTTCTTTATGTGTTTCCAATGAAACGTCTATTACAATTATTATTCTTATTTGCACTGATTGTCGGCTCCGTTTACATCGTGCGCCAACAGCAAACCATGCCCTACCAGCACAACAGCGGCCGGATATTCGGCACGATGTACAACATCGTTTACCAATCCGACAAGGACCTGCACCAAGACATTTTAGACCAGCTCAGAACGGTCGACGAAACTTTCTCTACCTACAATCCACGATCCATCGTTTCGCAGATCAATCGCAACGAACCCGTAAAAACCAACCGGATGTTCGAAGAAGTGTTTGCACAGGCCGCTGACATATCGAAAGATACCGATGGAGCATTCGATATTACCGTCGCTCCGATGGTCAATGCGTGGGGCTTCGGCTTCAAGACCGGCACTCAACCGACGCCACTGGTCATCGACTCGTTGCGCAGAATTGTAGGATACCATAAAATAAAACTACGCAAAAGCCGCCTCGAAAAGCAAGACACGCGCCTCATGCTCGACTTCTCCGCCATTGCAAAAGGTTACGGAAGCGACATCGTGGCCCGCTATTTGCGTTCGAAAGACATCACGAACTTCATGGTAGAAATAGGTGGCGAGGTTGTCACAAGCGGCAATAGCGAGAAACGTTTGCCATGGAAGATAGGCGTAACCAAGCCCATCGACGACTCTACACAAGTAAATGCTCCATTGCAAACCATACTCAACGTAACCGACAAGGCCATGGCCACCAGCGGCAACTACCGACAATTCTATTATAAGAACGGACGGAAATATGCCCACACCATCGATCCCAAAACCGGATACCCCGTACAGCACAGCCTTCTTTCGGCCACGGTACTGACCCATTCGTGCGCCAAAGCCGATGCCTACGCAACCGCTTTTATGGTGTTGGGACTCGAAAAGACCCAACGGTTGCTCGAACATCATCCCGACATGATGGCCTACCTCATCTATACCGACCCCAAAGGCCGGCTCGCCGTATGGTACTCGGCAGCACTGAAAAACAAGATCGAAGAATGACACAATACGACAAGCTGCTTGCATTGCCCTTGTTCCAGGGACTCGGCCAACACGAACTGTGGCGTATCGTCGAAACAATGCCCTTTGCCTTTACACGCCATCGTGCCCATCAAGATATCGTTACCGAAAGCAATTCGTGTAGCCGACTCGTTTTCTTAATCGACGGCTCCATGACCGTCAAAACACAGTCGGCCGACCGCGGCTACACGCTGATGGAAACCCTAAAAGCCCCGCAAGTCATCGAACCCGAGCGACTCTTCGGTCTCACCCAACGCTTTCTACGCACCTACACCGCCCTGGCCGGAGCCAACACCCTGTCTATCGACAGGACAGACGTGATACAGCTCACCGAGCAGTATATGATCTTCCGTCTGAACCTGCTCAACATCATCTCAACACAAAGCCAACGGTTGCAGCAACATCTATGGATGCCTTATCCGAAAGACCTCCGCCAGCGCATTGTCCGTTTCTTCTTAGATCGCTGTCTGCGCCCCGCGGGCGAAAAAACATTCGTGATAAAAATGGTCAGACTGGCACAAGAAGTAAACGCAAACCGGCTGAAAGTGTCGGTAACACTGAACCAACTCCAAACAGAAAACCTTATACAGCTTTCGAGAGGCAGAATCACGATTCCGCAATTAGAAAAACTAAAATAGCCATCGAGCCGTAGCACTTTCGGTCTCGGTTCAGGAGATAAAAACATCCATTTCCGGCATTTCTTTCCGCAACATTTGGCAGTTTCTCAAGAAAGTCCTACCTTTGCTGCCGTGAGTAATAGCAATATGACATACCAGATGAGAGGGGGCGCAAGCCCAGCGCAAGATTTTTTCGAGAATCTTGCAAATTTTACGTCCGATTGTTTGGTAGTCTCGGATAAATTATTACACACACACACACACAGCCCATCTGGCGGCAGCGAGACCATTTTCTAAGCTTTTTCCTACGCGCGCGCGAGGCGCGTCAACCCCATACAGACAAAGGGATCTTCGGAGATTCTTTTGTCTGCTTTTTCGTGTCTTTTTGCCAACGGGGCAAAGGGCGAAATAAGCCGAAATTTATTCATCAAAATAGAATGAAAATTATGAAACAAAATCAAGTAGAAAGCGAACGCTATTTTGCTCCTCGGTGCGAGATCATCGAGGTAGAAGAAGCTAATTTAATCTGCGGCAGCCCGAAAGTCACGCCCGGCGGAACCTCTTTTCAGGAGGACGACTGGGAGGACAAAGGCGACATCGACGCAGGAGAGTTTGAAACAGAGTAAAAAGAAAAGGATGACAACAATGAAAACAAGAGCATTATTATTCGGCATTGCGCTCGGCGCAATCGCCCTGTCGTCGTGCAGTAATGACGACAATACCAAAGATCAGAAAGAAGAAACGCAAGGCGTGCGCTTCACCATTACTGAAGAAGGATTCGGAGCCGACACCGAACTGACGCGTGCCACGCCATCGGCCCAGCCGCAGATTATCGAGGCCGGCGACTGCGAGGCCGAAATATCCATCGAGCGTGCGCCCGCAGAGAAGCTCGTCGCAACCCGCGGCGTAACCACGCCCGTGCATTACACCATTCGCGCCTATCATAACGGAACTTTGCGAGGCGAAATGAAGGGAACGTTCACGCCGACCGGTTTCACCCCCGACGCCGGCTATTCTGCACAAATGGAGTTGGTAAGAAATCGCACCTACGATTTCGTCTGCTTCAACGACAAGGTAACGCCCAACGGCAACAATCTCGACGTAACGCTGGCCAACGCCA
>CAUQAO010000045.1:0-17128 GCA_963515815.1 uncultured Prevotella sp.
CATCTGGCCTCCTTGTGGTGCCAAAATAAAATATTTCTCAAATATCGCCGTATATTCTATTCTTTTCGTAAATAGAAAAATGGATATTTTTCAAATAAACGGACCTTTTGTTTTGCATTCATTCGGAAAATAACTAACTTTGAATGCGCATGAATCGACTGCCGCGGGGGAGTTCTTTTATGTGTCATGCACCTATTAACTTATAATTAATAAAACCTTAATGGAGCTATGAGTTATCTGAGATTTGAAAAGGCTCTCATGACAAATTTGGAGGAATCGCTTCAAAGAGAGTTGTTGCGGACGAACCGTTCGGGGGCTTATTCGTGTTCGACTATCGTCGACTGTAACACGCGCAAGTATCATGGGCTGTTGACGGTTCCGATTTCCGAGCTCGATGACGACAACCATGTGCTGTTGTCTTCGCTCGATGTAACGGTAGTGCAGCATGGCGCCGAGTTTAATCTTGGCTTGCATAAGTACCAGGGAAATAATTTCAGCCCGAAAGGGCATAAGTACATTCGTGAGTTCGATTGCGATAAAGTACCGACAACGATTTATCGTGTGGGCGGAGTACTGCTGAAAAAAGAAGTTGTTTTTCAGCATTACGAAGATCGTATCCTGATCTGCTACACCCTGCTGGATGCCCATTCTGAAACAACGCTGCGTTTCAGACCCTTCCTTGCATTCCGGAGCGTACGCCAGTTTACGCACGAAAATGCGACCGCAAGCCGGTCGTACGATCCGGTAGATAATGGTATAAAGACTTGTATGTACGCTGGCTATCCTGATCTGTATATGCAGTTTTCAAAGCCCAACGAGTTTGTTTTTCAGCCCGATTGGTACCGGGGCGTGGAATATCCCAAGGAACAAGAGCGCGGATATGCGTCGAACGAAGATCTGTATGTGCCCGGCTTTTTCGAGATGAATATCAAGAAAGGCGAAAGTATCGTCTTTTCGGGGTCGACCTCAGCCTGCGATACGGCCGAGCTGAAAGTACTGTTTACGAAAGAAGTCGACGAGCGAAGCCCGCGCGACAACTTTTTCCATTGTCTGGTCAATGCCGCCCACCAGTTTCATAACCGCACGTCGGCCGATGAGCGCTATATCCTGGCGGGCTATCCGTGGTTTAAATGCCGGGCGCGCGATACATTCATTTCGTTGCCCGGTTTAACGCTGTCGATCGAAGAAGACGATTACTTCGATCTGGTGATGGAGACAGCCAGGCGCGGGCTCCTTGAGTTTATGGAAGGAAAGGCGTTGACGGTTAAGATTTACGAGATAGACCAGCCCGATGTTATGCTGTGGGCAGTTTGGGCCATACAGCAATATGCCAAAGAAGTAGGTACTGAAAAGTGCATCGACAAATACCGCGACCTGCTGTTGCAGATGGTCAAATTTATCGAGTCCGGCCGGCATCCTTATTTGTCTTTAGAGTCCAACGGACTTCTAAAAACTGAAGGCAGAGACAGAGCCGTAACCTGGATGAACTCGACGGCCAACGGTAGGCCGGTTGTTCCGCGAACGGGCTATATCGTCGAATTCAACGCCCTTTGGTATAACGCTCTGAAGTTCGTTGCTGCCTTGGCTGCAGAAGAGGGCAATAAGCGAACGGCCCACCATTTTGAAAAGCTGGCAGCACAGTGCCAGGAATCGTTTGTCGGGACATTCTATAACGAGTACGGCTATCTGTTCGATTACGTAGACGACGAAGCGCAAGACTGGAGCGTCAGGCCGAACATGGTTTTCGCCGTAGCTTTGGATTATTCGCCTTTGAGCCAGCAACAAAAGAAAAGTGTCTTGGACGTTTGTACCCGCGAGCTACTTACGCCGAAAGGTTTGCGTTCGCTCTCGCCGAAGAGCAGCGGCTACAACCCCATGTACGTCGGGCCGCAAACCCAGCGAGATTACGCCTACCACCAAGGAACGGCATGGCCGTGGCTGGGCGGTTTCTATATGGAAGCCTGCCTGAAACTGTATAAACGTACGCGACTTAGTTTTATAGAGCGACAAATGGTGGGTTACGAAGACGAGATGACGAACCACTGTTTAGGTACTATTCCCGAGTTGTTCGACGGTAATCCGCCGTTCCACGGTCGCGGAGCTATCTCTTTTGCTATGAACGTTGCAGAGATATTGCGAACTCTTGAGTTATTGGAAAAGTATAAGATTAAATAAAGGAGGACGAACAAATGAAAGTTTTAATGTTTGGGTGGGAATATCCTCCTCATATCCTCGGCGGATTAGGTACGGCCAGCTTCGGAATAACCGAGGGGCTGCATGCCATGGGCGATATGGATATTACGTTTTGCTTGCCGAAACCCTGGGGCGACGAAGATCAAACCAACGCACATATCCTGGGCATGAACAACGTGCCCGTCGTATGGCGCGACGTCAACGCCGATTATGTAAAGAACCGAATAGGTGCCGTTACGACACCCGAAGAATACTATCGGCTGCGGGAACATATCTATGCCGACTTCAATTACATGAATGTAAACGATCTGGGCTGCATAGAATTTTCGGGGCGTTATCCCGAAAACCTTCACGAAGAAATCAACAATTATTCGATCGTGGCTGGAGTAGTGGCGCGAACGCTCGACTTCGATATCATTCATGCCCACGATTGGCTCACTTATCCTGCCGGCATACACGCAAAACAGGTGAGCGGAAAACCGCTTTGCATTCATGTGCACGCGACCGATTTCGACCGGAGCCGCGGACAGGTGAATCCCACGGTGTATTCCATTGAGAAAAACGGAATGGACAATGCCGACTGCATCATGTGTGTAAGCGAACTGACCCGGCAGACTGTTATCAACCAATATCACCAGGAACCGCACAAGTGTTTTACGGTACACAATGCCGTTTATCCGCTGAAGCAAGAACTGCAAGACATCCCGCGCCCCGACCATCGCGGCCGCGAGAAGGTGGTTACTTTCTTGGGCCGATTGACCATGCAGAAAGGTCCCGAATATTTTGTCGAAGCAGCTAACATGGTTTTGCATCGTACGCGCAACATCCGATTCTGCATGGCAGGCTCGGGCGACATGATGGACCAAATGATCTATCTGGCTGCACAACGCGGCATAGCCGACCGTTTCCATTTCCCCGGCTTCATGCGTGGCCAGCAGGTTTACGAATGCTTAAAAGCCTCAGATGTGTATGTCATGCCATCGGTAAGCGAACCGTTCGGCATCTCGCCCCTCGAGGCCATGCAATGCGGAACGCCCACTATCATTTCGAAGCAAAGCGGATGTGCCGAGATTCTGACAAACTGCATCAAGGTCGACTATTGGGACATACATGCATTGGCCGATGCCATGTACTCCATTTGTCACAACGAAAGCCTCTTTACCTACCTGCAGGAAGAAGGAAGGAAGGAGGTAGACCGGATTACCTGGGAAAAGGTGGGACGCTGGATTCACGAGTTGTACGAGCGCACGCTCGGTTGGCGATAGAGGCCTGCCGCTGTAGTATAGAGAAAAGAATAACGAATAACTATAATCACAATGAAAACAATTTGCCTGTATTTTGAAATACATCAGATCATTCATCTGAAGCGTTACCGATTCTTCGACATCGGAACAGACCATTACTACTACGACGACTACGAAAACGAGCGTACCATGACCGATATTGCCAACCGGTCGTATATGCCGGCGCTTAACGCTTTGCTGGACATGATACGCCGGAACGACCGATACTTCAAGGTAGCCTTTTCGCTTTCGGGCGTAGGTATCGAACAGATGGAGGTTCATGCGCCGCAGGTTCTTGAAAAACTGCAGGAACTCAACGAAACCGGTTGCGTAGAATTTCTGGCCGAACCCTATTCGCACGGATTGGCGTCGCTGGTTAACGAAGAGAGTTTTGCCGCCGAGGTAAAACGCCAATGCCAGAAGATGAAAGAATACTTCGGACAGGAGCCGCGCGTGCTTCGCAACTCTTCGCTCATTTATAGCGACGATATCGGTTTGCAAGCCGCCCAATTAGGATTCAAAGGCATGCTGACCGAAGGGGCCAAACACGTGCTGGGATGGAAGTCGCCGCACTACGTTTACAACTGTTCGTTGGCGCCGAAGCTCAAACTATTGCTGCGCGATGTAGAGCTGAGCGACGACATTTCGTTGCGTTTCAACAACAGCAGTTGGGAGCGTTACCCGTTGTTTGCCGACAGCTATATCGACCGAATCGCCCAACTGCCGGCACAAGAACAGGTAATCAATATCTTCATGAACCTCTCGGCCATCGGCATCGACCAGCCACTGACCAGCCACATCCTCGACTTTTTGCAGGCCCTGCCGGTGTGCGCCAAAGATAAAGGAATCGGCTTCTCGACACCGACCGAAATCTGCACGACGGTCAAGAGTGTCGGCGCGCTCGACGTGCCCGATACCTTGAGCTGGAACGACGAAGAACGCGACGTCAGTTCGTGGCTCGGAAACCCCATGCAACGCGAGGCTTTCAACAAACTCTACAGCGTGGCCGACCGAGTAAGAATAGCCAATGACCCGCGTATCAATCAGGACTGGGACTATCTGCAGGCCAGCAACAATTTCAGGTTCATGACCACCAAATCGTCGGGCGTGGGCATCGACCGCGGTATCTACAGCAGCGCCTTCGATGCTTTCACCAACTACATGAACATCCTGGGCGATTTCATCAACCGCGTCAACACGCTCTATCCCGAAGACATTGACAACGAGGAACTGAATTCGCTCTTGACCACCATCCGCAATCAGGGCGAGGAGATAGAAATAAAAGAGAAAGAAATTGTGCGCCTGCAAACCAAGATAGAGAAAATCGAGGCGGCCAGCGACAAGCTCAGAGCGCAAATAGACCGGGAAAGGAGCGAGAAGAAGCCGGCAAAACGTACCAAAAAGGGCGGTACCCAAGAATTGCCCTCGAAGTGATAAAAAACACGACGGGAAAACGGAAAATTCCCCTGCGGGGGAATCCGTTTTAAACGTCTGAAGAAGAGGATGTGACGAAAAATAGGCACATCCTTTTTTTATTCCGCTTTTCCGCAGCCTCGCACACGTTTTACTGCAAATCGCAATCGGAAATTTGCTCCCAGCGTCTCTGGCGTCGTTTCCCGACTTGCGGAAATGCTCCCAGCGCCTCTGGCGTCGTTTCCCGACTTGCGGAAATGTTCCCAGCATCTCTGGCGTCGATTCCCGACTTGCGGAAATGCTCCCAGCGTCTCTGGCGTCGTTTCCCGACTTGCGGAAATGCTCCCAGCGCCTCTGGCGTCGTTTCCCGACTTGCGGAAATGTTCCCAGCGTCTCGGGCGTCGATTCCCGCATTACGGATTCTATTAAGAAAATATCCGAGGGAAAAATCGGGCCCAGCCAACGGAAAATGAACATTGTAGCCCTACCGCGCCTCGAACCCGGCGGAAATTCGTATCTTTGCAGCCATCATTAAGCATATAGATTCCCCCGCGGCACGGCGGTCGGCACGCCTGATCGATTGCGTCGTTTTTTAAAAAAACTCGAATATTATGGCAATAAAAGAAAGCAACAGCACGGACGAACGAAAAAGTTTGAACTTTGTAGAACAGCTGATCGAAGAAGATTTGGCCCGCGGTAAAAACGGCGGCCGAATTCAAACCCGCTTTCCGCCCGAACCGAACGGCTATCTGCATATCGGCCATGCCAAGGCCATTTGTATGGATTTCGGCGCCGCAGCGAAATATGGCGGCGTGTGCAACCTGCGTTTCGACGACACCAATCCCAGCAAAGAGAACAACGAGTATGTAGAGAATATCCTGAACGATATCCGTTGGCTGGGCTTCGAGTGGGGCCAAATCTATTATGCTTCGGATTATTTTCAGAAGCTCTGGGCATTTGCCGTTTGGATGATCGAACAGGGCTATGCCTACGTCGACGAGCAAACCTCTGAGCAGATTGCGCAGCAAAAGGGCACGCCTACCACGCCGGGCGTCGCTTCGCCCTATCGCGACCGGCCGATCGAAGAATCGTTGCGGCTGTTCGAGAAGATGAATACCGCCGAGGCCCAAGAGGGTAGCATGGTGCTCAGGGCCAAGCTGGATATGGCCAATCCGAATATGCACTTCCGCGATCCGATCATCTATCGCATCATACACATTCCGCATCATCGTACGGGAACGGCGTGGCATGCCTATCCGATGTACGACTTCGCCCACGGGCAGAGCGACTACTTCGAGGGCGTAACCCATTCTATCTGCACGCTCGAGTTTGTACCCCATCGCCCGCTTTACGACAAGTTGGTCGATTTGCTGAAAGCGATGGACGGTAGCGACGATCGGCTGGACGACAACCGTCCGCGACAGATAGAGTTCAATCGTCTGAATCTGACGTACACGCTGATGAGCAAGCGTAAGTTGCATGCACTTGTCGACGACCACCTGGTGATGGGGTGGGACGACCCGCGTATGCCAACCCTGTGCGGCATGCGGCGTCGAGGCTATTCGCCCGAGAGCATCCGCCGGTTTATCGACTCGATCGGCTACACAAAATTCGACGCGCTGAACGATGTGGCGCTGTTAGAGGCGGCCGTGCGCGACGACCTCAATAAGCGCGCCTGCAGGGTGAGCGCCGTGCTCGACCCCGTGAAACTCGTCATTACGAACTATCCCGAAGGGCAGTACGAAGATGTCGAGGCCGTGAACAATCCCGAGAACGAGGCCGACGGCAGTCACGCTATCACCTTCGGGCGAAATCTGTGGATCGAGCGCGAAGACTTTATGGAAGATGCACCGAAGAAGTTCTTCCGTATGTCGCCGGGCAAAGAAGTCCGCCTGAAAAACGCTTATATCGTGATGTGCACCGGTTGTACGAAAGATGCCGAAGGCAACATCGTCGAGATACAAGCCGAGTACGATCCGCAGAGCAAAAGCGGGCTCGAAGGGGCCAACCGCAAGGTAAAAGGAACGCTGCACTGGGTGTCGGCCGACCACTGCGTGAAGGCTGAAGTGAGAGAATACGACCGCTTGTTTTCCGTAGAAAATCCGTCGGCCGACGAAAGAGATTTCCACCAACTGCTCAATCCCGAAAGTCTGCAGGTGCACAGCAACTGTTTCGTCGAGGAGTATGCTGCCGGCAAGAAGCCCGGCGAGTATCTGCAGTTTCAGCGAATCGGCTACTTTATGGCCGATCCCGACAGTACGCCCCACCGTTTGGTGTTCAACAAGACCGTCGGCTTGAAAGATACGTGGGCCAAGGTGAATAAATAATTCGGCACATTGTTCCGGAAAAAAAACAGATGGCAAATAAAGATCAATATTTCGAAACCGAGGAGTTTAAAGCGAACCTGAGAAGTTACGAAGAAGCTCTGCAAGCAGGCCGGTCGGTCTACTTCGATTCGGATATCTTTGCCGATATTGCCGAATATTACCAGAGCCGGGGGCAGAAAGAACAAGCTGCCGAGGCGATAGAGCGGGCCATTCGGCTGTTTCCGGGTGCCACGTTGCCGTGGGTTTTCAAGGCGCGCGAGGCGCTGATGGCCGAGAACGGCGTAGAAGAGGCGTACGAGTGTTTGCAGCACGTCGACGATACGTCGGATTTCGAGTACATCTATATGCTGGCCGAGATCATGATTGTCGAAGACAAGATTGAGCAGGCCGACGCGGTGTTGCAAGCCTGTTTCGACACGCTCGACGACGACGAACGCAACGATTTCCTGGTAGACGCAGCGACGCTGTATGCCGATTACGAAGTTTTCGACAAGGCTTTGCAATGGTTCGAGCAGATAAACGGCGGCGAAGACAGCGAGTACAAAGAGCTGAAAGGGCGTATATCGCTGGGGCACGGCAATTATGAGGAAAGCGAGAACATTTTTCAGGAGCTGCTCGAAGAAGATCCTTATTCGTCTCACTACTGGAACAACCTGGCGTCGCTGCAATTTCTTAAAAACGATTTCGCCAACGCTATTACGAGCAGCGAGTTTTCCATCGCCATCAATCCCGACGACTCGGAGGCCATACTGAACAAGGGCAACAGCCTTTTCAGTTTGGGAAATTATGACGAGGCGCTGAAATACTTTCGGCGCTATGCCGAGCTGGTTCCCGACGATGCTACGGGCGAGATGCTCAAGGGCGTTACACTGCTGCATCTCAACCGAACCGATGAGGCGCTGGCCCGTTTCAAAGCGGCCGAACGAAAGTGCGGAACGGCCTCGGCCAATCTGCCCGAAATTTATCAGGAAATGGCGTTTACCTATTCGCGCCTGGGGCAGATGGAAAAGGCCCTGGCCTACGTCGACAAGAGAAGCGCGCTGAAGTACGACTATCCGGCCGAAACGCTGCTGCTGAAAGGCCATATACTGTTAGAGAACGATGACGTAGAATCGGCACAAGAAGCCTTTCAGGAAGCCGTCAGACTGTCGGACAATTCGCCCGAAATCTTTTTGCAGATCGCCATCTCGGTGTACGATTGCGGTTATTTGCAGTTGGCCTATAAGCTGCTGCTTTCGTATTTCGAGGGCGTGAACAACGATACCGACGACGGTTATTCGTACTTGGCCATCTGCTGCAAAGAGCTCGGCAAGACCGACGAGTATATGCAAGCCGTGAAAAAGGCCTGCGAAAAAAATCCGGCCGAGGCCAGGATGGTGTTGGCCGACTTGTTTCCGCAAGAGATGGATCCGGCCGACTATTATGCCTACCTGCTTTCTAACGGCGCCTGAGAAACATACAGGCAAAACACTATAACAACAGCTAACTACGTGTAAAAATGAACTGGTTGACAACACTGCTCGGAAACCTCAACTATCCGACAATATTTTTCTTGATGCTGCTCGAAAGCACCGTCGTGCCCGTACCCTCAGAGCTGGTCGTATCGCCCGCAGCCTACCATGCTGCCGGCGGCAATCTGGATGTGTGGCTCGTCATTCTGTTTTCGACGCTCGGTGCCGATTGCGGCGCAACCCTCAACTACATTGCCGGCTATTACCTGGGGCGACCCATCATCTATCGCTTTGCCGAGAGCCGACTGGGGCGCATGTGTCTGCTGAATCGGCAGAAGGTAGAGAACAGCGAGCGCTATTTCAACCGGCACGGAGTCATCGCCACGCTTACCGGTCGTCTCATACCGGGCATACGCCACCTGATTTCGATACCCGCCGGCCTGTCGAAGATGAACTACGGCAAGTTTATTCTCTACACAACCATCGGGGCGGGCGTATGGCACAGCATTCTGGCCGCATTGGGCTGGTACCTACACGCCATCGTTCCCGAAGAGCAGTTGCACGACAGGCTGGTAGAATACGGCCACTACATCAAGTACTTTATTTTGGCGCTGGCGGCGCTGGCCGTTGTTTATTTTGTGGCGAAGCGGTATTTGAAAAGAAGGCGGGCCTAACTGTAAATAAAAAGGAGAACACCCCGATGATTTGTGTCTCCGATTCGGGTTTTTCTCCGTTGATCGTTAAGCCGTGCCGAAAACTTCAAGATATTAGCCGGTCTGCAACTCGCGCCGCGCCAATCTTGTCGCAAAATTCGTCCGCGCAGTTCCGCCGCGCCAATCTTGTCGCGAGAAATAGGGCTTTTCCTGCCCGACGCATCAAATTTTATTTGTGGAATATAAGGAAAAACAGGTGTAAGGCCTTTCTGTTTTTCAGTTTTCGGTTGGCCGACTGTTGTCGGCTACCATTTTCGGAGGGTTATTTGCCGTTGCTTCGCTTTTTGCGCAGAGCAGCGGGGGGCATTACTTTTCGTCGGCAAACTGCCTGATTCTTTGCTCCTCGCTCAGCTTACAAATCAGCAGCATACCGTCTTTTTCGGCTACGATACAGTTTTCGAGGCCCTGTATAACGACCTTTTTTGCCTGTGTTGCGTGCACAATGCAGTTGTGCGAGTCGTATAAATCGATATGGTTGCCGATGGCGCTGTTGCCGTACAGATCGCGTTTGGTATGCGACAGCAGCGAGCTCCATGTGCCTAAATCGCTCCATCCGAAATCGGCGGGGCATACGAATATCTCTTCAGCCTTCTCCATGATGGCATAATCTACCGAAATGTTCTCGCACTCGCCGTAGCGTTCGTCGATCAGCGCCTGCTCTTTGTCGGTACCGTAAACGTCGGTCATGCTTTCGAATATCTTGGCCACGGCCGGTACGTAGACGCGAAAGGCGTTGATGATGGTTTTGACGTTCCATATAAAGATGCCCGCATTCCAGAAGAAGTTGTTCTGCCGGATGTACGTTTCCGCGGTTTGCAGATCGGGTTTCTCGCGGAAGCGGTCTACGCGGAAGATCTCTTTGTTGCGCAAAGAACTCGAACTGAGGTCGGCCTGTATGTATCCGTAACCGGTTTCGGGTCGATCGGGCTTGATGCCGAGCGTGATCATGGCGTCGGTTTCTGCCGCAAACTTTACGCACAGGTCGATGACTCTTTGAAATTCGGCCGTGTCGGTAACGATGTGGTCGCTCGGTGCCACCACGATGTTGGCCTGCGGATCGATGGCCTTGATTCGCCAGCTGACGTAGGCAATGCAGGGCGCCGTGTTACGTCGCATGGGCTCTTGAAGAATATTTTCGACCGGAACTTCGGGCAGCTGCCGGCGTACCATGTCGTAATATTTTTTGTTGGTCAGCACCCAGACGTGATCCGCCGAGCAGATGCCCCGAAAACGGTCTAAGGTAAGTTGAAGCAGCGATCTGCCCACCCCCAGAACATCGATAAACTGTTTCGGCCGGTCGGCCGTGCTCATCGGCCAGAAACGACTGCCTACACCTCCGGCCATGATGACCAGATGATTGCTTGCTTGATCCATAAAACGTGGCGATTGATTGATGATTATCGACTGCAAATGTAGCCATAATAGTTCTAAATAAAAAATCTGGCAATGAAAAACGAATCTGCCCCAGGCTGGGGCAACAAACGCCTCTGCCGTTGCCCGTAAATACGCTTGTGGGGGACGAAAAACACCCCGATCGATTGCTCGTTTCACATCAAAATGCTACCTTTGCAACTGACAGAAATGATTCCGCAGGCAAACTCGGAATTTTCATACAACACTATCGACACAGTCCTCGTTTAAGAAGAAAAACTTTTAATACTAATCAATAATGAATGACTTAAAAACGATGAATCGCGCCGCCGATAACATCCGGATTCTGGCGGCTTCGATGGTAGAAAAAGCAAACTCGGGTCATCCCGGAGGAGCAATGGGAGGGGCCGACTTTATCAATGTGCTGTTTTCCGAATATCTGATATACGACCCTGACAACGCAACATGGTCTGGGCGCGATCGGTTTTACCTCGATCCGGGCCACATGTCGCCCATGCTTTATGCCGCATTGGCGTTGCAAGGAAAGTTTACGATCGACGAGTTGAAAAACTTCAGGCAATGGGGTTCGCCTACAACCGGCCATCCCGAACGCGATGTGGCACGCGGTATAGAAAACACCTCGGGACCGCTCGGCCAAGGCCATTCATATGCAGCAGGAGCCGCTATTGCCGAAAAATTTCTCGAATCGCGACTCGGTCATGCCGTTATGCAGCATAAAATCTACGCCTATATTTCCGATGGCGGCATCCAAGAAGAAATATCGCAAGGAACAGGCCGATTGGCCGGCTTACTCGGTTTGAATAACCTCATCATGTTCTACGACTCGAACGATGTGCAACTCTCTACCAACTGTAACGCCGTAACGGGCGAAGATACAGCCATGAAATATCGGTCGTGGGGATGGAATGTTACGACTATCGACGGAAATGACACCGAACAGATCAGACAAGCACTGGATTTGGCCTTGAAAGAACAGGAACGACCAACGCTCATTATCGGGAAAACCGTCATGGCAAAAGGTGCCCTGAAAGACGATGGAACCAGTTACGAAGGCGACGTCAAAACACATGGCGCACCGCTTGGTGCAGAAGCCTATCGCAAAACCATCGCTAATCTGGGTGGGAATATCGACGATCCGTTTGCCATTTTCGACGAAGTGCAGGCACTTTACGACCGGCGTAAGCAAGCACTGCGAAAAATCGTGGCACAACGTCGTGCAGAAGAGGCTCACTGGGCACTCGAATGCCCCGAAAAAGCCAGCCAGATGGCAGAATGGTTCTCGGGAAATGCCCCTCGTATCGATTGGACAGGAATCCTTCAGAAAGCCGGTTCGGCAACACGGGCAGCATCGGCAGTTTGCCTCGGAACACTGGCCGATCAAGTGCCCAACATGATCTGTTCGTCGGCCGACTTATGCAATTCCGACAAGACCGACGGTTTTTTGAAGAAGACGCATAATATACAACGCGGCGATTTCAGCGGTGCATTTTTCCAAGCCGGTGTCAGCGAACTGACAATGGCATGCATGTGCATCGGCATGTACCTGCACGGAGGTGTTATACCGGCCTGCGGTACATTCTTTGTCTTTTCCGATTACATGAAGCCGGCCATCCGCATGGCAGCGCTGATGGAGGTACCCATCAAGTTTATATGGACGCATGATGCTTTCAGAGTGGGTGAAGACGGACCGACGCACGAACCGGTTGAACAAGAAGCCCAGATAAGATTGATGGAGAAATTGCAAAATCATCACGGACAAAATTCCGTAACCGTATTCCGTCCTGCCGATGCAGAAGAAACAACAGTGTGTTGGAAAATGGCGATGGAGAATACCAATACGCCGACCGCCCTTATCCTCTCGCGCCAAAATATCGATAATCTGCCCGCAGGAACCGCATACGAAGAGGCACGAAAAGGCGCATACGTCGTTGCAGGTAGCGATACGGATTTCGACGTAATCTTGCTGGCAAGCGGATCGGAAGTGTCGACCTTGGTAGCCAGTGCCAAGCTTTTGCGCTCAGACGGCTTGAAGGTTCGCGTGGTCAGCGTACCGTCTGAAGGTCTGTTCCGGTGTCAAAGTCGGCAGTACCAGGAAAGTATTTTGCCGAAAGAAGCAAAGATCTTTGGTCTTACAGCCGGTTTGCCGGTCAATTTGGAGGGCCTTGTCGGATCCCACGGCAAGGTGTTCGGCATGACCGGTTTCGGTTATTCTGCTCCTTACAAAATTTTGGATGAGAAGTTAGGATTTACGCCCGAGAATATTTATCGACAGGTTAAACAGTTTGTTGCGGCGCAGTAAGTATGGAAATAAAAGTTGTTGGGCTTGCCAGCGATCATGCAGGCTATAAACTCAAAGAGTTTGTCAAGCAGTAC
The DNA here is from genome assembly GCA_963515815.1 of uncultured Prevotella sp. Taxonomy (GTDB): domain Bacteria; phylum Bacteroidota; class Bacteroidia; order Bacteroidales; family Bacteroidaceae; genus Prevotella. The sequence goes on from CAUQAO010000045.1 coordinate 13,146, forward strand.
TTAGCCGAAAAAGGCATTGCTTATAAAGATTACGGTACTTACAATGAAGACTCGTGTGACTATCCTGACTATGGTCATGCCCTTGCCAACGGTATAGAGAACGGCGAGGTGTACCCGGGAATCGGGATCTGTGGTACCGGCGAAGGCATGAGTATGGTACTTAACAAACACAAAGGCGTGCGAGCCGGATTGGTTTGGGCGCCTGATGTCGCTCACATGACCCGTCTACATAACGATGCAAATGTGTTGGTGATGCCCGGTAGATTTATCGATTTCGATACTGCAAGGCAAATACTCGACGAATTTTTCCAAACAGATTTCGAAGGCGGTCGACATGAACGGCGCATCCGTAAAATTTAACAGAGGCGTGCGATTGTCACAAGCATTTGTTTCGAGAGCTTGTGATATTTCTCTTATTTGCCACGAATATGAACAGAGATGATTTCCGAATCGAGGTTTGTGCCAATGGCGTTGAGAGCTGTTTAGCCGCACAAGCCGGCGGCGCTGATCGCGTAGAGTTATGTGCAGGCATGTCCGAAGGCGGCACAACCCCATCGTACGGCGAAATCGTTACGGCTAAAGAGCTGCTCCATACTACCCGATTGCACGTTATTATTCGGCCGCGCGGCGGCGATTTTTTATATACGCCGCTCGAAGTTCGCCGAATGATATCCGATATAGAGCTATGTAAGCGGGTAGGGGTCGACGGTGTTGTGTTCGGCTGTCTGACGCCGGAGGGCGACATCGATATGCAAGTGAATGCCGCATTGATGGAACACGCCGAAGGCATGTCTGTTACTTTTCATCGTGCTTTCGACCGTTGCCGCGACCCGTTTCAAGCGCTTGAACAGCTCATCGACCTGAATTTCGATCGTATTCTTACGTCGGGGCAGCAGCCGAACGCAGAAAAGGGTATGGATCTACTTCGGCAATTAAATGAACAGGCACAGCACAGAATCGAACTGTTGGCAGGTTGCGGCGTTAACGAGCATAATATTCTGCGCATAGCGGAATACACGCATATCAGAGAGTTTCATTTTTCAGCGCGCGAGCGAGTGCACAGCAAGATGCTTTTTTCTAATTCTGCAGTCTACATGGGTACGCCCGACCGTGACGACATGTACACCGATACAACTTCAGAGCAGAAGGTAAGAAACACGATAGCTGCCCTGATCGATACGAATATTTAACAACGTTATTACATGAAGCAACTACTTTTTTCAGTGCTGGTTTGTCTAAGTTGGCAAACCATCTGGGCCGAACACTTTATCCGTGACAATGCCTATCGGCAAGAGGTTGAACAGGTTTTCCGACAGAAGTTGAAACTCGTAGGACCGCAGTTTTTCGACTTAAAAGAACCGAATATTGCCGAAGATGAACTTGAGGCACTACAGTTTCTCTATGCCTACATGCCGATGGCAGATGCAACCGACTATCCTACGACCTTTTATTTAGATAATATCCGTACAACTTTCGCTACCCGGCAGGCCATGACCTGGGGGAAAGAGGTGCCCGAGTTGCTGTTTCGCCATTTCGTTTTGCCCCTCAGGGTCAATAACGAGAACTTAGACGACGCGCGAAAGACGTTCTACAATGCTTTGAAAGATCGCGTCAAGGACATGAGCATGAAAGAAGCCATACTCGAAGTGAATCATTGGTGCCACGAACATGTTACGTACAGTCCGTCGGACGGTCGTACGTTGTCGCCGTTGGCGTGCATGAAAAATGCCTTGGGCCGATGCGGCGAAGAGAGCACTTACACCGTTGCGGCCCTTCGCTCCATCGGCATTCCGGCCCGGCAGGTATACACACCTCGCTGGGCTCATACCGACGATAATCATGCTTGGGTCGAAGCCTGGGCCGAGGGCCGCTGGTATTTTATCGGCGCCTGCGAACCCGAACCCGTGCTGAATTTGGGTTGGTTCAATGCGCCGGCATCGCGTGCCATGTTGATGCACACACGCGTATTCGGCCATTATACCGGACCCGAAGAAGTAGTGTTGCGCACATCGAACTTTACCGAGATCAATTTGATAGACAATTACGCTTCTACGGCGCGCATCGATTTTACCGTTGTCGATGCCTATCATCGGCCTGTAAACCATGCCCGGGTAGAGTTCAAGATATATAATTATGCCGAATACTATACCGCTGTAACGAAGTACTCGGACCAAAAGGGGCAGACTTTCCTCACGGCGGGCAAGGGCGACATGTTGGTTTGGGCTTCCAAGAACGGCGCCTACGGATTTACGAAAGCCTCGTTCGGTAAAGACCGCCGATTGACCATTTGTCTCGATCGCTCGCAGCAGACCGACGCCGGGCAACCTGTCTTTGCGCCCGATTCGCTGGATATTGTGCCGCCGCCCGAGCACCCCAATCTGCCGGCAGTGACAGAAGCGATGATCGAGCAGAATAAAAGGCGCTTTGCCCGCGAAGACAGCATCAGAAAAGCCTACGAATCTACTTTCTTTCAGCCCCGCGGCGACAGCGAGATCGACCGCTTGCTGGTAAAGGCGCGCGGAAATTGGCAAACCATTAAAGCCTTTTACGATCGCCACCAGGACAACCCGCAGCGAGCATTGGAGTTGTTGAAATCGGTCAGCGACAAAGATCTTCGCGATATGCCCGACGCCATTTTAGAAGATCATTTCAAGGCAAGCAGCCGCCAGATTTGTCCCAGAGTAGAGAACGAAATGATTATTGCGCCGTTCAAGCAGTATTTAGAGCAAGTATTCGACCATACTACCGTTCGCCGGTTCCGCAGCGATCCGGCACAGCTCGTAGCATGGGTGCGCCAGAATATCCGCATCAATCCCGATACGAAAGCCTTGAAAATAGCCCAGACACCGATCGGCGTATGGCGCTCGAGGCTGGCCGACGAGCGTTCGCGCGACATCTTCTTCGTCGACCTGGCGCGCAGCTTAGACATCGAGGCCCGCAAAGACGTCGTGACCTCGAAGGTGCAGTATCGGCAAAACGGCCGATGGATCGATGTCGATTTCACTTCCGAAAAGCAGTCGGTAGCCCCTACCGGCACGCTCGTACTACGCTATAAGCCCACAAAAACACTCGACGACCCCAAATACTACAGCCATTTTACCATCAGCAGGATAGAAAACGGCACCCCCGTGCTACTTAATTTTGAAGAAGGACAGGTAGACATGGGCGGCGGAACCAGCTGGAAGAATACATTCGAGGCCGGAACGCCCTTGGACGAGGGAACCTACCTCTTGGTAACCGGTACGCGAATGGCCAGCGGAAATGTGAAAGCCACGCACCGCATCTTCAACATACAACGCGGAAAAACCACTGCGCTCGACCTGCATCTGCGCACATCCGACACCGAGGTAAGCGTGATAGGCAACTTTAACAGCGAGTCTGTCTTTACCAGCAACAACCGTCAGGTGAGCATCCTGTCGCAAACCGGCCGCGGCTATTTTGTCGTCGGTCTCATCGGTCCGGGACAAGAACCCACCAACCATGCTCTAAGAGATATCGCCAAGCTGTCCACAGCGTTCGACGAATGGCAACGCCCCCTCGTTCTCCTCTTCGAATCGGAAGCCGATGCCCAAAAGTTCAACCCTCACGAGTTCGGCCGCCTGCCCCAGCACACTATTTTCGGAATCGACACCGACGGGAGCATCAAGCGGCAAATCGTAGCCCAAATGAAACTACAGGACAGTCGGCAGCTGCCCATCTTCATCATTGCAGATACCTTTAATCGTGTGCTTTTCTCGTCGCAAGGTTACACCATCGGACTGGGCGAACAACTGCAAAATGTGATTCGCAAACTGGCCGCTCCGCTTTCCCGATAAAAAAGCTTCGGCGATTCTCTCGAACCACCGAAGCCAAAGTGTGTGATACAAATATAAAATAAAGTGTGAACAATAGTTCTTAGTCAGTAGAGACCGGCGCTGCGACTTTGACGAGCTTATCCTTTTCTACCTTTACCCAAACGGATTCGCCGCTTAATGAAACGAGTT
>CAUQAO010000046.1:0-17052 GCA_963515815.1 uncultured Prevotella sp.
CTGAAACTTTGGCTGAAGAGCGATGCGTATTTGTACGAATAAAACCGCTGCACGGCCACGACCGACCACGTGGGTGTGCACTGATAGCTGGCGCTGTGGATGGTGGCCAAGGCGTGGGTATTGCCGGTGGCCGTTTCGCCCTGCACGGACAGCCGGCTGCCAGTGTATCCGTAATCGGCACTGGTGTTCCAGAAAGCTTTTCCGGCAAGGTAGTACTGCCGATGAAGCTGAGTGGTCTTGGGGCGCAGCTCGCGACTTAGCCGGGTAGCGAAACCTGTCAGTGCAACGTGGAATCCGTTTTTGAATAGACGAAGATGGGCGCCTGTCAGCAGCTCTTCGGTGTTGTGTTTTCGGCTCATCTCTCGCAGGGTTCGGTGGTATCCGGTTTTGACGATCGTCGAGATCGAAGCGCTGTCTTTGTTCAGCATGCCGTCTATCTTGCGGTACGAAATGAAGCCGGTCAAACTCAGTTCGCGCGTCAGCCCCACTGTAGCAGCCACCCCCTGCAGATAGTTGCCCTCTGACCGCGAAGCATGGGACCGCACGGCTGCGCTCGCGTTGCCTAACCACGAGAGGGTGGCCAGCTTGCCGAAACCGAAGTCGGTATTCATGGCTATGCCGAGTCCGAATTTCAACCGATAACGGCCTACGACCAGCTTTTTCAATCGCCCCATATCTTTTAACTGCAGGTAGAACGAGTAATAGTCATATCCATACCGATTGCGCCCGGCAAACCAGGGCTCGCCGGCATCTTGCGCGCCGACGAGACCCAGTTTGACATACTGCCCGCAAGCAAATTCGTACTTCAGCCAGTGCTTGTACGGATGCCCTAAATAGCCGTTCGTATCACCCTTGCGCTCATAGAAAGGTATCTTGGCGGTGGCCAGCAACGTGTGCCGCCCATACTTTGCGATATGGGACAGGATGGGGAAACGCTTCGATGCCGCCGGACCGATCTTGACGAAGTATGAAAGCAACCGGCGGCGAACAATGTCGAGCGATTCGATCATTGCTAATTCGCCTAAACTGCGTATCGGTGCATAACGGTCGAGGTATTCGCCCAATTCCTCGCGTTGCTGCTTAGTTAGGAAAAACAGCTGATCGATATCGTCTCTGCCGGCTTGATTCAGGTCGATGGGGTGTTCGGCCAAATCGCTTAACAGCTCGTAAGCCGTTTCCCACGACACCGATTCAGTCTCGTCGATGTCGCTCAACTGCTCGTAATACGTTTCCCACGGCTGCCGCTCCTGGGCGCAGAGACAAAAGAAAGAGAGAGAAAACAATGCGATCGATAAAATTCTTTTCATGAGCGTTTTTGACAGACAAACAAAATTAGATCGAAATTCTTAACATCGCAAATAAAAATAAAATTATTTTCGGCAGTGCCAGAATATGGGTATTTTTGCCGCAATGTATGAAACGAGATAAACTGATAGCCCTTTTGCTGCCGTTGCTGCCGCTCACGATGCAGGCGCAGAACACCGACATGTCCGAGCCGCAGCTGGCAGATACGGATAGCCCTGCTTTCGAGCCGATGGTGAAGGTAGGAAAGGTGTTGCACGGGCGCGACTCTATTCAGTACATGGAGTTCAACAACGTTTACGTCTACCCGCAGCCCACATTCAAGAATCCCGAACAGCATGCGGCCTACAACCGGTTGGTGAATAATGTGAAACTGGTACTGCCGATAGCGAAAGAGGTGAACAGAATTATTATCGAGACTGGCGATTATCTGCAAACGCTTCCCAATAAAAAGGCGAAAGACAACCACAGGAATCTAGTCGAGAAAAGCATCCGCGATGAATACACGCCGCGTATTAAAAAACTCACTTACCAGCAGGGTAAACTCCTCATCAAGTTGGTTTATCGCGAGTGCGACTCGTCGTCGTATCAGCTGATCCAAGCATTCATGGGCCGCATTCGTGCCGGTTTCTGGCAGGCTTTTGCCTGGGCGTTCGGCGCCAGTTTAATGAAAAAATATGATGCCGAGGGCGTTGATAGGTTAACCGAACGGGTAGTGCTGATGGTCGAGGCCGGACAACTTTAAAAGAAAAGCAGCTTATATCTCCCCCCAATATTTTTTTGTGCCGTTGCACAGTGCAATGAGAAAAAATTATCCTTTTCGTTTGTTGCGATTGGCGCGTTGCGTACGGTATTTTGCTTTTTGCCGGGCTGATCCGCTACCGTGGGCGCCGGTAATGTATTTCTTTTTTTTGGCTTTGGTTTTGACCTTATTCTTGTCGTCGTTGTCTTGTTTAGGAGCGCCGCGGAAGATGATACCTCCGCCGGCGATGATGTCGTCTATATCGGTCATAAACTTTCGGGAAGATTAGTGGTGGAAAAGTCGGATGCCGGTAAAAGCCATTGTGATGCCGTATTTGTTGCAGGTGTCGATAACGTGGTCGTCGCGGATAGATCCTCCGGCTTGTGCAATGTAGTTTACGCCGCTTTTGTGTGCCCGTTCGATGTTATCGCCGAAGGGGAAGAAAGCGTCGCTGCCCAGTGCTACGCCTGTATTTTGGGCGATCCAGGCTTTTTTTTCTTCGCTGGTAAGGGGTTCGGGCTTTTCGGTAAAGAATTGTTGCCAGGTACCTTCTTGCAATACGTCTCCGTATTCGTCGCCGATGTAAACATCAATAGTATTGTCCCTGTCGGCACGTCGTATATCATTTTTAAACGGCAGGTTCATAACTTTGGGACATTGTCGTAGCCACCACGTGTCGGCCTTTTGTCCGGCCAGTCGTGTACAGTGTATTCTGCTTTGCTGTCCGGCTCCGATGCCGATGGCCTGTCCGTCTTTTACGTAACATACACTATTGCTTTGGGTATATTTCAGGGTGATGAGCGCGATGATCAGGTCGCGTTTGGCCTCGGTTGTGAGAGTTTTGTTTCGAGTAGGTATGTTTTGGAAGAGTTGGTCGTTGTCGAGTCTGATTTCATTTCGCCCTTGTTCGAATGTGATGCCGAAGACTTGTTTTCGTTCAATGGGGGCGGGGGTATAGTTCTCGTCAATTTTGATGATGTTATAGGTTCCCTTGCGTTTGTCTTTCAAGATACCGAGTGCTTCGGCGGTGTAGCCGGGCGCAATAACGCCGTCGCTTACTTCGCGCTTGATCAATGTGGCTGTGGCGGCGTCGCATGTATGACTCAGTGCTACGAAATCGCCGTAGGAGCACATTCGGTCGGCTCCTCTTGCCCGAGCATATGCGCACGCTAATGGCGAGAGCTGGATATCAAGATCGTCGACGAAATAGATTTTCTTCAACGTGTCGCTCAGAGACAGTCCGATGGCGGTTCCTGCTGGCGATACGTGCTTGAACGAGGCCGCTGCGGGCAATGCAGTTGCGGTTTTTAGTTCTTTGACCAATTGCCAGCTGTTCAGCGCGTCGAGAAAGTTGATATAGCCGGGGCGACCGTTCAATACTTCGAGGGGCAGATCTCTTCCGTCGATGTAGATGCGTGAGGGTTTTTGATTGGGGTTACATCCGTACTTTAATGCCAATTCTTTCATGATGTTTTGGTGTTCTTGTCGGTTGCAAAGGTATATAAAATTCTTTTGTTTGCTGAAATCGTCTCGTTCCTTTTTACTACTTTTGCAGCGTTTATAAATGAGCGTATGTTATCCGAATTGAGGTTATTGTTGGCAGAAGTAGAAAGGAAGGTGGGGAAGACGATCAACCTGTCGTCTGACTTTGAAAAGTTGGCTCATCTGTTCTCAAAACATGGGTTGCATGTCAGTGCCGTAGCGCTTAAAAAAGTGTGGCACCATGTAAGTGTCAAAGAAAAACCGTCGCAGGCAACATTGGATAAGCTAGCTCTGTTTACGGGCTTCCAGAGTTGGAACGATTTCTTAAAGGCGTTGCACGGCGACAATAGTGCTGATCTAAATTACGACGATCGGGAAGAGTTGTCGGCCAAAGTGCCTCTTCAGCACTAAACGTTCGGCACGGAAAACCGCCTCTGAAACAATGGCGGCAATTGCCATGCTCTGCCGAATGCATAAAAACAGGCTCGACATTCAAGTATGCCGAGCCTGTTTTTATTCGTTCTAAAGTCTGGGAAAGTCTGCGTATTACTTGGCAGTAATAGTTCTCTTCTCTTGAATGCGAGCTTTCTTACCGGTGAGCTTGCGCAGATAGAATAACTTAGAGCGACGTACCTTACCACGCTTGTTAACCTCAATAGAGTCGATGTTCGGCGATTCGATAGGGAAGATACGCTCCACACCGATTGTTCCTGACATTTTACGAACAGTAAAGCGCTTCTTGTTACCGTGCCCCGAGATTTTGATGACAACGCCTCGATAGAGCTGAATACGCTCTTTGGTACCTTCGACGATTTTGTAAGCGACAGTAATCGTATCGCCCGATTTGAACTCAGGGAACTGCTTGCCGGTTGCAAATGCTTCTTCAGCAACTTTAATTAAATCCATTTTTAATTTGGTCATTAAATATTGTTTGTCGTTCCAACACAACATGGCAGATAACTCTTCTATCGCCAGCGGTTATGCCGAAAAGCGTGGCAAAGTTACGATATTTCTTCGAACATCACAAGATAACGCAGCTATTTTTGCCGATTGGGTATCAGCAAAACCAACTTTAAACATCCAGCGAAATGATGTCGTGTTAAACTTTATTATAAGATAAATAAGCTTGCGAGATGACTTTTCTATATTAACTATTTTTGTAAATAGAAATAAAAAGAACAACTATGTATAAAGAATTATTAGCTTTCGGATGCGGTGCAACGCTGCTGATGTCGGTATCGTGTACATCTCACTATCGACTGACCGGTATTGGGCGTAGTCGTATCTTGATTGACAAGACTTATGATGCAACACACGATCCTGTCGTCGATAAAATAATGCGGCCCTATAAAGCCGAGGTAGACAGCATTATGAAGCCTGTTGTGGGCAGCATAGCACGCAACATGAAAAGCGGTCGGCCCGAAAGCGATTTGTCTAATCTGCTTTCCGATATCCTTGTCTGGGGATCGACTCAATTTAACGAACATCCCGACTTCGCCGTATATAACATGGGCGGTATTCGTGCTTCGTTTGTTCGCGGAAAGATTACTTACGGCGATGTATTGGAGGTTGCGCCTTTCGAGAATAAAATCTGCTTCTTGACACTTACCGGCGAGCAGGTTTTAAAGCTATTCGAACAAATGGCTTATGTCGGAGGCGAAGGCGTAAGCCATGCCGTGCGGTTGGTTATCAGCAGAGACGGACGACTGAAATCGGCTTTGGTAGATGGAAAACAGATCGATAAAACAGCTAAGTATCGTATTGCAACGTTGGATTATCTGGCACAAGGCAATGACAAGTTGGTAGCTTTTAAGCAAAAAACGAATGTCGTGTCGCCACAGAATGTAGAGAATAACGTGCGATTTATTATCATGGACTATTTTAGAGAGATGGCTGCAAAAGGCCAGGCAGTCGATGCAAGGGTAGAGGGACGAATCGTGGTAGAATAAGTTTTAACGGCTAAAAAAGGAAATTTATGAATAAGTATCATTGCTATATCTGCGTGTGTTTATGGCTGATGACCGTAAATGTGTCGGCGCAGAATAAAACGCTGACCATCTTGCATACGAACGATACGCACAGCTGCATCTATCCGCTGAACCCGAACCTGGCAGATACGATGCTGGCCGATCGCGGAGGATTTATACGTCGCATCGAGATGCTGAAACAAGAGCGAAAGAAAGACTCCCATCTGCTGCTTTTTGATAGCGGCGATTTCTGCCAGGGTTCGCCTTACTATACCCTGTATAAGGGCGAAGTAGAAATGAAACTGATGAATCGGATGGGCTACGATGCCGGTACGATAGGCAATCATGAGTTCGATTCGGGAATGGAGGCCATGGCCTCCATGTTCCGACAGCTAAATTATCCGATTGTGTGCTCTAATTACGATTTTACCGGAACTGTTTGTGAAAAGCTGGTCAAACCCTATCATATCATCAAAAGAAAGGGAGTAAAAATAGGTATCTTCGGCTTATCGCCCGAATTAGATGGCCTGGTAGATGCCAAAAACTGTGCGGGTGTGAAGTACCTCGATCCGGTGCAGACGGCTTTAAAAACGGCCACTATGCTGAAAGAAAACAAAAAATGCGATATCGTTATCTGCATATCGCATCTCGGCTGGTTGGCACGAGGGATGAGCGATCAGAAAATGATTGCCGGCTCGCGTAACATCGATTTGGTGCTCGGCGGTCATTCGCACACGTATTTCGAGACCTTACGGTACGTGAAAAATTTAGATGGGAAAGAAATTCCGGTAGATCAGAACGGAAAACATGCTGTTTTCGTCGGAAAGCTCATTCTCGATTTTGCTAAAGTTAAATAGAACACAGCATAGAAGCAACCGGCCGAAAAGCATAGCACAGCATGTTCTTATCACCCAACACACCCACCGTAAGTCTCGCGGCCCATCTGTTCTGCTCGATTGTTATCAGCGCTTCTGTCGTGCTGCCATCTTTCGTTAGGCATTTTTTGAACTACAACTAAAGATACAACCCTCGGCGGCGTAGCCAAGACGCCGATTACGATCGTACTAAGTCGTAGCAATCACATGGCCGTCGGCTTGAAAGAAACCGATGGCTGGGCCATTACAGTAGCCCCTTTGTCGAGTACCAAGACTAAGAAAACGGTAGAAACGATTGCGTTGTACTTGTACGCCGACACCAAATGAGCTCCTTTAGTCGAATTGTACCGGTACGCCGGCACCAAATGAGCTCCTTTAGTCGAATTGTATGGGTACGCCGACACCAAATGAGCTCCTTTGGTCGAATTGTATGGGTACGCCGGCACCAAATGAGCTCCTTTGGTCGAATTGTACCGGTACGCCGGCACCAAATGAGTTCCTTTTATCGTGTCGTACCGGTACAGCGCCATCGGGTATTGCGTTTTTCTGACTATTAAGCCTGATATTTTATTTTATAGGGGCTTGGGGAGATTCAAATAGTGGCTTGACGGTATAAAAAGTTCACTTTTCTCAGAAACAGGCAGCTTGCCGGTGTAAAAAACTATTTTTATCGGACAGTAGTGTTTCTTTTTATTTTCTCTTGGGTATAATAGTCGTAGAAAAAAAGTCGGCATATACCGTCGTTTCGTGTACGATATGTGCCGACTGAATAGCGTTTTAGCAATTGATACTGGCGCCTATTTAACGCGTTGTATTCTTTATGCTGAGAATTTGTTTTGCCGTAGCATTTTCAGGATCTATCTGGAGAACTTTATTCCAATAATTGGTGTATTCGGGCTTCTTGTCCGTTTTAAAGTAATAGAATCCTAAATATTGGTATGCCTCGAGCAAGCGATTATTATCGTTTGTATCACGGTTTGCTTTCGCCTCTAACATGTTGGCAAGTGCTTCGTAGAATGGTTTCGCTGCGTATGTCTCCATGTTCGGATCGAGGTACGAGTTGATACGAGCTTGCCATAGGATTGCGTAATCGTTGGCACTCGGAAATTTCTCTCCCAATTCTACATATATCTGTTCGGCTTTCTTATAGGCTTCTTTCTTAGCATTTTCTTCTTTTGCTTCTTCCGCTTGCGTTAGATAGATGGTGGCTAACCCGGCAAAATCCGAGGCGGTAATCTCTTTCTTGCTTTTCAAATACTCTTCATATTTGCTTGCAGCATTGGCGTAGTCAGCTTTCTGAGAGTAAGCTTCTGCTATTTGTTTCAGGGCATCGCTTTTGTCTTCCGAATTATCCGTGTTGTTTTCAAGCGACTTGGTAAACATGGCAATTGCATTGTCGTAGTCTTTATTGCCCAGATATGCGTGCCCATAATAGAGATAGTCGCTCGCTGTAATTTTGGTGTCATCCGATTTATTGAATAAGGCGTCTGCATACTGCAATGCCTCCGGGAAACGTTTCAGGTTAGTGAGGTTGAAAAACGAAATACGGTTCAAAGCCGGATTCCTGGGGAACTTCTGATTACCGAATTGCGATATTTCCAAGCTGTTTTCGAATTGACCTTGTAGAAAGAGATTCAACGCGTAGTTGACTAACTGATAGTCTTCCATTTTGGCTTTATCTACTTTTTTATAGTATTCCAATGCCTTTTTTAGATTGCCTGCGCGGTCGTAAATCTCGGCAGATATGATATCGACGGGATAGTCGGGGCGTTGCTGGCGCAATTCCTCTAATTTTGCTACAGCTGCAGTAGGACTTACCTTGCTGTTAACTTGTGCATAACGACGATAGCCTTCCGGATTTTTCGGATCGAACAGTGTTGCTTGCTCATACCAGGCAGATGCAGATCCGCCATCTTCTTTTGCAACTTCGATATCGCCTGCCAATACATAAGCGTTTCCGTAATTCTTATTGGCTTTAATAGCTAACTCAGCGTACTTAGATGCGTTTATGGTATCCTTTACATCGAGGTACGCACGGCCGATAGCAACAAGTACATCGGCATTCTTCTTGTTAGCTTTGTAAATGTCTTTAATCTGCTTTTCAACATCATTGCCTTTGGCTTTGATGATGTTTGTTGCCTGATCAATAACTGCTTTATGCTCGTCTTGAGCTACTACCGGAGTGTTGAGGCTTAGTGTCAAGACTCCGATCATTAGATATTTGATAGCTTTCATAATTTCTCTCTCTTTTTTATTTTAAAAACTTGTCTTCCTATGAAACTAAGGCATTTCAGATGGTAGAAAGATCATGCTATTGTCTAACATTAATATTGCGAATAGTGATATTCCCCTGTACCGGTAAAAGACCGGATTTGAGAATGATCATCTGGCCTTTAGGCGATGCCATAAAATTGGCGAATCCCCATGGCAATCCGTTGATCGGATCATTTAGCAATGCATAAACAGTGCGTATTAATGGGTAATTTCCATTGTATATATAGTACTGGTAAGGCTTCCAGCTATTGCTTGGAGTTGCTTTTGGCAATCGGCTTACCGACATGGTTCGAATGTTCTTGTTGAAAGTAAGATTGGTTGAGTCGCGCTTATCATTCAGCCAATTGCTACCGATGATTCCAATGGCTTCCGGTGTCTTTTCAACGTAGTCGATTACATCGGCAGAATTGTTCGTTGCAACAACATTTGGACTTGTGATAGGTTTTCCGCCCAAGATACTGTCTTCGGCAAAATGAACAGCACTCGATCTCTTATTATCAAATATTAAGACGATCTCTCCTCTGTTAGAGGTAGGATAGATGTCGCTCCACTTTTTAGCGTCGCCTGTTAATATTCTTTTCAAATCGTTGACACTGATGCAAGTGTCGTTATTTACTTTGTTGACAATTAGCGCAAGTCCATCGTATGCAATCTTGATGGATCTTGGCATAAAAGTTCTGTCTCGTAAGTTTTTGATTTCAGCAGGTTTGTAGTCACGAGCAGTGATTACTAAACATATACTGTCTTTTAAGAGCATATTCATTCCGTCCGACTCGCTGGTGTAGATGGGAACGAGCTTTGCTTTCGGATAAACAGACTCGAATACTTGTATCTGTTCATCTATGATTGGACTAAAACTTTCGTCAGAGGCGAAACTAATCACCCCTGACGAATATGTATCTGTTCTGCCACCTTTGTGCTTCTTTTCTTCGCAAGAAGCCAATAAGAGCGTAAACAGTGTTAATCCTACTATAATGTAAGATAAGTTACTTCTCATAAACTGTTATTGCTGTAATCTGAATGTAACAGGCACATTGTATTTCACACGTACATTAGAACCATTCTGCTTTCCTGGAGTCCAGTTCGGCATACCGCTTACTACACGTGCAGCCTCTTTGTCTAAAGAAGGATCTACAGAGCGTACAACTTTAACATCTGTAATCGATCCATTCTTCTCTACGACGAACGAAACAACAACACGACCTTGTACACCATTTTCCTGAGCAACAACCGGATAACGGATATTATCATTCAGATACTTCATCAAAGCTGCGTTGCCACCAGGGAATAAAGGCATCTGTTCTACGATATCGAACACAGCATTCTCTTCTTCATGTTTAGGAGGTTCTGGTTGTGCAATCGTTTCTTTAGCCTTTAGTATCTCACCATTCTTATCGTCATTTCCTTGGACAGTGAAAGAACCTATGTCCGTCTTGGAATTCAGGATTTCGTCTTGGGTCTTCAGCTCTTCTTCAGGTTTTACCTCATTGTCTTTCTTAATAACAGGGGCAACAAACTTAATAGAACTTTTAACGCGCTCAACAACTTTTTCTGGTTCTACTTGAATCTTTTTTTGTTGTACCTTAGCTTCTTTCTTAGGTTGATTCAAAGCTGAAACTTCTGTAACTTGTGTGATAGCTGCCCTCTTCCTTTGATTTTCTATAATGGTGTTAATTCCCAAAATCGTAGCAATGATAGCAGCTGCAATAAGCATAATGATAATCGCCAGGATATTTCTTCTGGAAGTATTCTTACGAAGTTTATAGGCTCCATAAGCTTGATTCCTTCCTTCGAAAACCATGTCAACCCATTCATTGGATGTTAAATCTATTTTTGCCATTTCTTTTGCTTTTAAATTGTTAATTACAAGTTATGACAATTAGTCTATCCCTCGCTTCTCAAGAAGCTTTTTGTCATCAGGACTGATATTATCAATAACGTACTTACCAATACTGCAAATTGCCATTTCATCAAGAGCATCAACCAAGTTCTTATAGACAGCTTTATCGGTTGATTTGATAATAACTGTCATGACTTGTATCTTCTGACCATCAATTGTACCGCCCTTGATCTTTGACAAAGTTGAATTATAAACAGAATCCGGATATTTGTTTGGATCTGCTGCTTTCTTTTTGTCAAGAGCTTCTTTGGCTAGCATTACTTGTTGAACAGGAGTTGTTCCATCCTCTGTAACGTGATTAATAAGGACCTTACGAATACCGTCTTTCCCCCATGTTGTCTCTTTTAGACAAGAAGGATCATCATATTTAGGAAGACCTTCAACGTAATAGATCTTATTATTTGCAGCAATGTATATAGTAATTGTATACGAAGCCTTTGTTACAGATCTATCTTCATTTTGGAGATTGTCATCCTTTGCAGGCATACTCAACTCCATTGTTTGCGGTTTTGCAAGAGAAGTACACAACATGAAAAATGTGATAAGAAGCATCATCATGTCCACCATAGGCGTAAAGTCTACGCGAACATTCATCTTCTTTTGTTTGCTTTTCCCGCCTTTTGTACTTTGGGCTACTTCTGCACTCATGTTATTCGTCCTCCAGCTTTTTATATGAAGTAATCAGATAATAACGGTTCTTACTCATATCTTGAAGTTCAGACATTACTTTCTTAATTACTTCATAAGGTGTATTTTCATCTGCCTTGATAGCAAGCTTGATCTCGTCATTGACAGAAAAGGCTTGATCTACCCACAATTGAAACTCACTTTTACCTTTCTTACCATCAGTTTCGATACTATCTGTTGGGATGCCTTGTCCTTTTAACTCTTCTGCCATCTGTGTTTCTGGCAGATCAAGATAGGTAGAAAGTTTATCCATAGGCACTCCCCACATAGGATCTTTCTGGAATTTTTTCTGTTGTTCTGGAGTTAGTGACACTCCAAACTGACCAGTCATGCCTGATAAGACATCCATCATTTGTGCTTGGTTATCCATACTCATGAATACCTTACCGTTTTTGTCGACAAGAATATTCAGTACGTCCTTTTCTGGAACTTTGATCTCCGATACCGAACCCGGAGTAACTACCTTGACTGGCTCGTTCTTTACAAATGTTGAGGTCAACATAAAGAAAGTCAGCAAAAGTACCATTACGTCCGACATAGGAGTCATGTCGATCCAGATATCACTTTTCTTAATTTTTACTTTACCCATAGCGATAAAATTTTAAAGGGTTAGCAAAAAATTAAGCTTCTTCTCCGTGATTAGCTTCGTATGTCTGAGCGATAGAGTAACCAACCTCATCAAGAGCGTATGTCAACTTGTCAATCTTGTTTGTGAAGTAGTTATAAGAAATAACTGCGACCCAAGATGTTGCAATACCGAATGCAGTGTTGATCAGCGCCTCTGAAATACCTTCAGACAACTGCAAAGAGTCACCACCACCGCCAGCAGCCAGAGCTGCAAATGAACGGATCATACCGGTTACTGTACCAAGAAGTCCTGTCAGTGTACCTAATGTTACAATTGTAGCAATGATAGGAAGATTCATCTGTAAGGTAGGCATCTCAAGTTGGGTAGCCTCTTCATGAGCCTGTTGAATTTTAGCTACCTTCTGTGTCTTTTTCAAGCCTTGAGTTGCCTCTACCTCCTTATATGCGTTCAACGAAGCTGTCACAACGTTAGCAACAGAGCCTTTCATCTTATCACAAAGATCTTGAGCCTTATTAAAATCGTTTGCTTTCAATGCTGCTTTTACATTTACTACGAATTTGGGAAGAGAGCCTTTACCAAAAGCGGTACGGAGAGCCAACCAGCGTTCGATAGACAATGCAATAACAGAAAGCAGCAGTGTGTGGATTACAGGAACGACAACACCTCCCTTGTAGATTGTACCCCAAATATTGCTGTCAAGAACAGCACCGGTGTTATCTCCGTTTACGAAGTGACTGCCGGATCCTAAGAAAAATTTGAAGAAACAAACTGCAATGATGAAGCATACGACGATGATCCAAAATGCGTTTCTAACACCTGTGAAGCCCTGTGATTTTTGTTGAGGGCTGGCTGTTTTTTGTGTAGTTGCCATAATTTAAAAATTAATTTTTGGTTATAAATAATTTAAGTTGTTAAATTCATAGTTGTTATTTAGAAAAGTTCTTTTCGCGTGTAAACTCCATGAGAACTTCGTTAATTTTACAACGCAAAGATATTAATTTTATGTATAAATCTTTGGCTAATTAAGAAGTTTTAACTGGAAGTTTCTTGCAATAATTTATAATTTTTGGAACGATAAAATGTTCTATTTTAATCTGCTAACAGTCTCTTTGATTCGTTTCATTGCTTCTCGTATATTTTTATTGCTTGTAGCGTAACTCATACGGAAGCAATTTGGATCTCCAAAGGCCTCGCCGCTAACCGTTGCTACATGACCGACTTCAAGTAAAAACATTACAAAGTCTATAGAATTATAAATCGTGTATCTACCGTCTGACTTGCCAAAAAAACTGCTACATTTTGGGAATAAATAAAATGCCCCTTCAGGATTATTGACCTCTAACCCTGGTATGTCTTTCGTCAATTCAACGATAAGATCTCTTCTCTGTTGAAAAGCTTGTCGCATTTCTTCTACACATTTTTGATCAAGTATATAGGCCGCTTCTGCAGCTTTTTGGCTTACCGAGCATGCTCCACTTGTATATTGGCCTTGAAGTTTATTACATCCTTTTACTATCCATTCTGGGGCGGCTATATAACCGATCCGCCATCCTGTCATAGCGTATGCTTTCGATATGCCATTTACGATGATAGTCCGTTCTTTCATCCCGGGGAATTGTGAGATACTCTCATGCTTGCCGATATAATTGATATGCTCGTAAATCTCGTCTGCTATGACATATAAATCATTGTGCTGCTTGATAACGTTAGCTAGACCTTCTAACTCGTCTTTCGAATATACACTTCCGGTAGGGTTGCTTGGCGAACAAAGTATTAGTAATTTAGTTTTAGGTGTAATAGCAGCTTTTAATTGGGCAGGAGTCATTTTGAAATTTTGTTCAAATCCGGCACTGACAATCGTAGGATTGCCACCGGCCAACTTTACCATTTGCGGATAACTTACCCAATATGGGGCAGGGATAATCACTTCATCCCCATCGTTAATCAAAGCCATGATGGTGTTACAGACACTTTGTTTGGCACCATTTGAAACCAGAATTTCATCAATTGTATAATCGAGTTGATTTTCAGTCTTCAATTTTTTTACGATGGCTTTTCTTAAATCCGGATAACCTGCAACTGGAGAATATTTTGAATAGTTATTGTCTATGGCCTGCTTAGCCGCTTCTTTAATGTGATCGGGCGTATTGAAGTCGGGTTCTCCAACGCTCATATTAATAACATCGATACCTTGTGCTTTCATTTCGCTGCTCTTTTGCGACATGGCAAGCGTTGCGGAAGTGGCTAAGCGGTTAAGGCGGTTTGATAGTTGTGCCATTTTTGTTGGTGATAGGGTGATACATGTACAAAGTAGAGCTAGCCGATCATAACTCAATTCTCTTGAGATTGCTGAAGCGTGATGTACTTTGTGCAAAAGTAGTGTTTCTATTTGTCTGTGCGAAATAAAAGTGATGTTTTTTCAGATATTGCTCTATTTTTGTGATACTTCAACATTATTTAATATGCAGTATGTGCCCCATTCTGTCTTGTTTTGTTTTAAGATAGCGTTCGTTATACTTGTTAGGCGTTATCTCGATAGGTACATTCTCGACGATTTCAAGTCCGTATGCTTCTAGACCGACGCGTTTAACCGGATTATTAGTAAGCAATCGCATTTTATGAACTTTTAGATGGCGAAGCATTTGAGCGCCGCAGCCGTAATCTCTTTCATCCGGTTTAAAACCCAGGTGGGTATTCGCATCCACCGTATCATACCCCTGCTCTTGCAGTTTATAGGCGGCAATCTTGTTCATCAATCCAATTCCTCGTCCTTCTTGCTGCATATAGATAATGACTCCTTTTCCTTCTTTTTCTATGAGTTCCATCGATTTGTGCAACTGTTCGCCACAGTCGCATCGTTTGCTGCCCAAGATATCGCCAGTTGCACATGACGAATGTACACGAACCAAGATAGGTTCTTCTATAGTCCATTGTCCTTTTACCAGTGCGATATGCTCCATGCCGTTGCTTTGTTGGCGGAACGAGATGAGACGAAAATGTCCGTAATCGGTCGGCATGTCAACCTCTTCGCCAACCTCTATGATCGATTCCTGCCGTAAGCGGTAGGCTATCAGGTCGCCAATAGAGATTACTTTCATCCCCCATTCTTTGGCCATTTTTTGCAATTCGGGCATACGAGCCATGCTTCCGTCTTCGTTCATAATTTCCATAAGTGCGCCTGCAGGGTACAAGCCGGCCAATCTGCACAAGTCGATAGCAGCTTCGGTGTGCCCGCTTCTTCTCAATACGCCGTTATCTTGGGCATAGAGGGGGTTGATATGCCCCGGCCTACCGAAAGTCTCGGGGGTGGATTTTGGATCGGCCAATGCTTTAATCGTTTCTGCACGGTCGTGTGCAGAAACGCCTGTCGAGCAACCTTCCAGTTTATCTACAGTAACAGTGAACGGTGTTCCGAGCACTGAGGTGTTGTCCGATACTTGATGCGGAAGGTCCAGTTCTTCGCATCTTGACAGCGTGATGGGAGCACAAAGTACACCGCGCGCATTCTTCAACATGAAGTTTACTTTTTCGGGAGTTATTTTTTCTGCCGCAATAATAAGATCACCTTCGTTTTCGCGATCTTCGTCGTCGACAACGATGACAAACTTTCCTTCTTTAAAATCGTTGATAGCATCTTCGATGCGGGCAAGTTTAAAATTTTCCATATCGATAAAAAAATGGGGTTCTGGTTCTTTCTATTTCAAAATTTCTGTTATACGCTCTGTCATTCTTTCGTTTGTCTGTCTGATTTGACGCAAATCGCGCAGCAGGCGCCAGCGGAATCGCCACATTCGCAGATAAAAGAATATGCCCAACGGTACGATGATACCCGATAGAATATTGAGCCATTGGTGCTCGAAGGGACGAGTATGTGCCTTGACGGCCAGTATCGGGTAGTTGTTCAGCTCACTCAAGATTACTTTATCTCTCGTGTTGCCCAGATCGTCTATTACGGCTTCCAACTCTTTGTCGATGCGTTCGATTTCGTGATCGGGTTGATATTTGAAAAAAAACTTGATGGCATTGGGTGCCGAGGCGAGCGAATGTTCTTTTATGTAGCGGTCTATATCGTTGCCGATCATTGTCAGTTTATCTCTATCAGCTTTGTATTCGGGTTCGTTGATGATGACTTCTTTGCCGTAGAAGTGTCGTCTGGTGCGTATGTCCAGTGCTTTTACGGTCATGTCTTTCCACAGATCGAAATTGAAGACCATCGAGTCGTTGTTGGCTTTATAGGTGACAAAGGCGGCCAACGGAATAAGGACGGCCGGAGCTAAACCTTTACCGAACTCAACTGTCCACATGTCTCCGCGTGCCATTCGGTAGCCCGTGTTGTCGAGCGTATAGTAAACGATAAACACGAGCACGGACACGATAACCGGTATGCCCAAGCCGCCTTTGCGAATAATCGCTCCCAGCGGGGCGCCGATGAAAAAGAAGATAAGACACGATAGTGCCAGTACGAATTTGTTGATGATTTCGATGTGGTGCTCGCGCAGCAGCTTGTCGCCGTCGTTTGTCAACATTCTTCTGAAATTCAGTTCGCTTACTTCAGACTGAATGGCATTCAGGGCCATATTGATCACATTGAGTTTGCGCTCGGAAGACAGTTTTCCGTACACAGAATCGATATTGTATGTCTTTGCCGAAGCCTGTTTGACGGCGGCCAGAGAGTCTTTCTTGTTAACGAATGGAATACTGAGAAATATGCGTTGGGTGTCGTTGTAGAAATCGCGCCCGATACTGTCGTACACATGGTTTAGCGAGTCTATGCCTGCGTAGAGTTGCGGCAGACTTTTGGCACGCGCGTCGGTCGACAGCGAGGCTGCGTCGGTCATGTTGAAATCGCCGTCGTAATCGAGCACGATTTTCTTCATCGCAAAAGTTTCTCTGCGATAGGGTATCGCCGCCTCTCCGCCCAGTTCTTGCGACTGCATATTCTCGAACCATTCACCGCTCCACAGGCTCAGCAGCAAATGTTTCTTGTCGGCAGTAGTCTGTAGCATGCCCGAGTCGGCCAGAATTATGGCCTGATCTTCGTAGCTCTGGGTCATGCGGTAAATCATGATGCCGTACAGTTTGCCGGTATCGGGGTCTTTTTTCTGTACATACAGATTGCTGTTCGGAATACCGTCGTAGAAAATTCCTTCGGGAATCTCGAGTTCCGGGTTCTTTTGTTTCATCGAAATCAGTAGCTGTGCCACTTTCATGTTGGCGTGTGGGCCGATATTATT
>CAUQAO010000047.1:0-16948 GCA_963515815.1 uncultured Prevotella sp.
GCCGCGGAACGAAAACAACCTGGTTGCACGCGCCAGCCGACGCCGCGGAACGAAACAACCTGGTTGCACGGCACTTCTTAATAAATCGACTCTATTTTTTAATTTAAAAACTCTATTTTATGAATGAATTACCAAAAATTGTAAAGGTTGGACGAACGCTCGGCGCTCAGTTCAACAATGCGCGACACGCGCAGTATCACCGCGAGCTGTACGAACTGGTGGCTGCCGCGCCGCAAGAGAAACTGCACCTCGAAGCCGGTGTGATGAAGATTTGGAAGGCGGCCGTCGACCTCGAAATCAAGATTACCGAAGAGGCCACCGGCTCGGTGAACACAAAACAATTGGAAAAACTGGACGACGAGCGCGACCGCCTGCTGACGAACATCTTCGGCGTGGCGCGTATACAGCAGAATTCGCCGGTAGAACTGATTCGTAAGGCAGCCGAGAAGCTCGACGTGGTGCTCAAACCCTACGCGGGCATGCAGAAACAGGCGCTCGACGAAGAGACGCTGCGCATAGCCGGCCTGCTAGACGACATCACGAAGTGCACCGACGAAGTCACAGTCTTGGGCCTGACGCCCGTGTTCGAGCGCATCAAGGCCATTGAAACAGAGTATGCCAGCCTGCACGTAGAACGCCGGGCCGATGCCTCGATCGATCAGCTGCCCCAGGCGCGCGAAGTACGTCCGCGTACCGACCAGGCGCTCGAAGTGGTGAGCCAGTACATCGAAGCCAGCTACCTGTTTTCGACCGACGCCAACGATCGGAAAATGATCGAAGACCTGGTGGCGCAGATGAACCGTGCCGCTACCGAATTCAAGGGCACGCACAAGGCCAGCGTGGCGCAGAAAAAGGCAGCTGCCGAAAAGCAGATGGAAAAAATGATCCGCGCCTTCGAAACCGAAAACGGCTTTGCACCGGGTGCGCTGAAACTCACCGGCAAAACAGCCAAGGGCGAAGGCAACGCGAAACTCTACGAACTGAAAAGTTCGGCCGAAGAAACAATCTGGGTAAAAGTCGAGAAAAATAAACTCGTGAAAGTTCCGGCTCCTGCTCAGACATAAAAAACGGCGGGCAGCGGCTCGCTGATGCGGGGCGGAACTTCATCTGATTCCGCTTCGTAAGTATTGTATACTTTTCACACTGACCCCGGCCCTTCGTGAGAACCGCCGGGGATTTTTTTTTGTTGCACCTAAACAAAAACGGCCCGACATTCGCATGCCAGACCGCCTTTTGTGTATATCCTTTTTATAGGAATACACGAATCACTAATATTAATAATTAATAAATCATTGTGTACTCAATTCGTAATGGCCCGAACCAACCAGGTGTTTGCGGTATCCGCCGGCCGACGGTACGTACACGGTGGCGGTACAGCCCACGGGCACGTCGACCGTGACGGTATAGCTCGCTTCGGAGTTCTTCTTCCATGCCGCCGTCACGGTTCCGTACACGGTTTGGTTGGTGTAGCGTGCCCAGGTCATGCCCTTGGGCGGTTGCGGCCGCACGATAAAGTGTCGGTAGGCGGGCTGACTGTGGTCGATGTTCAACCCGCAGAGGTGCTTGTAAAGCCATGTGAGTCCGCCGCCGAACATAGGATGGTTACGCGAGTTCTGCCCGTCCCACTGCTCCCAGGTAGTGGTGGCGCCCTGTGCGATCCAATGGCCGAAGCTGGGGTAATCGGTTTTGGTCAGGGCCTCGAAAGCCTCTTGATTCATTCCGTTTTCGGCAAGGATGTTGAACAGCAGTTGCGTGGCATAAATTCCGGTGTAAAGGTGGCCGTTGTTGGCTTCGAGCTCGCTTTTGACGGTCTGCAGCACGTCGCGCTTTCTGTCGGCCGGGACGCCCATGCGCAATGCGAAGAGATTGCTCCCGGCCGGCCCGTAGGTACGCTTTTCGGCATCGTAGAAGCGGCGGTGAAAAGCCTGTCGCACCTGCTCGGCCCGGTCGCGATAATGCCGGGCATCGGCAGTGTGGCCCAAGACACCGGCAATTTCGGCCACATGGTCCAGACAAGTCCAGTAGAAAAAGGTGTGAACCAGCGAAAGCGCCGGATAAACGTCGGTCGGCGGGCACCAGTCGCCCAGGTTGTGGAAGACGGCAAATCCGTTGACGTCGTCCTGATTCTGCGTCATGATGCCATCCTGATCGGTCCACGTGTCGAAGAATCCGATCAGCTTCTTCATGCCGTCGTAGCTTTGCGCCAGCATGGTTTTGTCGCCGTACTGCCGGTAGAAGTTGTAGGGAATGATGATCATGCCGGCGCTCCAGCCGGGTCCGCCGCCGCAGCCGGGCTGCCACGGTGCGCCGAAAGGTGCGAAGCCCGTAACGGGATTCTGGGCCAGGAGCATGTCTTTGACCCATTTGGTGTACACGGCGCGGGCGTCGAAATTGTCCATAACCATCTCGCAGCTTACATGGCCGTCGCCGGTATAGGCGCTGCGCTCGCGGTGGGGGCAGTCGCTGAAGAAGCCTCCGTGCGCATTGTCTTTCAGCGAACGACACCAGATGGTTTGTATCTTGTTGAGCAAATCGTTCGAGCAAGCAAACTCGCCGGTCTGATTCATCTCGGTATACACACCCTCGGCCGTTACCTGGTCGGGGGAGAGTTCGCCGGGCCAGCCGGTCAGCTCGACCTCTCTGAACACGAACCACGTAAAGCGTGCATGGTAGTCTTCGTCGGGCCGGCCGCTCATGATGTAGCTGTTGGTGCCTTGTACCGACTCGCAGATGTAGCGTATGTCTATCTTCTGCCCCTCGACGCCGGTAAAGTTGTGCAGATGCAGCCAGCCGGATATCTCTTCGCCGAAGTCGATCCTGTACTTACCTTCGCCCAGCCGGGTAATCTTTTTCGGCTTCAACCGCTCCATCACCTTGTCGGCATAAGCCGTTTGCGCCTCTAAGCGTGCCTCGGGCGCCTTTCGCTTCACGGCCTGCTGCCATGCGCTGTCGTCACTGTGGGGACTGCACCAGGTGCTGTCGTACAATCGACCGTCGGCATGCTCGCCGCTGTAAATACCGTTCGAGACAATCTCGCTGGACTTTACCCGCCACGAGGTGTCGGAACAGATCACCTCTTCGGTTCCGTCTTTGTAACGAAGATGCAGCTGTGCCAGCAGTCGCGGCGACCCGAAAGGCAACACCCAAGCGCTGACAGAGTTGTAAAAGCCGTTGCCCAGGATGCACCCCAAGGCGTTGCGCCCCTGACGAATGGCGCCGCTGAGATCGTAACTCATGTACAGTACGCGATAGCCGGTAAAGCGGTTCTCTATGGCCACGCGGGTCTTCTCGATGTCGGGCCGATAACCGTAATCGGTTTGGTTGGGCGACAACACATCGTCGCTCACCTTGGAGCCGTTCATATAAAGTTCGTAATATCCCAATCCGCTGATATAGATTCGGGCCGAAGCCAGCGGCTTATCGACCACGAAGTCTTTACGCAAAAGCGGCGCAGGCTTATCGGCCTTGTTGTCCGAAAAGGCGGTAGGGCGATCGTCTTCCCACGGCGCACCAATCCATTGCGCTTGCCAGTCGGCCGGATTCAGCAATCCCATGTGCCATTCTGCCGGTTCGCTCCAGGCCGACCGCACGCCTTTCTTGTCCCACACGCGCACCCGCCAGTAACAACCGAGGCGCGAACGCAATGCCTTGCCGGCATAATCGATCAGCGACGACTCGCGGCTCTGCACTTTTCCACTACGCCACAAATCGGCCTTGCCGCGAACGAGCAGCGCCTTCGACGATGCAACCTCTATTTCGTAAGCTGTTTGCAACTGATTCTTCTCGCCCTTCGCAGCCGTATTGATCCACGAAAGCCGCGGCCGCAACACATCTACAACCTGCGGATTGTTCAGATACTCGCAAGTCAGTTTACCGGGACGAATAGCTGCCATCGATAGCAACAACTGGACAGAGAAAAATAAAATTAAATGAATTCGTTTCATATTTCAGTATAGATTATCTCGGCGCAAAGGTAATGAAAGTAGCTAGAAAACACATTGCCCGACGTAGTTAAACTACCTTAATACCCGCAGTATGCGATATCTCCCGATTTTTGCAGGGCATTGCACACGGCAACGAGTTTTTTTTTGTAGATCGGAAATAAAGCATTACCTTTGCACACGTCATCCGACAAAGGCGGGGTGTAGCGCAGCCCGGTAGCGCTCCTGTTTTGGGAACAGGCGGTCGCAGGTTCGAATCCTGTCGCCCCGACAAAAAAATAGTCAAGACGTTGTTTCATCAACAGCTTGACTATTTTTTTTATTGCGCCTCCCGTATCATCGCCGGTCGATACGCGGCAGATCAGTCGTCCTTCAACGAAACGACGTAAGTAAACCGGTCGTCCAGATAAAACGTCTGCTTTATCTTTTTGCCTTGATTCTCGTACTTTACTTGTACGAACATCAACTTTTTCGTACGCTCTCCATCGTACCGTATCGGTTTAAACAACGTGCTTTGGGCCGTCTGATTGCGCATGGCGTGCACAATACTGTCCGTGATGAAGTAGGTGGAATCGGGGACAGAACAGTACTGCCAGGCATAGCCCGGGTGCGCAAGATGTGTGTCGAGAAAATCTTTCACCACTGAGGTTGCTTTCTGCCTTTCGCTGCAAGCGCTCAAAGCCAGCGCAACAATTAAAAGGATGAAGCGACACACGCGGCGACCGTTTTTCTGTTTCATAACTGTCATTGTTTTCTATTCAACAAAAAGATGAATCCGCGCATGTCACAGCTCGGATCCATCTGCTATCTACTGTCGTTATTCTTTTACGGGGATGTTTTTCAGCATTTCGAGCAGATGATCCCACACCATCTGAACGGTAGGAATGAGCAAGCGTTCGTCGGGCGTATGTACGTAGCGCAACGTCGGTCCGAAGCTTACCATATCGATATGCGGATAGCGCTCTGAGAAGAGACCGCATTCGAGTCCTGCATGTATGCCCAGCACTTTCGGCTCTTTGCCGAACAACTTTTTGTAAGAATCGACGGCCAGTTTGACCAATTTGCTGTTCGGATTCATCTTCCAGGCAGGATATCCGTCGTTTTGCACCACCTCGGCGCCTGCCAATTCGTAAACGGCCTTCACGGTATTGCACATATTGTCGAGGTTGCTCATCACGTTGCTGCGTTGCGACGACAGCACTTCTATCCGACCTTCCTCAGTCTTAACGGCTGCGACATTGCTCGAGGTTTCGACCATGTAGGCCAACGCTTCGTCCTGGCACATGGCAAATATGCCGTTATCGACAGCCTGAAGAGCCATCACCAACTTTCGGCTTTGCTCTTTCGGAAGCACCTTTTGCACATCGGCACTCTCCATGGCAAATACCATTTGCGTATCGGTTACATGGAATTCGTCTTCAACCTCGGTTTGGAAAATATTCCAATCTGCCCTCACCTGTTCTTTTGCATCGGCCGGAACCGCGAACACCACTCGACCGTCACGCGGAATGGCGTTATGCAACTTACCGCTGTTGAAACTCGAAAGGCGCAAATCGTATTTGGCTTGTTCGTTGTAAAGGAAACGCGACAGAATCTTAATGGCGTTGGCCCGCTTCTTATTGATATCGTCGCCTGAGTGGCCTCCGATCAATCCCTTCAGCGATATTTGCATGAAGAAATAACCCTGCGGCACATCTTCGGGCTTGTATTTAAAAGTTGCGATGGTGCTTCTTCCGCCTGCGCAGCTGACAAAAATCTGTCCTTCGTCTTCCGAATCGAGGTTGATCAGATAGTCGCCATTCATAAAGCCGGCTTTCATGCCCATCGCTCCGGTAAGCTGCGTTTCCTCATCGCGCGTAAACACGCATTCGATAGGACCGTGCTCTAGATCGTCAGAATCGAGAATAGCCAACTGTATCGCATCGCCAATGCCGTCGTCTGCGCCCAGCGTGGTTCCCTTGGCCGTGAGCCATTCGCCGTCGATATACGTCTGAATAGCATCCTTATCGAAATCGAATTCTACGTCGACCAGCTTGTCGCATACCATATCCATGTGGCTCTGCAGTATCACCGTGGCACGGTTTTCGTACCCCTTCGTAGCCGGCTTTCGTATCAACACGTTGCCCGTTCCGTCGACTTTCGTTTCCAAGTTACGGCTTTTACCGAATTCCTTGAGATACTCGATCATTTTTTCTTCACGTTTAGAGGGGCGCGGTATCTCATTAATTCTTGCGAAATGTTCGAATACCAGAGCCGGTTTCAGGTCTTTCTTTTCCATATTATTTTTTGTATTTTATTTTGTATATTGCTTGAATTACACTAATTTTGCCACGCAATAAATGGTCTAACTTTGCCCTGCAAATATAATAAGAAATGCTAAAAGCGTTACTTCTTAGCGTGTTAATAATTGCAATATCCGTTGCATTGTTATCGATAAAAATTCTTCTAAAAAAGAACGGGCATTTCGTTTCGCAACACATACACGACAGTGTAGCTATGAAAGAGCGCGGCATTCATTGCGTAATCGATCAGGACAAAGAGGCACGAAAACGACAACCGATAGGAAATAATTAAATACAGATAAAAATATGAAGAAAAGAATGATTCGTTCTGTAGCGATCGCAGCGCTGGCAACATTCGCCTTGACGGCATGCGACAAATCAAATCCGCAATTAGACAGCAAGGACGAAACTGCCGCAACAGTGGCGCCGACGTCGTTAAAGATTGCTTATGTAGAGGTAGACAGCATCATGACGCAGTACAAATTCTGCAAAGACTACAGTCTGATCCTACAGAAGAAAGGGCAAAACATCCAGAATACGCTCGCCGGCAAGCAAAGACAGCTCGAAGCTGCCGCTGCAAATTTCCAGCAAAAGGTGCAGCAAAACGCTTATACCCGCGAACAAGCAGAAGGGATACAGGCCGGTTTACAGAAACAGAGCGCTGACCTGCAGGCGCTCAATCAGCGATTGAGCAATGAGTTCAGCGCCGAGACAGAGAAGTACAACAAGGCGCTTCGCGATTCTATCCAGCACTTTCTCGTAAGCTACAATAAGGATAAGAAGTACGGTTTGATACTCTCTAAAGTGGCCGACAACTTGCTATATGCCGACCAGGCTTACGACATTACGAAAGAGGTTGTGGCCGGTCTGAACAAGGCTTATAAACCCATCGCAACAAAAGAAACGGAAACCAAGAAGAAATAACCCGTCAAACGGGGAATTACTTTATACGCTAATGGCTCACTGCATAGTGGGCCATTTTTATCTGTAAAGTATCAATAGATACGCTACACTTTTTCTTTTGAATTGCCGGGGCTTTTTTGGGGGACACAAGGAGCAGAGATTTGGACGTGCCGGTGAAATATGATATATTTGCAGAAAAAGCAAAGATAAGGAGGCAAAAACATGACACAGATTTTGGTAACACTCAGTGAAGACTCTGCCACACAGAGCATCCGCCGCGCCATCGACATGCTTCGCGGCGTAGCTTCCACCTCCATCTACAAAGGCGGGGAACAGGGTCGCAAGGCGTATGCCAAAGAAACACTGACACGCGCCGTCTGCGAATTGAAAGCGGCGAAAAACAAAGGCACGAAAATACAGAAGGCTGACGATTTCGTCAGGGAATTTGAGGAAAGCGTATGACAGTGGAGATTTATCTGGGCGAAGAGTTCAAACGCCAGTTCAGGCGGTTGGCAAAGATTATCTCAAGAGCCTGTTGGCAAGTCTGCTCTGACTGCAAATCCTTCTGTAGAAAATACGCTTCTCCGTCCCACGTTCCCCAACAGAGCGTGGGACGATTGTTTTACACCGGCACCAAATGAAACTCCTTTTTGTCGAATTGTATTCGTACTTTTGCAAGGCATCACCCCACTTTCTCGCATAAAAATCTGTCGGGCGGCGTGCCCTAAGATGTTAAAATAGAAAAAAGTTCGAAGAATACATGCAGTCTTTTCATACCGACACACTCTTTTCTAAAAAAAGAGAGGCGCGCGCCTGTCGAACATAACATGGTACGGATAGAGGCTTGTAAAAAGGGCGACAAAGAAGCCCTCGGACAACTATATACGGTATATGCCCGCAAACTGAGGGGGATATGCCGGCATTATGTGAAAGACGAAAACACGGCAGAAGATATTCTGCACGATGCGTTTATTATCATCTTCATGTCGATCGGAGATCTGAAAGACGACACCAAATTAGAGGGGTGGATGATTACGATTGTGCGAAATCTTTCGATAAAATATCTTCAGAGCAGAGAGAAAGACATTATTCCGCTCTCTTACTTAGACCTGGAAATCGCAGAAGAAAGCGGCGAGGCGCAACCGACCATCGCCTTAGATACACTACTCGCGGCGATAGATGCGCTGCCGGAAAGCAGCAGAGAGGTGTTCAAGCTATCGGTGCTCGATGGTTTGTCGCACAAAGAAATCGGCGAACTGCTGGGCATTGCTCCGCACAGTTCTTCGTCGCAACTGTTCAGGGCAAAGCAGATGCTGCGTACACTGCTGATCAACTATTGGGCGTTGCTGTTGCTGCCGGTCTTCATTCCGTTATACATCTATTTTGTCACGCGACATGGGGCGACCGATCTTTCAGAGAACAGACCGACGGTCGTAAAAGTGCACAAAAAGAAAACGCAGGCCAAAGATAATCCCGAAACACTCGCGGCGCGCAGTGCAAGCAAGCGATCGGCCAAAGCGGCGAAGAGCGGGCAGACCGACGTCGAAATCGAGACAGACAGTGCCAAGCAAGCGCCGAAAGCGATGTTCTTAGATACCGATTCGCTGCTAAAACAGCTGGCAACGGGCGATACCGACAAAGATTCTACGTTGCGCCTTCTGCACATCGATGAAAACAGGATCATGGCCTCGAACCAGCCGGACAGTCTCGACATCCGGCAGAAAAAGAAATATCCATGGACGTTCAACCTCGGCTACTCTTCGAATGCGGGGGCCGGCAACACCCTGTCAGACCTGAATTACCTGTCGGTGACAGACTATGCCAACGGCGGCGCGGCGGCAAAACTGTACACCTGGAACGATTATATCGAATATATGAACAGAAATGACCTGTTGCTCGACTCTATTGAAAGAGCGAAACTGAACAATATCGCCATAAATAACGCCGGAAGCGGAGTAGACGGCATGCAGGGCGAACCGCTGCACGAAAAGGCGCATCACCATCGGCCGCTGACGTTCGGACTGGCGGTGAACAAACAGCTGAGCCGGCGGTGGACTTTCAGCACGGGAATGACTTATACGCGACTGAAGTCGGAGTTTACCAGCGAATTTTACAAGGCAACGCTGCAGAAAACACAGCGGATCGACTACGTCGGCATTCCGTTCAGGCTCACCTACCGCATCTGGGGCAAGGGGCGCTTCAATGCCTACACCACGGGCGGCGTAACGTTCGAAATGCCTGTCGGCAGCTCGCTCCATAAAGAATACGCGGCGGCGGCAGATTCAACCTTCACGACAACCGAAAATATCAAGGCCCGGTACCAGTGGTCGGTCAACTTGGGCCTCGGCATACAGTACCGCATCTTCAAACCGTTCAGCCTGTACGCAGAACCGAACATGTTCTACTACTTCGGCAACGGCAGCGGCCTCGAAACCTATCGCACCGAACATCCGTTCATCATAACGGTGCCGTTCGGTCTGCGACTCACGTGGTAAGAAAAAAGTCAATCTGTTCGGTGCAGTCTTTTGAAAGAGTTCTACTCTTTACGATAAAGCAACTGAAAAAGAATGTACCGAATTTATGACTACATCCGCAACGGATGGATATTTATCAACAACACGTTGCGGCCAAATCGCAAAACACTCAGCTCGCTGATGATCTACTCTACCACAGCATGCCAATCGCGCTGCAAACACTGCTCTATCTGGAAGAAGCCCATCGAACACCTAAGCCTCGACGATATCGTGAAGCTGATGGGCAGCCAGTGCATAACGCCGCAAACAACGGTGGGACTGGAAGGCGGAGAATTTATTCTGCATCCCGAGGCCGACAAAATATTGGAATGGTTCGACGCACATCATCCCAATTACACGCTGCTGTCGAACTGTCTCGCACCCAACCGAGTAATCGAGGCCGTACAACGCCATCGGCCCCGACATCTTTACCTATCGCTCGACGGCACGCGCGAAACCTATCGTACCATGCGCGGACGGGACGGCTACGACCGCGTGATGGAAGTAGTAGAGGCCTGTCGCAGCCTGGTACCTACGTCGCTTATGTTCTGTCTCTCGCCATGGAACTCATTCGCCGACATGGCCCACGTTATCGATGTAGCTCGGCGCTATCGCGTCGACGTACGCATCGGTATATACAGTACCATGTCGTTTTTCGACACCACGAGCGAGCTTATCCGGTCGGACGGCGAGAATTACCTCGACCAAATTCCCCAAAGCATTCACCAAACCGACGAAAACTACGACTTCGTAGCCCTATACGACGAGTGGAAAAACGGTAGACTGAAACTGCGCTGTCACAGCATATTCAGTCAACTGGTAGTACACTCCAACGGCGACGTACCGCTCTGTCAGAACCTCGACGTTGTACTGGGCAACATCCACCGCAACACGCTCGACCAGATTTTCAACTCGCACAGCACCCACCGCATTCAGTGCCGCCACTCGCACAAGTGCAACGGCTGCTGGATCAACTACCACCGCAAATACGACATCATTCTGCTGCGCAACCTCGAGCGCATTCTGCCCAAACCGTTCATCGAACTCTTTTACGGTCCCTACTGTTGGACCGGTAACCAGCGTACTACATACAGAAAGCATTTCAAAAACCTAATGGCATCATTCGGAAAATGGAATACGTAAATAACATCATCGACAGATACAAAAGGATTCGCAGCTTGCACGATTTAAAAAACATCTACTATCGGCAATATGCGCTCGTGGGCTTCGGAAACCATTGCACAAGCAATCTGCTGCCCGTCATGCAGTATCTTCAGTTGCCACTGAAATACATTTGCTGCACGTCGGAGCG
This sequence comes from uncultured Prevotella sp., assembly GCA_963515815.1. Classification (GTDB taxonomy): domain Bacteria; phylum Bacteroidota; class Bacteroidia; order Bacteroidales; family Bacteroidaceae; genus Prevotella. The sequence goes on from CAUQAO010000047.1 coordinate 10,952, forward strand.
CAAGGCTGTGCTGATTTCTCAAAAGTATAAAGATGTGCGGGGAACCACCACGCTGCAAGACGTTCTGAACGACGATAGCATCGCGGGCATATTCGTTGCAACAAACCCGCGCGCGCATTTCAGCATTGCAACCGAAGTGATCAGAGCCGGTAAATCGCTATGGATAGAGAAGCCGCCCTGCAACAACAGCAATGAACTGAACAGGCTGATAGATACCAGCAGGCTGTACGGTGCCGGGCACATCGTCGTCGGCTTGCAACACCGGTTCGCACCCGCCACGCGCATCTTGCAAAAGCAATTGGGCAAAACGCACGTACGGCATTACCATTATCGCTACCTGACAGGACGATATCCCGAAGGCGATGCGCTGCTCGATCTGTTCATCCACCCGCTCGACTACGTTACGCTTCTTTTCGGCGGAGCAAAGGTGAAGTCGGCAAATCGCGTCGGCTATCGCACGCTTCTTCTCATACTCGAGCATCGGGGCGCCACGGGCATGCTCGAGCTTTCGACCGACTATTCGTGGCAGAACGCAAAAGAAGAGTTGAGCATCAGCACCGACAGGGGACAATATGTGCTGAACAACATGGAGAAGCTCGATTTCATCTCCCGTCCCGCAGTCCTATTGGGCATCCCGGCCGAAAAGATCATCCGTCGCAACACTGGCGTTATCAATTTATATGGCAGAAACGGTTTTGTCCCGACTATCGACAACAACCAGCTCGTGGCGCAAGGCTTCTTCGCCGAGATCGAGACCTTTGCCGACAGGGTCGAACACGAGAACGTCTCCAATCCCACGACCAGCCTGGAAGCCTTGCGCACAACCTACGCGCTAATCGATGAAATAAGAGATATTACCAACAAATAAAAAAAGCTATAATGAAAAAAGAATTCTTTGGCCTGATGTGTCTGATCGGACTCTCGGCCTGCTCGTCAGAAAATGTGATCGTCGACTCGTTAAGAACCTATGATGTTGCCAACTCGGCCTGCAAGACATCATTGTCGGCGACTGATACGCGCAGTAACTTTTACGAAGAGAACTACAACAAATCGGCAACGCTCCACATCGAGCTGCAAAAAGACGGAATAGCCCTGTGCACGGTCGAGAACGTAAAAGACAACTGCGCCGTAAAAGAACGGCACGTCAATGTCGTTGGAAAAGAAGATCAGCTGATCCTCACCGTATATCATAAAGTAGACAACGGCGGGGTCTGGGCCGACTGTATATGTGATTACGACGTAAACTTCAAGATCACTAAGCTGTCGACCGGCAGTTATCATCTAAAAGTTTATTATGCCGGGACTGACATGAAACATGATGATTCGTGCCTCGCATTCGATGGCAAGATTAACCTCGACACGAACAAAAAGACGAGCGTTGCCCTTAAATCGGACCTGATTCTACCCGAAAATTAGCGGTCTACGCCCCTCGTACCCCTACAACACGAGCGGGAAACAGTAAAAAAGCTACACAAGTTCTGTAAAATCCAGAACAGAGATAACAATACACATAAAGCAGCCGACTACAACAGCAACATTTGGGTGGAAGACTGTCCTCCACCCAAATGCTGAAATAAACTTTCTAAAAAAGAGAAATGTACCTAAACCTTTATTTTTTTGTTTTTTAAGTTTAACGTAAAGTCTGAAATGAAGAGACCGATAATCCTGCACTATTAATTAAGTTACATGCAAGATTATCTCTCCATCCATAAGAACATACCAATGCGGTCAGTGACGTAAATAATCCTATACATTAATCTAATCCATTTATACATATCATTCCGATCTACAAATTATTACCATTCGATCGCCTGATCTTCATCCGGAATCTGAATATTAATCTTACGCTCCATATTTACAGTCCCTTCGACTACATATCTTATACAGGTACCAGGAACAGATGTGACATCATCAAATTCATATTTAAAACTCTCTATAGTAATCGTTTTATGTTTTAGATATGGCAACGAAACATCCATCTTTTCCGCTAATTTCCAAGTTGGATTTTTTATCGATTTGAAATGAATATCCGGATCAGGTGCAGAAAGCGTAACTGTCCCGTCGTCATTAAATCTGAAAATAATTTTATACTTACCACGTTTCAGTTCTTCTTCATTCATCAAGCCTGCATAGAAGAAAACGGAATGTTCGTCCACCACAAATGCTGTACGCGTATTAGTAGTCATTTTAGTCCCCGAATCAGTAAAGCCAACTTCCATTGTGGTTGTTGAATAAGTACCGGAATAATCATTAAAAGGAACAACACGCAACAATGCTTTCTTGTAGTTCTTTCTAGGATGAGGAATATAATTGCCAGTAGGACTTTCTCTAATCGTAAGCGGCAATACCCATTTATCTACCAAATCTATCCCACCTAATTTAAAATTGACATCCAATAATCCCATGCAATCATCTGCCGGAATTACCACATTCATGTTCTCCACCTCATAATAATCTGAGGTAAGCTCCTTATAATATAGATCTGTCCGATTGTGAAAATACTCCCAATTGATACTTTTCAATGTGTCCGAGTCTACCGCTATCTGCACTTCCGTATCGTTCCCGGGCAATGTAGATCCACTCATAATAACCGGCAGTTGATAAGTTACTGCACCATTCAGCTTGTATTTCACATAAATATCAGTTACACCTCTCGCATAATCCATTGGTGCCTTAAACGAAACATAATGTTCATATTGTTCATCGGTCCATTCTTCATTACAAGCTGTATAAAACAATGCCATCAACACGGCAAGAAACGAATAATATATTTTTTCTTTCATATTCATTATTATATAAAGGTTAATCATAATAAGTCCATCCCGGGTTTTGCGTCAGACGCTTGTTACGTTGCAATTGTTCATGACTAAATGGCCAGAAATAGCTTTTCTCTACAAAACGAACAGGCAATGACATAATAGCCACAGGTGTATGGAACAGATCTTTATGACCTTCATCCATCAGCATATTACACCCGTAAATCAACGTTTCTTCCTCTAAAGGAGCGTCCTTCCAGCGTCTCAAATCATAATAACGATGATTCTCACCCATCAATTCAATCTGACGTTCGCGTTTCAGTTTCTTTCGGAAAATATCCTTATTCTGATACTCTGTAGGTGAATAATCAGGGACACCAGCTCGAATACGAACAGGCTGAATGCCTTTTTTCATCTCTTCCACATCACGTCTAACTGTATAGGTGATACTTCCATCCCATGAAGGAATTTCGTAGCTTGCTCCTTCTCCCAATTCATTCAGCGCTTCGGCATAAATCAATAAAATTTCTGCATAACGAATAGCCGGTTCTGCTTTTTGCCTGTACAAAAACTCATTCTGATATTTGGCATCATAAGGATTCACATATTTCTTGATACCGATACCCGTAAATATACGATTACTACCATTATATCCTTCTGAAGTCCCTCGATAGTACCAGACTTGTTGGTTAGGCCGGGTAGCTCCTTGCTTGTTACCTAATGAAGTCATATTCCATACACTGCCATTAAAACCAACTGACACATAGAAACGAGGTTCACGGTTAGCATATTGTAAAGACACACCCGCGCGCAGAGGTTTGTAACGACCGGCATCCACATCATCAGAAGTCACGTAACCGATTGGCCGGCTGCTTCCATCCCCTCTTCCAATCTCTTTATCCTTCCCCGGACAATCCGTACCATCATTCATATAATACGCGTCACACTGCTTTTGAGTCATTCCGTGAACACCCCAACCTCCGGCCAGTGTAGGCAATTGGTGAAGCACCATATTTGCAATAGCATCCGGTGAAGTGATACCTCCTGATGAATGATCAACAGTTATATTATCCACACGCGAAAAGATCAACTCCGGATTTTCATAAGCAGAGAGTTCGCCATTGAAGATAGAACGATATGACTCAAACGGATCTATATCCGCATATCCGTATGGCCAGTTCTTTTCCGAGAAATTTCTATCCTTAAACGGTTCTATTGTTTCCGGATAATCTTCGGTTCCACTTGTAATGCGGCTCTTTACATACAATTGGTAGCGATGACCGCCATTATTTCCCGGTAATTCCATCACATCTCTGGCGGCAGCGGCAGCTTTAGCCCATTTCGATTCATCATATTCTGCAGCAAGAAGTCTGTTACCTTTATCATCTACCATTTGCTGCGCATAAGAGTCGGTATTACCATTCATTAGCGGACTGGCGGCATACAAGAGGACTTTAGCACGAGCGGCTAAAGCAGCGCCACGGGTGGGACGTGCGATGTTGTTGGTTCCACGTTCTAATGGAAGATCTTGTGCCGCTTTCACCAATTCGGAAGTGATGTATTCCACACACTCATCATAGGTGTTGCGCGGACGAGCCAAGCCATCATAGTCTTGCATATAGTCCTCACCTTCATCAGGAATCAAAGGGATTGGACCGTATTTACGCAACAGCAACCAATAGTAATAGGCTCGGACAAAACGTGCCTGTGCCGCATAATCAGCTCGCTCTTCGTCTGTGAGTTGTTGGTTCATGTGAATATTATTCAAAAAGACACAGGCCTTATTGATGCCTAAATAACTCGCTTTATAAGGATCCTGATACCAATTTTCATTGTATTCCACATTTCTGAAAAAAGAATAATAACTACCATTGGTATATTTACCTTTTCCTTCATTATTCCAATCCGCCCAATAAATGTCATCGGCAAAATTCGTAGGTACGCTCTCTTTTCCTCCTACATCTTGATTTTGGCCTCGCAAATAAGAATAAGTATTGGAAAGCCACGCATCCGTATAATCTTTATCAGTAAATACTTTTTCAATTGTCAAGCGGTCTTTGAAATTGGAATCTACCTCCAAATAATCACTACATGCAGCCAAACAGCCTGCAATAGAAAACGTGATAATCGTTTTATATAACCATTTCATATCTTTCATTTTGTTATAAGTTAACATTTAATCCCATAGTGACAGACTTGGCCAACGGATAGGTTGCACCATTACTGCTGTTCATTTCTGGATCCCACATCTTGAACTTCGACCACGTAATCAGATTGGTACCAATCATGTAGATACGAATATTGTTGAAGTGGATTCTATTTACGATTTTTTTGGGTAGTGTATAGCCCACTTCCAGCGTTTTCAAACGCAGATAAGATCCATTGCGCAACCAGTAAGATGAGTTACGGTTATTATTGTTGTTGTAGCCATAGCTCAAGCGAGGATATTTGGCATGTGGATTTTCCGTAGCTATTGTACCCGATTCTTCTTTTGAAATCCAACGTCCGTTTATTACTTCCTGATAGAAATTACCCCGGTTGCCACTAGCAAAAGGACGCACCCCCTCTCCATTAATAAAGAAAGAAGACTTCCCGGCTCCTTGGAAATGGACATTCACATCCAAACCTTTCCACTGGGCAGAGACACCTATACCATATACTAAATTAGGTACGGTAGTAGCCCCCACAGCCACTTGGTCTTGGTTGTCGATGATACCATCGCCATTAACATCCTTATACTTGATATCGCCCGGTATATAATTACCAAAAGTCTGTTTAGGACTATTACGGATGTCATCGTAATCCTTGAACAAGCCTAATGCGATAAGTCCCTTAGCCTGGTTGACACGGTAGCCACGCTCCATCCTATAAGGATAAACATTCTCTTGTTCATCCTTTTCCTTTACTTCGTTCTTTGAGAGCGTGGCATTAGCACGTGCAGTCAAAAACACCTTACCAATCTGTTGCTTGTAGATCAAGTTTCCGTCGACACCTTTAGAGAATACTTCGCCGATATTAGCTCTCGGATTGGTCATTCCTTCCTCAATACCGGCGGTAGCAGGCAAGAAATTACGATACATAAAGATACCTTTACGTTTTTCTTGGAAATAATCCACTGTCAGCATGAATTTGTCATCAAAGATGCTCATGTCCAAACCTACATCATGTTTGGTGGCGATCTCCCAAGTCACATCCGGGTTAGCATACGATGTATAGCGCAAACCTTGGAAAACAGTAGTAC
>CAUQAO010000048.1:0-16894 GCA_963515815.1 uncultured Prevotella sp.
TTCGTCAACTTCTCAAGTGCTTTTCTGTCGCCCTTCCTTATTTGTTGCGCCAACATAACCTCTTCTTCCGTCGAAATCATGTCTTCATGCGCAATATCTTGAAGATATTTATCAAGAGCTGCACTTTCTCGATTGGTGATCGATTTAATGATTTTCAGTTGTCTCATGAAGCAATTAAAAATTGATGGATGCGTGCAAATGTAGGGGTTTTCACCGAATTAGGCAAATTTTTGTCCTAAATACTCCGTAAGCCTACCGCTGTTAAAGCCAATAGACCGGCGCCGAGCTTCGTTTCTCAATAAACCGAAAAGCTTCGGCGATTCTTACGAACCACCGAAGCCGAATTTGTGTGTGATACAAATACAAAATGGTGGGCCGCGGCCCACCATTATTTTTATGTCTGATCGGGCGCTGCGACTTTCACCAGCTTATCCTTTTCTACTTTTACCCAAATCGATTCGCCGCTTAATGAAACGAGTTCGTAGAGCTTCGCATGATCTGCACCCTTGGCGGTCTTGCCGGTCAGCGAGAGCGAATGCGGGGCTAATCCCTGGGCGGATTCGAACGTCGGCAGCAGGCGTTCTACTTCTTTTTTCGCGGGCGGCCTGGTTGGCGGCCGATCGAACGGCCAGCAGCATTTTGCGGTTAGCCACCAAGTTGTTGTAGTGGCCGATGAGCGCCGTGCCGCCGATTTTCTGTATCGCGGGTTTGAGGTCGTCGATCAGGACTGTTTCTTTGTCGTAGTTCTCGACGTTGGCCTCGCGGCAGAGCTGCAGCACGCGTCCGGCGAACTGAAAGTGCTCTATGTACTGGAGATGTCCGCTCATAAAATAATTTCTTTTGCACCCCAAAAAAATCTCTTCGGGACCAAAATTGTTTTTCTTATGCGAAACGTTGAACTTCTTAGGTCCAAAAATGTCTTTACCCCGTAGAAAAAGAGACTTTCTTTTTCGAAAAAGGTGTACGACCTGCCTGGCTAGCGACCCTCGTGCATGAAAAATAGTTTTGTCCCCGATGGGAAAATAATATGCTTCTTGTCACATGGGCCTTATATTCTGATCTCTTGCAATATATCTGCCATCTTTTGTTTAGTCTTGATAGTTGTCGGAACCAACGGCAGTCTTAGCACGTTTTCGATGTAGCCCATGTCGTTGAGCAGAGCTTTGACTCCTGCCGGATTACCTTCGATAAACAGCAGGCTGTACAACTCGGTAAACATGTGGTGTATTCTGCGGGCCGGCTCGTACTCGCCTTTGAATTCGAGTCTGATCATTCGCGAAAACTCTTTGGGCAGTGCATTGCCGATTACTGAAATAACGCCGGCGGCACCGCTGGCTATCATCGAGAACGTGAGGGCATCGTCGCCGCTGATCACATCGAATCTGTCGGGTTTGCCTTTGATAATTTCGTCTACCTGTTCAAGGCTTCCAGCTGCTTCTTTTATACCGACTATGTTCTGGCATTCGTTGGCCAGCCGCAGGGTTGTTTCGGCCTTCATGTTTACACCGGTGCGACCGGGGACATTGTAAAGCACCACCGGCAGTGGGCTTGCCGTCGATACAGCTTTGAAGTGCTGGTAAAGCCCCTCTTGTGAAGGCTTGTTGTAGTAGGGACATATACTCAGAATGCCGTCGATGCCAGTCCAGTCGGTTGTCAGTAGTTCATGAACAACCTCGGTCGTATTATTGCCTCCGCAGTATTTTAGGATAGGAACGCGCCCCCGATTCACTTCTTTCACCAACAGCGTGATGTCGTCTCGTTCGCGTTGAGTCAAGCAAGGTGTTTCGCCGGTTGTGGCCAGAATACAGAGAAAATCGGTACCGTTGTTCAGTTGATATTCCAAAAGGCGCTTCAATGCCACATTGTCGACAGAACCATCGGTCTTGAACGGTGTGACAAGAGCTATGCCCAAACCTTTAAAAATGTTGTGTGCCATACTTCGTTTCCTATCCTTCGGGTTTATATGCAAAGATACTGTTTTTCTGACATAGTTTATTTGAATACAAGTTCTTCTTTGCCCGGTTTCTTTTCAATGATTATCGTTTTTCCTTGTGGCATATCGCCCGACAGGATGCGTTCGCATATACCATCTTCAATATAACTTTGAATGGCTCTTTTCAGTGGGCGGGCGCCAAATTGCACATCGTATCCCTTGGAAGCAACGATCTCTTTGGCCTTTTCAGTTATTTGAACGTGATAACCCATGCCCTCGATGCGTTTGAAAAGGCCTGTTAGCTCGATGTTGATGATCTGCTTGATGGCATTCAGATCTAACTGATCGAAGGTAATAATTTCATCTAATCGATTCAGAAACTCGGGGGCGAACTGTTTGCTAAGACTCTTTTGAATGATGGATCGGGCATATTCTTTGTCTTGCTCGTTAATGCTTAATCCTATATTTCCTGCAGAACTGAAGCCGATACCTCGACCGAATTCCTTTAGTTGTCTTGTACCGGCATTCGATGTCATGATGATAACGGTATTTCGGAAGTCGATCAGGCGCCCGTTGCCATCGGTCAATCGACCTTCGTCTAATACCTGTAACAACATGTTGAATACATTGCCATGTGCCTTTTCTATTTCGTCCAACAGAACGATGGAATAAGGATGCCGCCGCACTTTTTCAGTCAATTGGCCTCCTTCTTCGTAGCCGACGTATCCGGGAGGAGCGCCTACAAGACGCGACACGTTGAAGCTTTCGGTGTACTCGCTCATGTCTATCCTAATTAGTGCATCTGTCGAGCCGAACATAAATTCTGCCAGTTTTTTTGCCAGATATGTCTTGCCTACTCCGGTCGGTCCTAAGAACATGAATGCGCCGATGGGATGGTTCGGATCTTTCAGTCCGACCCGATTGCGCTGTATGGCTTTTACCAGTTTGTCTATAGCCGGATCTTGTGCAATGACGGCTTTCTTCAGTTCTTGTGCCATGCATTTGAGGCGGATGCCCTCGGTTTCTGCCATTCGCTGAACAGGTACTCCAGTCATCATCGATACCACGTCTGCCACTTCACTGTCGGTCACGGTTTCTCGCTTTTCGGCTTTCCCCGTGGTCCATTTTTTATTTAAATCTTCTAATTCGATTTCCAGTTCGGTCTGCCTGTCGCGATAACCGGCAGCCAATTCGAAGTTCTGGTTACGAACGGCTTCTTGCTTCTTCTGCTTAACGAATCCAATTTCTTTTTCTTTTTCTGTAATATAACTCGGCACCTCTGCATGTTGCAGATGGACTCTTGAGCCTACCTCGTCCAAGGCGTCGATGGCTTTATCGGGGAAGAAACGGTCTGTAATATATCTTTCTGTCAGTTTGACACAAGCCTTGAGTGCTTCGTCAGTATATTGAACATGATGGTGTTGCTCATATCTATCTTTAATATTTTGCAGAATCTGTAACGTTTCATCGCTTGTTGTGGGTTCGACCAGTATTTTCTGGAATCGCCTTTCAAGTGCTCCATCTTTTTCTATCGAGTTCCGGTATTCGTCTAATGTAGTTGCGCCTATGCATTGAATCACGCCGCGCGCCAATGCCGGCTTCATGATATTTGCCGCATCCATGCTGCCGGGCGTACTTCCGGCGCCGATTAAAGTATGGATCTCGTCGATAAAGACAATGATTTCAGGATTTTGTTCCAACTCTTTTAACAGGGCTCTGATGCGTTCTTCGAACTGTCCACGATATTTGGTTCCTGCCACAATCGCAGTCATATCGAGACTCACAAGACGTTTATTGAAGAGCACGGGCGAGGTTTTCCGCTTGGCGATCAGTTGAGCCAATCCTTCGACAATGGCGCTTTTGCCCACGCCGGGTTCGCCGATTAGGATAGGATTGTTTTTTTTGCGCCTGCACAAAATCTCGGTGACACGCAGAATCTCTTTGTCTCTTCCTACGACGGGATCCAACTTGCCGTCTAATGCGGCTTGTGTCAGATCTGTCGAAAAGTTGTCTATTAACGGTGTCTTGTCATTTGTTTTTCTTGTCTGTGTGGCAGTATGCGCCGTAAAGGCGTTCTCGCTTGTCGTGTTGCCCTTGTTCTCGTCAAACTCTTCTTCTTCGTCCGGCAGATCGATTCCATCTTTGGCTGGTTTAGCCATTCGCTGCAGGCAGACGAGTGTGTCTTCATAGCTCACATTGTTGAACTCTAAAACTTCTTTGGCACCATTGTTTACCTGATCATGCAATATGGCGAGCAGCAGATGCTGTACATCGACCATTTGCATGTGCTGAATGCGGGCCTCGAGCACGGCGAGCTTCAAGATGTTGCTGGCACGTTCGTTCAGAACAAGTTCGGATGTATTGATCGATTCGTTGCTCTCTTCGTTGCGCAGACGATTCTCCAATTCGGCCTTTATGGTTGGCAGACTGACGTTGAGTTGCGTGAAGATTTTATGTATCGGATTGTTTTTCTCTCTGAGAATGCCTAATAACAAATGTTCAGGTCCAACCGATCGACTTGCCAATCGGGTAGCTTCTTCTCTGCTAAAGGCAAGAACTTCGGATACTTTTGGTGAAAACTGACTGGTCATATAATCTTTTTACCTTTCTTGTCTAATTGAAAACTTACTGAGGTCTAATTTACAAACACCATGCCAAATGAACTATTGCCTCGGCATTACGTTTTTTGCTGATGCTTATCTGCGTTTTATTTTGTGTAAAAGTCGATCGTGTGTTGTATGGCTCTTTTACAGACGGTGCAGAATTCGGGCGTATCGTTCGTTCGCATTCTGCAGTTGTCCGAAGCTCTGTATACGCCTTTCAGGGCATAGCCGGCGCCTTCGTACAGGGCTACGGATGGATCTTTTCCGATCAGATCTTTCCATTTTTCCTCAAAATGTTTTTGTGTCGTTATGTTTGGTTCCCACGGTTCAATGTCATGGGGGTACATCGGAATTTGTTCAGTAGCGTAGGCGTATTCGTCGGCCAATCCGGCGAAGCTGTGCCCGAATTCGTGCACAACGACTGGTTTAAATGCGGGATGATGTGCCATCGACAGGTTGTAAGAGTTGAGGATTCCGCCTCCGCCGTATTCCTTGGTGTTGACCAGTATGATGATGTGCTCGTATGGTGTGCCGGCTAGCCAGTCGTGGAGGTCTTTCAGGTGGAGCGTGGTAAGGTAGCGGTTGCTATAAAATGTGTCGAAATGTGTGTGCAGGGCTGTATGCTTCCATATTCCTTTCGAGGGTTCGCTTGTTCCACTTTCGACCGAAGGTGTTTTTACTGCGATAATACGGAAGCGATCTTTCGACGATCGAAACGGTTCGTGTGCGAAGATTGCTTCCATTGCCCGGCGCGCATCGTTTACGAATAGGTTCAGCTCGGCTGCTCGATAGCCTTCGGCTACGAAAGCGATGTTGATGCAGCGTGTACTGTCTTTTGGGCTTTGCAAGGTAACGTAGGGTGTTACCGACCGTTGGCCGATATGCCTGATGAGTATATCGTGCGGCGCCACGGTATGAGTTGTTTGCGCAATAGATTCTCTTCTGTTGTTGTTGAGGTTTACGGTAATGTCTACCGTATCTTTGGGCATCGGGATCAGGAATACGTTTTCGAACGCTCTGCGCGTTTGTTTGGCCTCGTCGTAGGTAAGCCACTCTTGAAACAGCGTAGAGAACGAGTGGCGATAGATAACTTGTTGGGTACGGTGGTTGCGAACGGTAATTTGTCCGTTGCCTTCTACCGGAATTTCTGCCAGTCGGCGATGTTTGCCGTACCATCCAGGAATCACGTTCAGCTGATCTACCGATATTTCCTGCGAATGTATATTGCCGGCGAAGATATAGTCTATGCGTAGTGTACTGTCCGAAAAGAAGGTGTGGAAGTCTTGTGCATCAGTGTCGATTGCACAGAACCACACAACCAGGGGGATTAAAATGTGTTGCAGGCTGTTCTTATTTCTCATTTCTAGTCTTTTTAAAGTGTTGCTGTACGATTCAAATTAGCCGTCTGCACAAAAATACTAATAATAATTAAACGCAATTCGTTATTTTGCGCTTTTTTATCAAATGGCATAACTTTGTGTCTAAATTAACGGCGATATGAAAAGAGCAGGCTTTATCTTCTTTCTTTCTATTTTGTTTATGACGGTTGTGGCGCAGATGAAATGGAACCAGACTTTCCAATTATATATCGACCAGTACAAGGATCTTGCCATTAAAGAGATGATACGCTATAAGATTCCGGCCAGCATCACGCTTGCTCAGGCTCTTTTTGAAAGCGGGGCAGGGCAGAGCCGGCTTGCCAGAGAGGGAAACAACCATTTCGGAATCAAGTGTCACGGATGGACTGGGCGGTCGATGACGAAGGATGACGACACGTTCGACGAGTGTTTCAGGGTTTACAATCACCCGTTGGAAAGTTTCGAAGATCACAGCAAGTTCCTCGTTGGCGGCAGCAGGTACAGGCCATTGTTCGCCTTGCCCATGACCGACTATTGCAGTTGGGCGCACGGGCTCAAGGCTTGCGGCTATGCCACCAATCCGCAATATGCCTACAAGTTGATAGAACTCATCGAGCTTTACAAGTTATATGTGTACGATGGTGCACAGCACTACGACCGCTTCATGGCTCAGCACGCGGGCAGCGACGTGGCTGTTGGCGGCGCAATTCGGGCGTTGCATCCGATCGCAATTTTCAACGGCAATTATTATATCAGGGCGCGTCGCGGCGACACATTCCAATCGATCGGGCAAGAAATCGGGATCTCTTATCGAAAGATCGCCCGATATAATGAGCGCAGCAAGCATGATTTGCTGGCCGAGGGCGAGATCGTTTTCTTAAAAAAGAAGCGGGCCAAGGCGCCGAAAGCATTTAAGAATCAGCCGCACGTCGTTAAAAGTGGCGAAAGCATGTATAGCATTGCACAAATTTACGGTGTGCGTTTGAAGAGCCTGTACAAGAAGAATCATCTTGCACCCGATTATCAGATCAAAGTGGGCGATGTGCTCCGGGTGTACTAAGAAAAACTGCCATTTGTGTTTCTCTGTATTACTTTGCGACAAAATAGACCAAAAATTTATTTTTTGCGTTTCCGTGCGAAAAGATTTGGGCAAAAACTTTTTTTTCTCGTTTCCGTGTGACACGGAAAGCCTCAAAAATTCATTTTACTTGCTTCTTTGCGGCCAAACGGTCGCAGAAAAAATAAGAAGGGAGATTGCTTGCCGAACTTTATTCGGCCGAGAAATCGGCTACCATCTTTCGGTACATCGAATAGAGACGGGTACGAGCGATGTAGCCGATCAGACGGTGATTGATATCGACTACGGGCAGATAGTTGGCATTGGTTTCGTCGAACTTTGCCATTACCGTTTCCATCGGATCGTTCATGCCGAGCACGGCAGCCGAGGGTGTCATGATCTGCTGGACGGTGAATCGGTGGTAAAGCTCGGTTCTGAACATGATGTGCCGTATTTGCGTGATATCTATTTCGCCAAGCAGCGTTCCAGCCGTGTCGAGCACAGGCAGAAAGCTGGTGTGGCTCTTGCTGATGGCGTTGACCAGTTTGCCGAGCGGCAGATCGGGTTCTACGGATGTAAAGTTGCGGTCGATAACGCTCTCAAGACTCATCAGCGTGAGCACCGACCGGTCGGTATGATGCGTAACGAGCCGGCCTTCGCGCGCCAAACGCATGGCGTATATGCTGTGGGGTTCGAAGATGCTAATGGTCATGACCGACACGATGCTGACCATGATCAGGGGTAAAAACAGGTTGTAGCCGCCCGTCAATTCGGCAATGAGGAAGATGCCCGTCAGCGGCGCGTGCATCACGCCGGCCATCACGCCAGCCATGCCGAGCAGCGTAAAGTTCTTCTCAGGAATGTAGGTTCCGATTTGGTTCATATTCCACAGTCGGGCAAATAAAAATCCGCCGAAGCCGCCTATGAAGAGCGAAGGAGCAAAGGTTCCGCCCACGCCACCACCGCCGTTGGTTGCAGAGGTGGCGAACACCTTGGTGAGCACAACCAGTGCGATGTACACCACCAACAAATGGTCGTGTCCAGCAAAAAGCGAATTGTTGAGCACCCGATTCCAGTCGTTCTCCGTTGTTCCGTTCAGAAGAATGTTCAGCGAGCTGTACCCCTCGCCGTAGAGCGACGGAAACAGGAAGATGAGCGAACTGAGCAATATGGCACCGACAAAGAGCTTGGTGTAGGTGTATTGGCGCAGACGGGCAAACATGCCCTCGCAAGCCGTCATCATGCGGATAAAGTAAAGACTGATCAGACCGCAAAACACGCCCAGGAGGATGCTGGCCGGGATTCTTTGTATGTTCCACGCATTGTCTAAGTGATAGCTGAAAAGCGCCTGATCGCCCATGAAAATATAGGTAAAAACGGTGGCCGTGACGCATGCCGTGAGTATGGGCAGCAGCGAAGCCATACTTAAATCGACCATCAATACCTCGAGTGTGAAAACCAGTCCGGCAATGGGGGCTTTGAAAATGCCGGCAATGGCAGCCGAGGCGCCGCATCCTACGAGTAGCATCAGTGTTTTATTGTCCAGCTTGAACAATTGGCCCAGGTTGCTGCCGATGGCCGAACCGGTGAGCACAATCGGCGCCTCGGCTCCTACCGAACCGCCGAAACCGATGGTGATAGCCGATGATATGACCGACGACCAGCAATTGTGCCCCTTCAGTCGCGATTTTTTAGTCGAGATGGCATACAGCACTTGCGTGATGCCGTGCGATATGTTGTCCTTGACGATGTATCTGACGAAAAGCGAGGTGATGTAAATTCCGATGACAGGAAAAACCAGATACAGCCAGTTGTAGCTATCGGACTGGAATCCGGCTGTGAGCAATTGCTGTATCTTTAGGATAATCCAATGCAAAACATAGGCTGCAACCGAGGCAAAGATGCCGATGAAGAAAGCCAATATAACGGTCATTTGGCGATCCGTCAGATGTTTCTTTCTCCAAATCAAGAGTTGCTCGGTTGTCTGTTTTAGTCGTTCTGTCATCGAAAAGATAGCGTGTGTTGTCGGTACCGTTTACGGCCGGATAATGGTAACCTGCCCGTCGGCTTTCAGTTTGATAATGCTGCTGGGGGTGTGCGGCTGATGCTCTTGTCGCCGACTCCAACATACGTAGTCTACGCTGTCGATCAGTTCTTGACTGATGTCTCTGAAATTGGCGGCAGGCGGTTCGCCGCTGATGTTTGCGCTGGTACTGACCAAAGGCTTCTGAAACCGATAACACAACTCGTGCGAAAAAGTTTCTCTGGTAATGCGCAGGGCAATGCTGCCGTCGTCGGCAATCAGATTGGGCGCTAAATTGACGGCACCGTCTAAGATAACAGTTGTCGGTTTGGTGGCCAAATCAAGGATGTCCCATGCCACGTTGGGCACGTTTCTAATATACTTTTGCAGGCGCGCATCCGAGTCGACCAGACAAATGAGTGCCTTCGAATCGTCGCGTCTTTTTATCTTGTAAATTTTTGAAACGGCTTCGGCGTTGGTCGCGTCGCAACCGATTCCCCATACCGTATCGGTGGGGTAGAGTATTACGCCTCCCTGTTTCATCACTTCAATGGCGTTCTTGATATCTTCTGTCCGATTCATTCCTTTAATTTAATATGCGATTCTTCGTGTCTGAAAGTTACCGATCGTTTTGCAGCCTTGCAAAGGTAGCGAGTATTTCACTCCGATCCAAACATCTCTTTGCATTATCTGCCGTCTATTCGTCCGGCTTTCATTCGGTCGACGTCTCTCATGCCGTTTAAAAAATCTTTGGCCGTCATTTTTCTTTTGCCAGCCAATTGCAGTTCGACGATCTCGAGCCATTCGTCGGCAGTGGCAATGAAAAGCCGGCCTTTTTCAGACGCGATGGTTCCGGCCGGTTCGTTGGTCGACTTACCTGTCTTCTTTGTTTTATACAACTTGATAACCTGTTGCTTGCCTTCCGATGCTGCTGCGATGCTTTGCCAAATGGTCCAGGCCGCCGGATGTGGACTTAATCCACGAACGAAATCGTAAACGGCTTTGGCCGGCTGGTTCCAGTTTATCTCGCAAGTCTCTTTAAAAATTTTCGGTGCGTTGTGTAGCACCTTTCCGTCGGCTCCGAACTGTTCTTGCGATAGGGTAGGTATCGTTCCGTTGTGTTCAATCAGTCGGTCGACGGTTTCGATACAGATTTCCGCCCCCAGAACCATGAGTTGGTTGTAAACGAATTCGGCGTCGGCCTCGTCGGGAATGGGCGTCGATTTCTGCATAATGATACGCCCCGTGTCGATGTCGTGGTCTAAGAAGAAGGTTGTTACGCCGGTTTCGGTTTCACCGTTGATCACCGCCCAGTTGATGGGGGCAGCCCCTCGATACTGCGGAAGCAGAGCAGCGTGCACGTTGAAGGTGCCCAGCCGGGGCATATTCCATACCGCTTCGGGCAACATTCTGAATGCTACAACTACTTGTAAGTCGGCGTGCAGACTTTCCAACTGCTCTATAAATTCGGGATCTTTCATCTTCATGGGTTGTAAAACGGGCAGGTCTTTCGACAGGGCATACTGTTTTACTTCAGAGGGTTGCAGTGTTTCCTGATGTCTGCCTACTGGCTTGTCGGGCTGTGTCACAACACCAACGACATTGTATCCTCTCTCGACAAGTGCTCTAAGCGATTCGACAGCAAACTCGGGCGTGCCCATAAAGACGATTCTTAAATTTTCTTTCGTGATCTTCTTCATCCCTATCATTCTTTTTTAGTGTCAACATTCGTACTTTCCGTGTTCGGTTATGAATCGGTGCTGTAAACGAGTGTCTTTCTGGCTGCAAAGGTAGGACAAAACACTTGGATAGCCGCTGTGGGCAGAAATAATTTATTTTTCCATCATCAAGGTGTCCAGCCCTCCTAAAATAATTTATTTTTCGACCGCTGAGTATCCAGAGATCCTAAAATAATTTATTTTTCGTCTGCTGAGCGTCCAGAGATCCCAAAATAATTTATTTTTCCATTGCCGAGCGTCCAGCCCCCTCCAAATAGTTTATTTTTCCATTGCTGGGTGGCCAGAACCCCTAAAATAATTTATTTTTCGTTTTCAGAATCTCCGCTTATACCTTTGTGTCGGAATGAGCAGATATTTTGTCAGAGAAGAGGGGCTTCTTTGCCCCATTCCGGGGCATTTATGCAATGATATAGTTGGTCGTTTCGATAAAAGTATTTACCTTTGCAAGCGAAAAGTGCTAAGGATTTATGCTTAATTGCTCTGCGGGTTTACAGACCCTACGGTGGAGCCAATGGGCAGAGAAAAATCTTTTGCTTGCCCATAATTTTTATGTAGGCAGGCAGGAAAAAATATATATGCTCTGTTCGTTAGTTCCCGTTAAAGGCAATTCGGCAAAATAAAAATCATAATCAAAACCGTTCAATAAAAAAACGATGATTTGCGTGTCGCATCTGAAAACGATTGTTTTCGTATCTTCACTAAATAATCTTTAGTAAAAATATCTCGTTTATCCCCGTATTCGAGTTAAGTATGAATATATGATGAACAAACAGAAAGTAGCATTAATTACAGGTATTACAGGACAAGATGGTAGTTATCTTGCCGAATTTTTGATAGAAAAGGGCTACGATGTACATGGACTGATACGTCGTAGTTCGTCGTTTAATACAGGTAGGATAGAACATTTATATTTAGACGAATGGGTTCGTGATATGAAAAAGAGCCGCTTGGTGAATCTTCATTGGGCGGATATGACCGATTCGTCTTCGTTGATTCGTATTATCGGCGAGGTAAAGCCAACGGAAATCTACAATTTGGCGGCACAAAGTCATGTTAAAGTCAGTTTTGATGTGCCTGAATATACGGCCGACACCGATGCCATCGGTGTGCTGCGTCTGCTTGAGGCCGTACGTATCTGCGGATTAGAACATAGTTGTAAGATTTACCAAGCCAGTACTTCAGAACTTTTCGGCGAAGTGCAAGAGATACCGCAACGCGAAACAACCCCTTTCTATCCGCGTTCTCCTTATGCAGTAGCTAAGCTGTACGGTTTTTGGATCATGAAAAACTATCGTGAAAGCTACGATATGTTTTGCTGCAATGGCATTCTTTTCAATCATGAAAGCGAGCGAAGAGGCGAAACTTTCGTTACCCGGAAAATCTCTTTGGCTGCGGCTCGTATTGTTCAAGGCTATCAGGATAAACTTTATTTAGGCAACTTAGATGCGCGTCGAGACTGGGGATACGCCAAGGATTACGTGGAATGTATGTGGATGATATTGCAACAAGAACAGCCAGACGACTTCGTTATTGCGACGGGCGAATATTATTCTGTTCGCGACTTTGCCACACTTGCTTTCCATTACGTTGGTATAGAACTCGACTGGCAGGGTACAGGTATAGACGAAAAAGGTATCGATAAGGCTACCGGCAGAGTGCTCGTTGAGGTCGATCCTAAGTATTTCCGACCGTCGGAAGTGGAACAATTGCTCGGCGATCCGTCTAAAGCAAAAAATATCTTGGGATGGAATCCGCGTAAAACCAGTTTCGACGAATTGGTGCGGATCATGGTAGAATACGATTTGAAATTTGTGAAAAAGTTGCATTTGAAAGAGCAATTATAGATAATGTTGGACAAAGACAGTAAGATTTATATAGCAGGACATCATGGTTTGGTCGGTTCTGCCATTTGGGATAATCTGAAGCAGCGTGGATACCATCGGCTCCTTGGCCGAACCCATAGCGAATTGGATTTGACAAATCAGCAGGCCGTCAATCATTTTTTCGCACAAGAACGCCCCGATGCGGTTGTACTGGCAGCAGCGTTTGTGGGTGGCATCATGGCCAACAGTCTGTATCGTGCCGACTTCATCATGCAGAACATGCAGATACAGTGCAATGTTATTTCGTCTGCTTATAAATATCAGGTTCAAAAACTCTTGTTTTTAGGGTCGACATGTATCTATCCAAAGAATGCCCCTCAACCCATGAAAGAGGATGCTTTGCTGACGTCGCCGTTGGAATATAGCAATGAAGAATATGCCATTGCCAAGATAGCCGGTCTGAAGATGTGCGAAAGTTACAACTTGCAGTACGGTACCAATTACATAGCTGTGATGCCAACCAATCTTTATGGCCCCAATGACAATTTCCATTTGGAAAACAGCCACGTGATGCCTGCCATGATGCGTAAGATCTATTTGGCCAAACTCATTCACGAAGAAGCCTGGGAGGAGGTCCGGATGGATATGAATAAGCGTCCCATTAATCCTGTAAAGAGTTTGAGTAAGCTAATCGGTACTGGCAATATAGACGGCAATAGCCCGAAAGACCGAATTCTGAAAGCTTTGGCTTTCTATGGAGTAGAAAACAATCGGGTTACTCTCTGGGGAACCGGAAATCCGCTTCGCGAATTCTTATGGAGTGAAGATATGGCCGATGCTTCTGTACATATATTGCTGAATGTAGATTTTAAAGATATTATTGGTATTGATAAATATTCCAGCGTGTTTTACGGAACGAAAGTAGATGGTACGGTAGATCGTAACAATAGCGACGGACGTGGTGGCGCTATTCCCAGTTTAGGCGAGATACGTAATTGCCATATTAATGTCGGTACAGGAAAAGAGTTGACCATTAAAGATCTGTCTTCTCTCATCGTTGATACAATCGGTTTTAGTGGGTCGGTGGTATGGGATGAAAGTAAACCGGACGGTACTCCTAGAAAACTAATTGATGTTAGTAAATTGCATCGTTTAGGCTGGCAGCATCAGGTTGAGATCGAAGAAGGAGTTGAACGGTTATATGAGTGGTATCAGGAATCTCTAAAGGCTTGAACATATATCTTTTCGAAATAATAACTAATAAATGGATAAAAAAATCATAACGGTAACTTCGCCTCTGCTTCCTAATCTTGAGGAATTCAATGAACTGTTAAAAGAAATATGGGAAAGTAAATGGATCACCAATAATGGCTCTTTCCATCAAAAATTAGAGTTAGCACTTGCCGAATATCTGAAAGTTCCTTATGTGAGTCTTTTCACCAATGGTACACTACCTTTGATAACGGCTTTTCAAGCTATGCACATCACGGGCGAAGTGATAACTACACCTTATAGCTTTGTCGCCACAACACACGCTTTGTGGTGGAACGGAATAAAGCCCGTGTTTGTGGATATTGATCCTACAACGGGGAATATTGATCCGAATAAGATCGAAGTTGCTATCACACCACGCACTACGGCTATCATGCCGGTGCATGTATATGGGAAACCTTGTAATGTAGATGCAATACAAGAGATTGCCGACAAATATGGATTGAAGGTTATCTATGATGCTGCTCATGCCTTTGGGGTGGAAGTAAACAGTAAGAGTATTCTCAATGCCGGTGATATGTCTACGCTTAGTTTTCATGCTACAAAGGTATTTAATACGATAGAGGGTGGCGCCATGGTGATGCATGATGAAAAAACCAAGAAACGCATCGACTATTTGAAGAACTTCGGCTTCGCAGGAGAAACGGAAGTGGTGGCTCCGGGCATCAATAGCAAGATGGACGAGGTGCGTTCGGCATACGGATTGCTGAACCTTCGCCAAGTAGATGCCGCTATTACCGCACGGCAGAAAGTGGCCGTCGCCTATCGCGAAGCCTTACGCAACGTGGAGGGCATCTCCTTTTGGGACGATATACCCGGCGTTCACCACAACTACAGTTATTTCCCCATTTTCGTAGATACAGAAAAATACGGTATGACGCGCGATGAACTCTATTTCAAGATGAAAGAGCAAGGTGTATGGGGGCGTCGTTATTTCTATCCTCTTATCAGCGAGTTCTCCACCTATCGCGGATTACCGAGCGCTACTCCCTCCAACCTTCCGCAAGCCACAAAGATGGCAAATAGTGTCATCTGTCTGCCCATGCACCATGAGTTGGGAGAGGAAGACATAGAAAGAACCATTAAGTGTATTGCAAAATGAAAAACTTATTAATTATAGGCGCAAGAGGCTTTGGACGAGAAATATATAATTCAGCACTAGAAAGCATTGGATACAATGATTCTTTTATTGTAAAAGGTTTTTTAGATGATAAAGTCAATGCATTGGATGGTTACGACGGATATCCTCCAATAGTTGATAGTGTAGAACACTATCAACTAGCAAAAGACGATGTTTTTATATGTGCTTTAGGCGAAGTATCATATAAAGAGACATATGTAAAAATGATTTTAGCTAAAGGAGGAGAATTCATTAACCTAATTCATAAAACAGCGAATGTAGATAGAAATACGGTTTTGGGGAAAGGATGTATTGTTTGTCGCAATGTTCAAATTTCATGTGACATACAAATTGGCAATTACGTCACATTTCAACCTTTCTCTATAATAGGACATGATGCATCTATAGGTAACTTTTGTCATCTGAATACTTATGCTTTCGTTGGAGGTTATTCAGTTTTATCGGATGGAGTAACTATGCATACAGGTGCCATGCTTCATCCTTATAAGTGTATTGGAGAATATTCTATTATTGGTGCAGGTGCTTTTGTAATTTCAAATGTAAAACCTAATACGACAATGATTGGTAACCCTGCACGAACATTAAAATTATAAAATTCGATATGGATTTAAAGAGCTTTATTGATCAATTTGCAGAACAATTTGAAGAAACAGAACGTTCTGAGTTTAATGCTAATACTGAGTTTAGGCAGTTAGATGAGTGGTCATCCCTGACAGGATTACTCATTATAGGAATGGTATTGGATGTTTATAGCATCAATCTTACCGCCGATGAGTTGAGAAAATGTACCACGATTGAAGATGTTTACAATACGGTAAAGACCAAGGCCAATGTATAATCCTTTTTCTTTGCAAGGGAAAACAGTATTGGTAACCGGAGCTTCCTCAGGGATAGGTAGGGCCACTGCTATTGAATGCTCAAAGATGGGGGCGACTGTTATTATTACGGGACGTAATAAAATGCGTTTAGAAGAGACTTTTTCATTAATGGAGGGAGACGGACACAGTGTTCAGGCATTCGATCTTTCAGATGAGAAAGAAATTGATAAACTTGTAAAAACACTGCCACATATAGATGGGTTGGTTAATAATGCTGGCAAAACTGTGCAATCATTGGTTCAATTTATTAATTATAGCTCTATAGATGATATTTTCAAGATAAATACTGTTGCTCCAATACTATTGACTCAAAAGATTTTGAAACAGAAAAAAATATCTAAGGGCGGTAGTATTGTATTTACAGGAAGTATTAGTGGGACATCAGTCGTTGGAGGGGGGAATTCATTATATAGTTCTTCAAAAGCAGCAATCCATGGTTTTATGATGAATGTAGCTTTAGAATTGGCTGCAAAGAATATACGAGTGAATGAGGTTCGTCCAGGTATGATAGAGACCCATATTTTAGAAGGAGGAAATATAACCAATGAAGATCTGTTATTAGAAAAGAAACGATATCCTTTAAAACGTTTTGGTAGACCAGAGGAAGTTGCATTTGGTATAATCTATTTATTATCCGATGCTTCTCGTTTTGTAACGGGGTCAAGTCTTGTAATTGACGGAGGTTTTACGCTCCAATAATTATTTGTATTTATGAGAACCATTATAAACAACGTTCAGTTAAAGGCTGTTGCGGCATGGTTACCGCAACATGTAGAAGAAATGTCTGTATTATCCGAATTATATGGAGAGGCAGAAGTTTCAAGTATAATTAAAGCAACAGGAATTCAACAGGTACGAATTGCAGATAAAGATATTACAGCAGCTGATATGTGTCAGTATGCTGCCGAACATTTAATTAATCATGAAGGACTTGATAAGTTGGACATAGACGGTCTGGTATTTGTATCCCAAACGCCAGACTATATTCTTCCTGCAACATCCATATCATTGCAAAACAGATTAGGATTATCGAAAGATACAGTATGTATTGATATTCATTATGGCTG
>CAUQAO010000049.1:0-15768 GCA_963515815.1 uncultured Prevotella sp.
TCGTATCACAGTTACATCGTTCTCCGGGTGTTTTCTTTGGACAAGGAGTTCATGCAAACGGAACAATGCTCTATTCGGCTCGCATTATTCCGTTCAAGGGTTCTTGGATAGAGTTCGCAACTGATATTAACAATGTAATGTATGCTTACATTGACCGTAAAAAGAAATTACCTGTTACAACTTTGTTACGTGCTATTGGTTACGAATCGGATAAGGATATCCTTCAGATTTTTGATCTAGCAGAAGAGATTAAGGTTAATAAAAAAAATATGAAGGCTGCCATTGGTAAACGATTGGCAGCACGAGTTCTAAAAAGTTGGAATGAGGATTTTGTAGACGAAGATACAGGTGAAGTTGTATCTATTGAGCGTAATGAGGTAATCATGGAACGTGAAACGGAGATAACAGAGGAAAATGCTACAGAGATACTTGATAGTAGAACTTCGACCATTTTGTTGCATAAGAATTCTGGGATGGCAGGTAAGTTCTCTATTATCTTCAATACTTTATCGAAAGATCCATCAAATTCAGAGAAAGAAGCAGTAACTTATATCTATCGTCAGTTACGTAATGCAGACCCTGCTGATGATGCGAGTGCAAAGGAAGTTTTCCAGAATTTATTCTTTTCTGATAAACGTTATGATTTAGGTGAGGTAGGCCGTTATCGTATTAATAAGAAATTAGGTCTTGACACTGATATGGCTATTCGTGTTTTGACCAAAGATGATATTATTGAAATTATCAAGTATCTGATTCAGTTGGTAAACTCTAATGCGACGGTAGATGATATTGATCATCTATCAAACCGCCGAGTACGTACAGTTGGTGAACAGTTGTCTAATCAATTCTCTGTTGGTTTGTCACGTATGAGCCGTACTATTCGTGAACGTATGAACGTGCGCGATAATGAGGTGTTTACACCGACAGACTTAATTAACGCGAAGACGATTACCAGTGTAATTAACTCTTTCTTTGGAACCAACCCTTTATCTCAGTTTATGGATCAGACAAATCCTTTAGCTGAAGTAACACATAAGCGTCGTTTATCTGCTTTAGGCCCAGGTGGACTTTCGCGTGAGCGTGCAGGTTTCGAAGTGCGAGATGTACATTATACGCATTACGGCCGTTTATGCCCTATTGAGAGTCCTGAAGGGCCGAACATCGGTCTTATTTCCTCTCTTTGCGTATATGCGAAGATTAATGATCTTGGTTTTATAGTTACTCCGTATCGTACAGTGAAGAATGCTAAGGTTGATATGAACAATGATGATATTGTATTTATCACAGCAGAAGAGGAAGAAGATAAGATCATAGGTCAGGGTAATGCTCCTTTAACAAAAGAGGGCCGTTTTATTCGTGATTATGTGAAATGCCGTCAGGATGCAGATTATCCTGTTGTAGAGCCTGGTCAGGTTGATTTGATGGATGTTTCTCCACAACAGATAGCATCTGTATCTGCCGGTTTAATTCCTTTCTTAGAGCATGATGATGGTCACCGTGCATTGATGGGATGTAATATGATGCGTCAGGCAGTTCCACTGCTCCACAACGATGCCCCTATTGTTGGAACAGGTCTTGAAAAACAGGTTTGCGAAGACTCTCGTACAATGATAACGGCAGAAGGCGAAGGTGTTGTAGAATATGTTGATGCTACAACTATTCGTATTTTGTACGATCGTACCGAAGAAGAAGAATTCGTTAGTTTTGAACCGGCTCTGAAAGAATATCGCATACCGAAGTTTCGGCGTACTAACCAGAATATGACAATTGACCTGCGTCCTATTTGTGTAAAAGGACAACGTGTAAAAGTCGGTGATATTCTGACGGAAGGGTATGCAACCGAGAATGGAGAGCTTGCTCTTGGACGTAATCTTTTGGTCGCTTATATGCCTTGGAAAGGATATAATTACGAGGATGCTATTGTTATTTCTGAGCGTGTAGTTCGCGATGATGTATTAACTTCTGTTCATGTGGATGAGTATTCACTTGATGTTCGTGAGACTAAACGCGGAATGGAGGAATTTACAAGTGATATTCCTAATGTAAGTGAAGAAGCAACTAAGGATCTTGACGATAACGGTATTATCCGTATTGGTGCGCGTGTTGAGCCAGGCGACATTTTAATAGGCAAGATATCACCAAAAGGCGAGAGTGATCCTTCACCGGAAGAAAAGTTACTCCGAGCCATTTTCGGTGACAAGGCCGGTGATGTAAAAGATTCTTCCTTAAAAGCTAACCCTTCGTTAAGCGGAACTGTAATTGATAAGAAACTCTTCACACGTGCAGTGAAAACGCGTGAAACAAAAAAGCAAGACAAGGTTATTTTAGCTAAGATAGACGAAGAGTATGAAGCAAAGAACAACGACTTGAAAGATATATTGATAGATAAGCTGTTGTCTTTGACTGCGAATAAGAAATCGCAAGGAGTGAAAGATTATACTGGAGTAGAGATTATTACGAAAGGTAGTAACTTTACTGCTGTGGCACTGAAGAATCTTGAGTATGATGGTATTCAGTCGAATGGTTGGACAAATGATGATCATATCAACAAGATGATTCAAACATTGATAGTTAATTATATCCGCAAATATAAATTATTGGATGCGGAATTAAAACGCCGTAAGTTTGCTATTTCTATCGGTGACGAATTACCTTCGGGTATACTTCAAATGGCGAAAGTTTATATCGCAAAGAAGCGTAAGATTGATGTTGGCGATAAACTTGCAGGTCGGCATGGTAATAAAGGTATTGTCTCTAAAGTAGTTCGTATGGAGGATATGCCTTTCTTAGAAGATGGGCGTCCAGTCGATTTGGTGCTGAACCCCTTAGGTGTGCCTTCTCGTATGAATCTCGGGCAGATTTTTGAAGCTATTCTCGGTGCCGCAGGTCGTGAGTTAAATGTAAAGTTCGCTACACCGATCTTTGATGGTGCGAAACTTGATGATCTGTCAGAGTGGACGGATAAGGCAGGATTACCGCATCTCTGTTCTACTCATCTTTACGATGGTGAGACGGGACAGCGTTTTGATCAACCGGCAACGGTAGGTGTAACTTACTTCTTGAAACTCGGTCACATGGTTGAGGATAAGATGCATTCACGTTCTATTGGTCCATACTCATTAATCACACAGCAGCCTCTCGGTGGTAAGGCACAGTTTGGTGGACAGCGTTTTGGTGAGATGGAGGTTTGGGCTCTTGAGGCATTCGGTGCCAGCCACATCCTTCAAGAGATATTGACGATTAAATCGGATGATACCGTGGGCCGTAGCAAGGCTTACGAGGCGATAGTCAAGGGTGATGCAATGCCTACTCCAGGTATCCCAGAATCGTTGAATGTACTTCTCCATGAATTGCGTGGACTTGGGTTGAGTGTGAGACTCGATTAAAGTTTTGAATATATTGTTTTCACACAATAAAGATAAAAGACATGGCTTTTAAGAAAGATATAAAAGTAAAGAATAATTTTACGAAGATAACCATTAGCTTGGCTTCTCCCGAAGAGGTTCTAGAAAATTCGTATGGCGAGATCACTAAACCGGAGACCATCAATTATCGAACATATAAGCCTGAACGCGATGGATTGTTCTGTGAGCGTATTTTTGGGCCGACGAAAGACTATGAATGTGCCTGCGGAAAGTACAAGCGTATCCGTTATAAGGGAATTGTTTGTGATCGTTGCGGTGTTGAGGTAACAGAAAAGAAAGTACGCCGTGAACGTTCTGGCCATATTGAATTGGTGGTTCCTGTTGCCCATATTTGGTATTTTCGTTCGCTGCCAAACAAGATCGGTTATCTATTAGGAATGCCAACCAAGAAACTCGATTCCGTTATCTACTACGAAAAGTATGTTGTGATAAAACCGGGTATCTTGGAAGGTCGCAAGGATGCCGATGGCGTTGAGGTAAATGGCTCTCACAAATTGGACCTGTTGACAGAAGAGGAGTACATCAATATTATCGACAACCAGTTAGATGCCAATAATGATCGCTTGGATGATGCCGATCCCAATAAGTTTATTGCAAAGATGGGCGCAGAGGCTATTTATGATTTGTTGATGAATACAGACCTAGATGCTATTTCTTACGAATTGCGCGATCGTGCCAATAACGATTCCAGTCAGCAACGCAAGACTGAAGCGTTGAAACGTTTGCAGGTAGTAGAGGCTTTCCGTAGCAGCCGAGATATCAACAGGGCGGAGTGGATGATTATGAAAATTATTCCGGTTATTCCGCCAGAGCTTCGTCCGCTTGTACCATTGGATGGCGGACGTTTTGCAACATCCGATTTGAACGATCTGTATCGTCGAGTAATTATCCGTAATAACCGTTTGAAGCGATTGCTTGAGATTAAGGCGCCAGAGGTGATTCTTCGTAATGAGAAACGTATGTTGCAGGAAGCCGTCGACTCGCTCTTTGATAATTCTCGTAAGAGTAGCGCAGTAAAGAGTGAGAGCAACCGTCCGTTAAAGTCTTTATCGGATTCGTTAAAAGGTAAAGCCGGTCGTTTCCGTCAGAATCTTCTCGGTAAGCGCGTCGATTATTCTGCTCGTTCGGTTATCGTTGTTGGTCCAGAATTGAAGATGGGCGAATGCGGACTTCCAAAGCTGATGGCTGCCGAGTTGTACAAACCATTCGTTATACGTAAATTGATAGAGCGTGGAATCGTCAAGACGGTAAAGAGTGCAAAGAAGATCGTAGATCGTCGCGAGCCTGTTATCTGGGATATCTTGGAGAATGTAATGAAAGGACATCCTGTGCTGTTGAACCGTGCACCAACACTTCACCGCTTGGGTATTCAGGCTTTTCAGCCGAAGCTGATCGAGGGTAAGGCTATTCAGTTGCATCCGTTGGCTTGTACAGCGTTCAATGCCGATTTCGATGGCGACCAGATGGCCGTACACCTCCCTTTGAGCAATGAGGCTGTGCTCGAAGCACAGATCCTGATGCTCCAAAGCCATAATGTTTTGAATCCCGCCAATGGTGCTCCGATCACCGTTCCTTCGCAAGATATGGTGCTCGGTCTCTACTATATTACTAAACTGCGTCCGGGAGCTAAAGGGCAGGGGCTTCGGTTCTACGGTCCCGAAGAGGCGATTATTGCTTACAACGAAGGCAAGTGCGATCTGCATGCTCCGATCCAGGTTCTTGTAAAAGATCTTGTCGACGGAAAACTGCAAGATCGCGTGGTCGAAACTTCCGTTGGACGTGTGATCGTCAATGGAATCATTCCCGAAGAAGTAGGTTTCTTCAATGATATCATCTCTAAGAAAACTCTGCGCGGAATCATTGCCGACGTTATCAAGACCGTAGGTATGGCGCGCGCGTGCGAGTTCTTGGACGGTATCAAAAACCTTGGTTATCGCATGGCTTATGTCGCAGGCTTGTCGTTTAACCTCGACGATATTATCATTCCCCAAGAAAAAGTGGGAATCGTGCAGAAAGGACAGACCGAGGTCAATCAGATCAAGGCCAATTACGAGATGGGATTCATTACCGACACAGAACGTTACAATCAGGTGATTGACGCATGGACGCATGTAAACAACGAGTTGGGCGATGTGCTGCTGAAGCAGATGACTGATGCAGACCAGGGATTCAATGCCGTTTATATGATGCTCGATTCAGGAGCCCGTGGTTCTAAAGATCAGATTAAGCAACTCTCGGGTATGCGTGGTTTGATGGCGAAACCCCAGAAAGCAGGTGCCGAAGGGCAGCAAATTATCGAGAACCCGATTCTGTCGAACTTCAAAGAAGGCATGTCTGTGCTCGAGTATTTCATTTCGTCTCACGGTGCTCGTAAGGGTCTTGCCGACACGGCTATGAAGACCGCCGACGCAGGTTACCTGACCCGCCGCTTGGTTGATGTTTCGCACGACGTGATCATCACCGAAGAAGACTGTGGAACTCTGCGCGGACTGATCTGCACGGCGCTGAAGAATGGCGACGAAGTAATTTCGACACTTTACGAACGCATCTTGGGTCGCGTATCGGTACACGATATCATCCATCCGACAACCGGCGAAATGATCGTTGCAGCAGGCGAAGAAATAACCGAAGAGAAAGCGCGCCAGATAGACGAATCGCCCATCGAGAGCGTCGAGATTCGCTCTGTGCTTACCTGCGAGAGCAAGCACGGCGTTTGCAAGAAATGCTACGGTCGCAATCTGGCTACAGCCCGTATCGTCCAGCGCGGCGAGGCCGTGGGTGTTATTGCTGCACAGGCCATCGGCGAACCCGGTACACAGTTAACTCTGCGTACTTTCCATGCCGGCGGTGTGGCCGGTAATGCCGCAGCAAATGCAAGTATCGTAGCCAAGAACGACTGTAAGATCGAGTTCGATGAATTACGTACTGTGCCGTTTGTCGAGAACGACGGTGAAGGCGACGTCAACTGCCAGAAAGTAGTCAGCCGTTTGGCCGAGATCCGATTCATCGATCCGAACACCAACATCGTACTCAGCACATTGAACGTACCCTACGGCAGCTCGCTTTATTATGCACATGGCGACACCGTCAAGAAAGGTGAATTGATCGCGAAGTGGGATCCGTTCAATGCCGTCATCGTATCCGAGTATGCCGGCGTGTTGAAATTCAACGGCGTCGTTGAAGGCAAGACATACCATGCCGAGACCGACGAAACAACCGGCTTGACGGAAAAAATCATTACCGACTCGAAAGACAAGTTGCTTGTTCCGTCCTGCGATATCGTCGGCGAAAGCGGTGTGGTGCTCGGAACATATAACTTCCCTGTAGGCGGCCACGTGGTTGTAGACAACGGTACAACCATCAAGACCGGCGAAACGCTGGTGAAGATACCGCGTGCAGTAGGCGGAGCCGGTGATATTACCGGAGGTCTGCCCCGTGTTACCGAGCTGTTCGAGGCCCGCAACCCGTCGAACCCCGCTGTTGTGTCCGAAATCGATGGCGAAGTAACTATGGGTAAGGTAAAACGCGGAAACCGCGAGATCATCGTCACATCGCGAAGCGGCGACCAGAAGAAATACCTTGTCTCGCTCAGCAAGCAAATACTGGTACAGGAACACGATGCCGTGCGCGCCGGAACCCCACTGTCAGACGGTGTTATCACGCCCGAGGATATCTTGGCCATTAAAGGACCGACGGCTGTTCAAGAGTATATTGTCAACGAAGTGCAAGACGTGTACCGTTTGCAAGGCGTAAAGATCAACGACAAGCACTTCGAGATTATCGTGCGGCAGATGATGCGCAAGGTACAGATCGAAGAGCCAGGCGATACCACCTTCCTTGAGCAAGAATTGGTCGACAAGCTCGACTTTGCCGAAGAGAACGATCGTATCTGGGGCAAGAAAGTCGTGACCGACGCTGGCGATAGCGAGAACATGCGGCCCGGACAAATTGTAACTGCCCGCAAGCTGCGCGACGAAAATTCGCTGCTCAAACGGCGCGACCTGCGCTTGGTACAAGTACGTGATGCCGTACCTGCAACTTCTACTCAGATACTGCAGGGCATTACGCGCGCTGCGCTACAAACCAAGAGCTTTATGAGCGCCGCATCGTTCCAAGAAACGACAAAGGTGCTCAACGAAGCTGCCATCCGCGGAAAGGTAGACCGCTTGGAGGGAATGAAGGAGAATGTGATTTGCGGTCACCTGATCCCTGCCGGAACCGGTTTGCGCCAGTGGGATAAGATTATTGTCGGATCGAAAGAAGAGTATGAGCGCATGGAAGCCAACCGCAAAAATGTGCTCGACTTCAGCGAATAGACAATCGGAGAATATCGAACGGCTCGAAAACCCGAGCTACCGATCATACTGAAACGAGGACTGTCCGAAAAATATCGGATGGTCCTCGTTTTTTTCTTTCTCCCGTCGCTCCCGGTACAGGTAGGAAATTATTGTTGTCCGGTGAAATTAATTAGAAGTCTGACTTTCTTCTTATCCGTCATTCGACAATAGTTAAAAAACTTTTGATCTCATTGCGCCACGCAATGACGCTTAAAATGAGTTTTTGGACTCGCTGAAGTGTTCAGAAGCACGGAAAAATTATTTTTACCTCACAGCAATGATTACTTTGCAGTTGTTAACCGATCTTTTATCAGCTTGGTTTGCCGTAGCAAGTCTTGGTAGTGCAGGGCGTTGATGCCCGAGCTGGCGGCTTGTTGGGTTTTGCAGTGTTCTTCGATCTTGTCTAACAGCTGCTGGATGTAAAGCATGGCATCGCTGTTTGCGGTCGACGATCCGCCGCCGAAAAGCGAGCTGAGGAGCGAAGCCAAGTCTGAGGATTGTTTATTGTCCTGTTTCGGGTTGAGCAGGTTGTTGATGTTGCCGACAAAAGAACGTTCGAGTGCTCGCCGAGTAGTATTTTTGATTTCCGACGGGTTGTCGAGTGGTTTCCATACTGCGCTGAAGATGTCGTTTAGGTAGTCGGGCAACTGATAGGCCTTGGGATTGCCGAACGAGTTGTTGTAGATTTTGCCCAGGGTGCTTGCCGACATGAGCGAATTGAGCACGCGGTTCTGTTCGTTGCCGATAGCGGCGATCGGGTCTGAGCCGGTGATCTCGTTCAGGTGATTGGGGTAGAGCCATAGCGGTGCGTCGAACAGTTGCCGCCCAAGAAAGTCGACCGCTTCTTTTTGCCGTTCGGCGGGCACGGTTTCTACGGGTTTTGTTCCGGGCATATTGTTCAGGTATCTGGCTCCTACGTTTTTCAGCACGTGGTAGGTGTATCTGCGGAACTGATCTCTCACGCTTCCGTACAATTCTTCGAGGTCTTCGTGCTGATCGTTGGGCTGCTTGGTCCATCCAGGTAGATGGGCGATGACGCGTTGTAGGTTTTTGATACCATAGTCGGATGCCTTTACGTTGTTGTCGCCCAGGTCTTCGGTTTGCGAGCGCGGATCTTCGTCGCGCCCTTCGCCGCTGAACCAGAGTCTGGGATTGCTTTTGAGTACTTTGGTGGTTTCGGTCATGAGCGCTTCTTTCTCGTCGAATTCGTCTTTAAATTCGGGCCGATACTGGTAGCCCCACTTGATGGCCCACTTGTCGTAGTCGTTGATGCGCGGGAAGAGACCCCGTTCGCCGATTCCGTCTTCGGGCTGTGCTACGTAGTTGAACCGGGCGTAATCCATGATCGAGGCCGTATGCCCGTGCTTCTCGACCCAGGCTTTGTCGCGCAGTTTTTCGACGGGTGTGGCGTGGCTGGCCCCCATGTTATGGCGCAGGCCCAGCGTGTGGCCCACTTCGTGCGACGAAACGAAACGGATGAGCTGCCCCATGAGTTTATCGTCGAATTTCATTTTCTGTGCCCGTTTGTCGAGCGGTCCGCATTGTGTAACGTACCATTTTGTGAGCAGATTCATGACGTTGTGGTACCAGCAGATGTGGCTCTCGATGGTTTCGCCGCTTCGCGGGTCGACGATGTGCGGTCCGTAGGCGTTTTCTATTTCGGCCGGCAGATAGCGCAGCACGTTGTAGCGTGCGTCGTCGAGGCTCATGTCGGGATTGTCTTTGGGCCATTCTTTACCGATGATGGCATTCTTGAATCCGGCTGCCTCGAAGGCTACCTGCCAGTCGTTGATGCCTTTGATCAGGTACGGAATCCATTTTTTCGGTGTGGCGGGATCGATGTAGAACACGATGGGTTTGATGGGTTCGACCAGTTCGCCGCGTTTGTACCGTTCGTAGTCTTTGGGTTCTAATCTGAAGCGTCCGATAAACTGTTCGCGGTCTGTCTTGTGCTGGGCGTCGCTGAAGTAGGTGATACGGTCGGTGAAGTAGCCTACGCGCTCGTCCCAAAGACGTTTGCGCATCGGTGTTTTGGGCAGCAGCACGAAGCTGGTATTCAGTCCTACGGTAATAGATCCTGTCTGTGCGGCGGCCACATTGCTGCCGCTCGAGGCGCCGTAGGTGCGTGTGGTAACGATCTCGATGTTGATGGGAAACACTTTCAGCGTGTCGATAAAAGTGCGGTCGGACATCAGGCCGCCGAGTTTCAGGGCCTTGTTGCTGCCTTCTGAGAACGACATGATTTTATTATCCGTCTTGAAGAGCGATGTTACGTCGATCAAGCTCATGTGCGGGTCTTTGTTCTTTTCGATGATTTTGAACGCGGCCACGATGGGGTCTACGGTCGATGCCTTGAGTGTTTTCGAGATGTTGTCTTTCTCGTTGGCCGATTGCGACAGCACGTAGGCGCGCAGCAACATGGTTTTGGCGTCGCGTTTTTCAAAGTAGACGGTTGCTTCGTTCATTTCTTCGCCTGCATACTTGCCGAAGTTCTGCGGGGTGGCCGTCAGGCGTGTAACGGCCAAGAAATAGCGGCCTATCAGCGTGTCGGGCACTTCGAAGTACCATTTATCCTCGATATGACGTACGATAAAGAGCCCACTCTTTTCTGTTCCGCCCTTTTTCAAAAGTTCTTCATATTCGTTCTTTTTTACATCTTTTTTCTTGGCTTCTGTACTGTCTTTGGCGGCAGCATCTTCTTTTTGCTCCTTTTTTACTTCCTTTTTCGTCGTGTCTGACGGCAGAGTTAAACGGAAAGAAGTCTTTGCTTCGGTTGGCAAACTCATCGCAACAAGGCAGAGGCCTATTGCACATCGGATCTTAAAACGCATACTATTTGACGGATAAAAATTAATGAATATACGGTCGGTCTCAACTCTTTCTTTAATCAAGTTATAGAGGAATGCTGAGCTGAATTCCGACCGTTGCAAAGGTATAAAGAACCGGTTAAAAGGGCAAGTAAATGGTTTAAAAATAGCCCTCGGAGGCTCATTCGGTCATTGCGGGACGGAGTCTGAAATCGGATTCCGGTATTTTATTTGGCGACCAAATGGGTAAAACTTTTTTTTCTGACCAAATGGTGACCAGATGGGACTAAAAATTTATTTTACTCGCTAAATGGCGACCAGATGGGGCTAAAAATTTATTTTACTCGCTAAATGGCGACCAGATGGAGCTAAAAATTTATTTTACTCGCTAAATGGCGACCAGATGGGGCTAAAAATTTATTTTATTCGCTAAATGGCGACCAGATGGAGCTAAAAATTTATTTTACTCGCCAAATGGTGACCAAATGAGGCTCAAAAAATGTTTTTCGCCCCATTTGCTCGCCATTTTTTATTCCGGATCGGGTCGACTCTTCTCTTTGTACGATTGTCTGTACTCGCTGGGCGTCATGCCGAGGTGTTTCTTGAAAATGGACGAGAAATACGACTGGGTGCCGAAGCCCGTTATGTCTGCGATCTCGGCCAAGGTGTAGCGGTCTGAATGAATCAGCTGCGTAGCCTGTTTGATGCGGTAAAGGCGCACGTATTCGTTGGGCGAATAACCGGTCAGGCCCTTGATCTTGCGATAGAACGTGCTGCGGCTCAGGTTCAGTTCGCTGGCCAGCTCGTCGACCGAGAGTTCCGAGTCGCTGAGCTGTTGCCGGATTTTCTCGTCCAGTCGTGTCAGCATTTTCCGGTCGAGCTGGCTGATCTGCAGGTCGGTATTTTCGTTCGGCTCTGCCGCGGTTTGCGGCATCTCGGCCAGCAGGTGTTGCATGCGCTTGCGGTTTTGCAGAATGTTCTGCAGAATCGAGGCCAGGTAATCGGGATTGAACGGTTTCGACAGGTAGATGTCGGCTCCGGCCTTTACGCCCTCTATCTTTTCGGCGATGTTGCTTTTGGCCGTGAGCATGACCACGGGTATGTGGCAGGTCTGCATGTCGTTTTTCAGGGTGTTGCACAGCACGTAGCCGTTCATCACGGGCATCATTACGTCCATGATGATGATGTCGGGAATGAGGGCGCGGGCCTTCTCTAAACCTTCGTTGCCGTCGAAGGCCTTGCGTATGGTGTAGTACGGGCTGAGCAGGTGGTCGAGAAACTGCTGCAGGTTGGGCTCGTCTTCTACGATCAGCAGCAGGGGTTTGTCGGCCGCCTCTGGTTGCTCTTCGGTGGGTTGTTTGCGGGCGGGCAGAGCAGGTTCGGTTTCGGTGATTTCCGCTGTTTCGGGGTTTGCTGCGGATCCGGCCTCTACGGCTTCGAATCGGCCGAGTTCTTCGGGCGCGTAAACCGACTCGTCGAGCGGCAGGCAGAAGCTGAACGTAGTGCCCACGTTGCTGTTTCGTTCGGCTTTGATCAGTCCCTTGTGCTTTTCTACGAGGCGTTTGGTGTAGTACAGCCCGATGCCGCTTCCGCCTATCGACAGGTTTTCTTGGGTTTTGCTGCGATAGAAACGCGTAAATATTTTCTCGAGTTCCGATTCGTCGATGCCCAGTCCGCTGTCTTTCACGGCGACCACGGCATAATCGGTGTCGAGTACGGTTTTCGTGCCGAACCGTTCTTTGACTTGCTTCGCCGTCAGCGTCGAGATCGACACATCGATGCGCCCCTCGGACGTGGTGTACTTGAAGGCGTTGGAGAGGAGGTTCGAGAGTATTTTGTCTATCTTGTCTTCGTCGATGAGCATGTAGATGGCGTCTTGCGTGGTTTGAATCGACGTACGGATATGTTTTTCGCGGTTGAAGCTCTTGAAGCGTTCTACTATTTTTCGAATCACGGCAACGACGTCTGTGCGTACCACGGCCAACGAGAGTACCTCGCTGTCGAGATGCGAGAACTTGAGCAGCTGTTCGACGAGCGTGATCAGCCTTTCGATATTGTCGCCCATCAGGGCCAGGTATTCGTTGTGTTTGGGGTTGAATTTATCCTGTTTTACCAGTTCGCAATACGGTCCGTAGATCAGTCCGAGCGGCGTTCGCAGTTCGTGCGATACGTTTTCGAAGAAGTTGATCTTGGCCTGGTTCAGTTCCCGCTCTTTGGCCAGTGTGATGTCCGAGAGTTTGATCTTCTCCTGGTCTACCTGGTAACGGATGTAGAACCTGATGGCCCGGTAGGTAAGGTAAGCCCCCACGATGATGTACAGCAGCACGGCCCACCATGTTTTCCAGGGTGCCGGCTTGATAACGATTTCGAGACTTTGTACCTGTTCCGACCATCGGTCGGTATTGTTGGCCACTTTCACCTTCAGGGTGTACCGGCCGGGCGGCAGGTCGGTGTACCTTATGGTGTGCGTGCTCGAGGGCAGGCTCCACTCTTTGTCGTAGCCTTCGAGCCTGTAACTGTACCGCAGACTGTTGGCCGAAGTGTAGTCGAAGCCCTGGAACGAGATGCTGAAAGAATTTTCGCGATAGCCCAGCTTGATGGTTTTTGTCGGCTGAGCCGTGTAGTAAGTGTTTTTGTCGGTGGTCAGGCTCTCGATGATGAGCGGAATAGCCTCTTGCCGAATGTTTACTTTGCGGGGCGAGAATGACGTGATGCCGTGGTTGCCGGTAAAGTACAGGATGCCGTTGCGTACGAAGAGCGACCGTTCGTGGTATTGGTTGCCCAGCAGTCCGTTCTGCGTAAAGTAATTTGTGAACGTGTTGTTCTGCAGCTTGGCCAGTCCGTACGACGTACTCAGCCAGATGGTGCGGCTCTGCCGGTCTTCCGTAATCGACAGGATATCGTTGCTGGGCAGCCCGTCGGCCATGGTATAGATCTTCACACGGTTTCGTCGGCTGTCGTACCGCATCAGTCCGCTTCCGTAGGTGCCCAGCCACAGAATGCCGTCCGAATCTTCGTAAATGTAGATGACCGAATGCAGAAACGAAGCCATCTCGGGCGAGCTTTGCGGCATCGGTGTCAGCCTGCCGTCCAGTTCGGCCCTGTATACGTTGTCGTTGTACGCTGCCAGCATGTACTGCCCCGAGCGCAGCTGTGTAAGATACGTGATGCTGGCATCGTACGAAAGGGTTTTGGCAAATGGCCTGACAAACCCCTCCTGCCGTCCGTTTGCCAGCATCCACACGGCGCCGTACCCCTCGCATATCACCCAGATGTTGCCTTGCCGGTCTTCGGTTACGTAGCGCGACTTGCGTATCTTGGGGTACGTGGCCATGAGCCGTGTGCCCTGCCGCGTATCGTAGCAGTACAGCGCATTGATGGTGGCCACCCACAGGCGCTGCTGCGAGTCGTGTAAACAGCAGGCGATGGCTGCCTCTTCGCTGGTAAGATGCAGGTTCAGGATAATCTTGTCGGTGTCGGTTCTGCGGTTGTATTCGTGCAGTCCGTTGTGGCGCGTCGCGATCCAGATGCGGTCTTTGCCGTCGCTTGTGAGGTAGGTTACGAACTCGTTTCTGAAGTGTCGGGCCAGGCTGTAGTCGATGTCGAAGGTATGTTTCTCGACCGGAACGAACAGATAGCCCTCTTCGAACGTGCCGATCCAGATGTTCGACTGCTTGTCTACCAGCAGCGACGTGATATTATAGATGTTGTCCACGCCCTTGATCTCGCGAATGTCGAAGCGCTGCGTTTGCAGGTCGTACAGATACAGGTTCATGTCGTGCGTCAAGAAGTAGAGCCGTCCGTCGGCCGTTACGTTCATCAGTTCGATGTTCTGCGCCGTCTGCAGAATCACTTTCTCTATCTGCCGCGTGATACTGTTCATCAGCACGAAGCGCCCATCGGTCGTCAGTGCGTAGAGCCGGTCACGCCGGTGCGTCCGCAGCACGCCTGCCAGTTGTTTGTTGCGGTACTGAATGGTTCGGGTTGCGGGATTGAAGACCGCCACGCCCTGCCCCCGGTCTAACGTGAGCCAGAGCATGCCCCGGTCGTCGCAGCAGATAGCCGAAACGCTTTCCGACAGTTCGGCCACCCCGATGTTGTGGCACCGCTGCCGTGCCGAATCGATATACGACAGTTGTTTCGGTTGCGCCAGGCCCAGCCATATCTTTCCGTCGTGCCCCTCTTCGGCGCAGGTGTACGACATGTACAGGTTCGTGTCCTCTATGCGTTTAAAGCTGTTGGTACGCCCATCGTAAACATTCACCCCCCATCGCGTCATGGCAATCAGCTCGCCCCCGCGCCCTACGTGCAGCTTGTAGATGTTGTCGTTGTAGAGCGACGTTTCGGCCGAAGTTTTGAAGTAGAACGCCGGCTTACGATAAGCGTCGATCCGGTTCAGTCCGCGGGCCGTAGCCATCCATATATAGCCGATGCTGTCTTGCACGATGCTCTGCACATGCAGGTTCGATATCTCGGCGCTGTACGCTTGCGGATTCTGCGCTTTGACGTTGAAAGCGGAAAGGCAGAGCGACAGGTATAAAAGAAAGAAAGTCTTCATAGATCTTCAAGTTTATTTCCGAATGTTTTGCGCGTTTCTCCCCCTCCGTTCGTCGTTGGTGGGCGGTGACTGCGGGAAAATTTTCGATAGCGAGCACAAATTTAGCTCAAATGTTTGTAAAACGCCCTTCTGCGTGGCCCAAACTTTGCCTTTCGGCTGTTGCACGTCGGGTTCTTCCACCTTTTTTCCCTGCGCGAGCTCGGCGGAACGGAAAAGCCATGGGAAAAACGGCTGCGCGAGCTCGGTGGAACGGAAAAGCCATGGGAAAAACGGCTGCACGAGCTCGGCGGAACGGAAAACAACTTGTTTTTTCGACTTCCCGAATGTTTTTTCTCCCCTCCGCCATGGCTGACGTTAACCCCTTTTAAAAAGGGTAAACAACAAAAATATTTTCCGTTAACCTTTTTCAAAGATGGTAAACAAAAATAATGTTTTCTGTTAACCTTTTTCGAAAAAGGTAAACATCATAAATATATTTCGTTAACCCCTTTTGAAAGGGGTTAACGTCAGCAATGTCTTTTCGGACTAAAACAGTTCGTTTACTCGAATTTTCCTACTGTTTTTGGTGTAAAACAGTTCGTTTACTCGAATTTTCCCACTGTTTTTGGTGTAAAACAGTTCGTTTACTCGAATTTGCCCAC
>CAUQAO010000050.1:0-15550 GCA_963515815.1 uncultured Prevotella sp.
AACTGCCAAATAATCTACCGCCTTTTTTGCAGAAAAATAAAGATTTTCGTTCATCGTTGTTCTTACCTTTATATATCGTGCACTTTACACACTGAATTTACGCCGGCAAAGATATGCAATAAACCTTAATGGACCAAATGTTGCGGGAAAATTTCGTCTTTTTGGCGATGAATTTTGATCAACAGCAAGCCGATACCGGTCCAAATCAGTTCGCGCAGCCGAACGAGCAATGCAACGAAGATGCCTGCACTGGCCGTCATACCCAATCCCGACACCGACATTAAAAAACCACCCTCGCGACCGCCTAATTGCAGCGGCATGAAGAACAGCAGGTTGGCAAACAGTGTAGTAAAAGCAATGATGAGCACGCACGACAGGTAACTGACCTGCGGCATCAAAACCAGAAGGATGAAGAACACCTCGAATGCCGAGCAGAATCTGCAGGCTATCTCTAATGCTACGGCGGCTACGAATGTTCTCTTGTTCTGCCGATGCAACGCCGCAATCTGGGCATCTATCGTGTCGAGCTGTTGACGGTGTTGGGCTACGAAGGGCTTTGCCCAGCGTTTAATATAAGGTATGCGGCGCAAAGTGTTCATGATGCGCACGGCCAATCCCTTTCGGTATCCCGCCATGAAGAACCATAACCCGAGCACGCAAAAGGCTCCTATCGCTGTCAGCAGCAGTGCCATGAACAAGCTGACGGGCCGTGTGAGTATGTACAGGAAGATGCAGAGCAACCAAAAGCAAAAATGACTGAAGATGTGCGTCATGACATAAAGAATAACCGACGACGAGGCCCGCTCGGCACCGATCCTCGGTGCCAGCTCCATCATTCGGTAAGGTTCGCCTCCCATCAATCCACCAGGCGTAGCATAATTGAGCGCAAACCCCGACACCGTAATCTTGTAAAGCCACCAGAAGCCTACACGCTTTGCGGGCGCGCTGTCCGATTCGCTGCTACGGATAATCAGATACCACGACCATGTATTGAAAATGTACAGGAAAGCCCACAAGGCAACGATGGCGAAGAACCAGTAACCGGCATGCCGCAAGCCCACCCATACTTCGGCAAAATCGAGTTGCGTAACCATGACCATCAGAACGGCTATGCCAAAAATAAAAAAGCCGTTCTGGTATTTCTTCTTCATGTTTCTTGACCTGTTTACGCGCCCTTTTCCTGGCGTTGTTTCGGTGTATTGAATCGACTCTTGTCACGTTCTTCGCGCCGTTCGTGATAAAGTTTCGGCAACGGATTCGCCATCGGTTCGTCATACATTATCCTATTGCGATAAGTGTCTATTGCCAAATAGATGGCCTGCCTGAACGCACTTTCGTCGGCGATTCCTCGGCCGGCTTTCGAAAATTCGGGGCCGCAGTTCGTCGCAGTGCATACCAAAGGCAGATTGACGATGGAGCACACACCGTCTTCTAAAGTCAATGTTCTGAATGGCAGAATGGCCTGATCGTAGTACATCGCCAACACCGCGTCGAAAGAATTGTACTGATCGGTACCGAAAAAATCCTCGACAACATAAGGACCGAAAGCATTTACGCCGGCCTCGTACAGTTTGGCCACGGCCGGAGCGATGATATTTTTCTCTTCGTCGCCATCGACCTTCGGATTGAGCGAGAGTACGGCGATACGCGGATCCGTGATTCGGAAATCGCGCTTGATTGCCTGAAACAGTGTGGTTGCCTTGCCGATGATGTGCGCTTCGGTCACGCTGTTGATGGCTTCTTTTATCGACAGGTCGTTGCCCACCAACGCTACCCGCATAAAGTCGTTCGTAAAGACGGTCAGGGCTTCTCTACCCTCTCCGAAACAAGTTTGCAGATAATTGGCCAGATTTTTAAATGCCAGATGGCCCACTTTGATATTGCCGGCACAGATCGGCGCCGACACCAACACGTCATAAAGCCCTTCTCTATAATCGGTCATGGCGCGGTCTAAGGCCCGTACGGCAGCCTGCGCCGACTCTTCGGTACTGACACCGATGTCGACTTTCACCTCGTCGTCGAAACAAGTCAGCAGATTGATCCGCCCCTCTTGCGCCTCGTCGGCCGTATTGATGATACTGAAGTTGGCCTGCATGCCTAATGCCTTGCGATGATAAGCCGCTATTTTCGGCGATCCGTAGACGATGGGCGTACACAGCTCCAACATCTCAGGCACGGCAAATGTTTTAAAAATAAGTTCGTATCCGATACCGTTTGTATCGCCATGTGTTATTGCAACACGAATTTTTCGATTATTCATATAATTTGAGTTTAAATATGTTTTACCGTCAACAAAACCGCTTCTATCTGTCGCAGTTTATTGCGTTTTTTCATTTCGGGGGCATAGACGAAAGCCTCTACTACCAACGTTTCGTCCTTGATGCTATCGGCTATGAATCGTCTAACGAACGGACCGCCCATCGCATCGCCTTCCATCTCCCACAATCCTCGCTGCAAGCGGTATCGGCGCTGCCGATAGGTCAGAACCCGATCTGTTGTGCTTCGGGCAACCGTTCGCATATACATATCGTCGGTTTCGCCTTTGATATTGGCACGCAGTACGCTGTCTGTCCGGAAAATGCTCGGCTCTGCAATTCCTTTTAACTTGTAAATGCACAGATTTTGCAAGCCTTGCGTCGCATTGTTCGACAGCCAGATAAAATCTTTTCCGCATCGATGCGAAGTCATATCGGCAGGAACAAGCATTTTGTATCCGAACATTTCGGCAATCATCCGTTCTGCCTGCGGATTGTTCCGCCTTGCCAAAGACACTATGGCATTATCGTATTCGTGCAATTCGAACAGCTGTCTGATCTGCTCTTTCCGTTTCTGTGCATAGGTTTTCAACTCGTTCGCCGAACCGGCTTCGATATACACGATCATTTGCGGATGCGCGTAACGATTTTGTTCGTAACGAAGAGTAACAGCGTTTTTCCTGTTCGAATCGATTCGAACGACCAATAAATTGCGCAACAGGCGCATCTTGCTTTCGAAGCGGAGCGAATCGATACACCGTACATCAAACATCGGTTCGGGTTGCGGCAGGCCCTCCATCGGCGCCGACAACACACCGTACA
Source organism: uncultured Prevotella sp. (assembly GCA_963515815.1). Lineage (GTDB taxonomy): Bacteria > Bacteroidota > Bacteroidia > Bacteroidales > Bacteroidaceae > Prevotella. The sequence continues at coordinate 3,078 of CAUQAO010000050.1, forward strand.
TCGCGCTGTCTGCATCGCCCGCCACGCACACTTCATAGGGTTGGCCCTGACTAACCGGAAGCGGAACCGACGATTGTCGGCAAGCTGCGAGAAGCAATAACAGCACGCCGATAATGATGATGCTATACCGTTTCATGAACTTGTTTTTTAGCCGTACTTAACAGTCCGCAAGCTGCAAATATATCCTGCCCACGGCTCGCACGTATCGTCGTAAAGATACCCTGCGACGTGAGGTAGTCTCTGAACATCTCCATCGTACGGTCGTCGGCGCCATGCAGCGGAACATTCGGAATGGGATGGAAGCGGATCAGATTGATACGGCACTCGAGACCGTGCAGCAATTTGATTATTTCTTTTGCATGCGAAACCGAATCGTTTACACCGCCGAAAACGATATACTCGAACGACAGCCGACGCTGATGCGAGAAATCATACTGGCGCAGTAGCGCTACGATATCGCGAATCGACATGCTTCGCTCGGCCGGCATCAGTTCGCTGCGCTGCTCGTGAAGGGGCGAATGCAGACTGATGGCCATATGGCATTCGCTCTCGTCCAAGAATCGCTGAAGTTTGTTTTTCACGCCGATGCTGCTCACCGTGATACGTTTCGGACTCCACGCATAGCCGTCAGTAGCCGTCAATATCTGTGTTGTTCGCAACACATTGTCCAGGTTATCCATCGGTTCGCCCTGCCCCATGAACACGATATTGGTCAGCTTGTCGCGTTCGGGCAACGAATAGATCTGATTCAGAATATCGGCACACGTCAGGTTACCTTCGAAGCCCTGTTTACCAGTCTGACAAAACAGACAGTTCATTTTGCATCCCACTTGGCACGACACGCACAGCGTAGCCCGGTCGTTGTCGGGAATATAAACCGTCTCGACAAACTTTCCGTCCTCGGTCGGGAACAGATATTTTATGGTACCGTCTTTAGAATACTGTGCGTCAACAGGCTTTCTGCAACCTATCTCGTACTGTTCGTTCAGGCGTTCGCGATGGGCTTTCGAAATGTTGGTCATCTGGTCGATGTTCATCGCATGCCGCCGATAAAGCCACTGAGCCAATTGGCTGCCCGCAAAGGCCGGCATGCCCAACGACAGCGCCGTTTGTCTGAGTTCGGCGAGCGTCATTCCCAATAACTTTCTCTTCATTTTTTCCATACGAAACCTGCTGATCGGTGGTTGCAAAGATACGGAAAAATGACGGAAAGCCAATGCTGTGCCCGTACAAACAGCCCGAAGGTGCGCAACTTCGGCGAGCAGGATATAATAAAAAAGGATGAAAGACGTTGTATCAAATATGAAACGAAAAACATTATCGCTGATCCTCGTTTTGCTGACCGCCTCGACGGCAGTCTCGGCACAGACATGGACCGATTCCGACGGTTCGTCGAAGCTCGAATTGACAAGAGACGTATACTACGGCGCCGAGATCGAAGCTTCGGTGGCCAATAACCATACGCCGCTGTGGCTGCATGCCAACAGGTACGGACTAAGTTCGCTGGAGCGAAACAACGGCTACCTGCGCGCCTCGATCATCCGCCCGCTATCGGTCGACTCGGTGCGCCGCTGGGCCATCGGTTACGGAATAGACGTGGCACTCACCTATCATCACACCGCGCGGGCCATTGTTCAGCAGGCATTCCTTGAGGCACGTTGGCTGCATGGCGTGCTATCGGTGGGCAGCAAAGAATATCCGATGCAACTGAAAAACAACAGCCTGAGTAGCGGATCGCAGACATTGGGCATCAACGCGCGGCCAGTGCCGCAGGTAAGGCTAGCGCTGCCCGATTACTGGACGTTGCCTTTCGGCCGAGGCTTTCTGCACCTGAAAGGGCACGTGGCTTACGGACGGAAAACCGACGACAACTGGCAGCGACAGTTTACCGGCAGCCGATCGAAGCACACCGAAGCATCGCTCTACCACAGCAAGGCGGGCTATCTGATGATCGGCAATCCCGACCGCTTTATGCCCCTCTCGCTCGAACTCGGGTTGGAGATGGCAGCCGAATTCGGCGGAACGAGTTATGTGCCCAACGCCGAAGGAAAACTCGTGCCATCGGTTGGGAAAGGCGGACTGCGGGGCATGATCGACGCGCTGATACCGGGCGGAGCCGATACGGGCGAAACCACCTACCAAAACGTGTCGGGCAATCAGCTCGGGTCCTGGATGTTTCGGCTGAACTACGATGCCGACAATTGGACGATTCGGCTGTACGGCGATAAATTTTTCGAAGACCATTCGGCCATGCTTTTCGTCGACTACGACGGCTACGGCACCGGCGACGCGTGGAGCCAGAAACAGCGTCGACGCTACTTGCTCTACGATTTCAAGGACATGATGCTGGGCACCGAACTGAACATGAAATACGGGCGGTGGCTGCGCGACATCGTCGTAGAATATGTGTACAGCAAATACCAGAGCGGCCCCATCTATCACGACCACACCAAAAACATTGCCGACCACATCGGCGGCGTAGACGATTATTACAACCACTACATCTACCCCGGATGGCAACACTGGGGCCAAGTGATGGGCAACCCGCTCTACCGCTCGCCGCTGTACAACGACAACGGCAAGATAGAGGTGCGTAACAACCGCTTCACTGCCCTGCACCTGGGACTGGCCGGGCAGCCCTCCGAACGGCTCGCTTACCGCCTGCTGGCCACCTGGCAAGAAGGGCTGGGAACCTATCCCGAACCTTACACCCGCAAACGACACAACGTGAGCTTGATGGTAGAAGCTGCGTACCGGCTGCAGAACAACTGGAAGATAACAGGAAGCTGCGCCGCCGACTTCGGATCGATCCTGGGACGAAGCTACGGGCTGCAACTGAAAATAAGCAAAAGCGGATTATTAAAACTCTGACACAAACAATGAAACAAATCAACTCGCTATTCATTTCGCTATTCATCGTTGGGCTGTTCGCTGCCTGTGAGCTCGAAACATCGCCCAATGGAAAGCTCGACGGCTACTGGCACCTCGAAACCATCGACACGCTTGCGACCAACGCCAGCGGCGACCTGGCACAAAAGCGCCTCTTCTGGTCGTTCCAAAATAAATTGTTAGAGATCAGAGACCGCGACAACCTGTACAGTACCTGCTTGCTTCGCTTCGAACAGCGCACAGACAGCCTGATCCTCTCAGAACCCCATCTGTACAACCGCGACGAGGGAGACGAACCGCTGAAAGACACCTCGCAACTGGCGCCTTACGGCATCAACATGCCGACCGAACGATTCAAAATCGAACGCCTCGACGGCGCACGCCTGATACTCATCAACAAAAGCTACCGCATATACCTGGTCAGATTTTAGGTCCTCGTCCATAGACAAAACTGCTAAACAAGTTCGTTTTTGCCTCGACAGAATATTCTGTTTCCACTTCCCGAGTTCATTTTGCCCCGACAGAATATTCTGTTTCCATTTCCGGAAGTCATTTTGTCCCGACAGAATATTCTGTTTCCATTTCCGGAGATCATTTTGCCCCGACAGAATATTCTATTTCCATTTCCGGAGATCGTTTTGCCCCGACAGAATATTCTATTTCCATTTCCGGAGATCGTTTTGCCAAAACAGAATATTCTGGCGCCCTTCCGGAGGTCATTTTGTCCCGACAGAATATTCTGCCGACACTTCAGAACTTCTTTCCCACGACAATATGCACGAATGTGTTGAAAAGGATTCGGGCGTCGAGCCACCACGATCGGTGCTCAAGATAATAAAGGTCGAGTTCGAGCCGCTTTACCATTTTCTCGATCGTGTCGGTATAACCGTTGTAAAGCGTGGCGTACGACGTAACGCCCGGCCGGAGTTGATAAAGCAGCGGGTAGCGCGGGTCGCGGCGCATAATGCGGTCGATGTAAAACCGGCGCTCGGGACGCGGACCGACAAAGGCCATATCGCCCTTCAAGACATTCCAGAGCTGCGGCAGCTCGTCGAGGTGGTGCTCACGCAGAAATTTGCCCACGCGCGTAAGCCGGCTGTCGCCCTCTGTTTCGAGCATCATCGGGCCGTTCTCTTCGGCATCGACACGCATGGTGCGGAATTTATAAATAAAAAAAGGCAGGCCGTGCCGCCCCACCCGCTCTTGCCGGTAAATAACCGGAAAGCCGTTGACCAGACAGATGGCAACGGCGCACAGCAAAATGAGCGGCGAAAATACAACGAGGCACACAGCCGAGAGAATCAGATCGGTCAGTCTTTTCATTTCGTAAGTATGGTGTGTATAAATAACCGCCGACACAAAAAAAAATTGTATAACAGCGATTTTAAAAATCGGTTTTCGAACATCGGCATACAATATTTCGACCTAAACGCAGTTTATTTTCTAAAACAAAACAATGAAAGTTTCTATCGTCACAGCAACCTATAATAGCGGAAAAACACTTTCCGACACCTTGCGGTCGGTTATTCTTCAAACATACCCGGATATCGAATACATTATCGTCGACGGCGGCTCGACAGACAATACCCTGGACACGATTCGTCGGTACGAACCACAATTCGGTGAGCGGCTCAAATGGGTTTCGGAAAAAGACCGGGGCATTTACGACGCTATGAACAAGGGCCTGCAGATGGCTTCGGGAGAGATTGTGGGCATACTCAACTCCGACGATTATTTCACCTCGATGGATGTGGTGGCGCAGCTGGCGGCCTGCTTCGCGAACAACAACTCGATCGAGGCCGTGTACGGCGACGTTCACTTCATCAGAAACGGTACCCCCGACAAATGCGTGCGCTATTATTCGTCGGCCCTGTTCCATCCATTTTGGTTGCGTTTCGGCTTCATGCCGGCTCATCCGTCGTTCTACGTTCGCAGCGAAGTTTACCGTCGGGCAGGGTACTACAAAACCGACTACGCCATCGGGGCCGACTTCGAAATGATGGTGCGATTGTTCAGAAAATATCGACTCAAGGCGCTATACCTGAAAAAAGACTTCGTAACGATGCGCATCGGCGGAGCGAGCACAAAAAACTTGCGCAGCCGAATCACACTGCTGCGCGAAGTGACACGGGCGTGCCGCGAAAATGGCATCTGGACGCATCCGCTACTGATTTGCCTGAAGTTTTTCTATAAAGTGTTCGAATACAAGCCGCGCAAACTGCTTCGCTAACCCAATACCGACGTCATTTAAAGCCGACTCAACAGTTCGGTATACAGATCGTAGTACGCCGAAAATCGTTCGTGCTTATCGAAGCGTTCGAGTACATGCCAGCGGCAAACATCCGAAACGTCGGCGGCCGGTTTCAGCAGAATCTCTCTTATTTTTTCGGCCGCGTCCAGCACATCACCTTTTTCTACAACGTAACCGGTGCCGGGTCCTACGGTCTCTGCACTACCGCCCGTGCGGTAAGTAATTGCGGGCGTTCCGCAGGCCATGGCCTCGAGGTTGGTCAGTCCGAACGTCTCTTCCCACGTCGGATTGAAGTAAACGTCGGCGGTCGAATAGAGGGCCGCCAGTTCGGCCGTATCGTCAGTGCGCCGAATGCCCACGATGCCCGCTTTTTCGGCCATTCGCATTTCTTTTTCGTTCAAACCTACGAGCACGATACAGCTTTCGGAGGGCAAGAGCGGCGCAAGGCGCACAAAATCGTCCAGCCCTTTACGGTACCAGTTAGAGGCCACGCCCAGCACTATTTTACGATCGGCGGATATGCCATACCTTCCGCGAATTTGTTCGGTATGCCCCTGCGGCCGGAACACGTCGACATCGATTCCGTTGTAGATTCGACGAATGGGCGTACGGCCGAAGAACGATCGCTGCAGCTCGCCCTCGAGCCATCGGCTCACGGGTACAAGCGTAAGACGGGGCACAGAGAGAAACGCCGCCCGCTTCTTTTCGAAGTTCCGGTAAGAACGATCGGCCCACAGACTCTTCGGATAGGCATTCGGCTGCAGACAATGCCGACAATGCGTTTCCCACTGCCGGCAGCCCACAAACATGTAATGCGCGCAGTGGCCGGTAAACGACCAGCAATCGTGCAGCGTCCAGACAACGGGCGTGCCGCGGGCCGCCAGATAAGCGAACAGTAGCGGATAGTTGAGATAATAGCCATGAATATTATGCAGGTGGATGATGTCGGGCTGCAGCGCATCGATGTATCGTACCAGCCGACGGGTAGCGCCGCGCGACATCAGTCCGTGGTTGTCGAAGAGCCGCGAGCCGACGCCGTGCATCACCTCGTCCATCGAACTGCCGATACGGTACAATTGCGATTCACTGGGGTTGGCCCATCTGCCATAAGCGATATGGCTCTCCCACCCACGGGCCAGCACCATATGTCCGATGCCCTCGGCTATTTTTCCGTGCGATCCCCAGTTAGCCGTGATGTTGATTTGCAGCAGTCGTTTCATGAGTAGGTTTTATGACAACTTAGAAAGTATTCGATGTGATTGATGGGCCAGAACGGTTCGAAATGGCGGCGATTGATCACCTTTCCATCGAACGAGAAATAGTGTTTGTAATCCGATTGCGAGAAAACGTGCCGATATGTTCGGCAGGCCATATCGATGGAACGTCGGTTAGCGTGCGTGAGGCGGCCGTAAGGAAAGGCGAAATAGTCGCAAGGCCGCTGCAGTCGTTCTTCAATCACGGTTTTGCAAGTGGCGATCTGGTAGCGCAGCGTCTCGTCGTCGTCGGTGTTGATCATGTAATGATCCATCGTGTGGGCGCCGATGATGTGACCGCGGCGGGCCAGCTCGTCGAGGTGCGTCCACCGCATGGGCTGCTTGCCGGGCGTCAGCACGATGTGGCTGTTGAAATGCCGGATATAAGTCTCGTCGCCTTCCACATAATTCGGATTGACGAAGAACAGCGCGTTGACGCCAAACGATTCCAGCACCGGCGCGAAGACGTCGTAACACTCCATATAGCCGTCGTCGAAGGTAAAAGCCACTAGCGGCTTATCGGGGCACACGCGTTTTTCGATCAGTTCAACAGCCTCTTCTATTCGCACGAAAGTCACGTGCCGCGACAGCGCCGCGAGGCACGCCGCAAAGGTGTCGGGCTCGCACTCGTCCTCTACCCGATGACCGTTCAGGATATGAATGCCCGGTGCGGGCGTAGCGAACGTGCCCAGCACGTCGAGTAGCCTTTTTCTGAGAAAGGCGCGCAGCTGCCTGTGTATTTCCGTCTGCTGTTTCATCATTGTTTCGTTGTTTTAAGATTCCATGTCGGCAAGCACCTGCCCGATGACGGCAATCTGATGGCGGATGTTCCATTTGCGGTCGATCTCTTCGAAAGCTCGCCGTCGTATCTCTTCGCGTTCAACCGGGTCGACCGCCATCCAGTGTTCTATTTCGTGCTTCATACTTTGCACGCTGCCCTGTTCGAAGAACGAGCCGGTGATGCCGGGCCGAATGGCTTCGAACTCGGGGCCTTGATAAGGAAAGTTGCCGTGCGTAACGACCGGGCAGCCGAACGACAGCGCGTGAATGGCCGTCAGCCCCACATTGCCGGGCGAGACGCAGGCGCAGGCATTGTAAAAGAGTTCGCCGAGCGTCCGGTCGTCGTAGCAGGGGCCGTACATCCATACATGGTTTTGCATGTGCCGGCGGGCGGCGTACGCCTCGATACCCACGCCCTCGACATCCTTGCCCACGAAGACGATGTTGACCGGGCGCCCTTCCGTTTTGAGCATCGCCGCGCAGTCGACCAGCATTTCGAGTCGCTTGGCGCGCTGTATGCGTCCGCAGTAGATAATCGTGGGATGATCGTTGCCGAAGTGCCGGCAATAAATGTCGGTCGGAACGAGCCGGTGGCGAATCGCGCGCGCGCTGTCAGAGTCCATCGAATTGGCAATGCAGTACATCTTGCGGCGCGGCAGCCCCTCGCGTTCCATCAGGCCGATGGCATATTCGCTGTAAACCATCAGGCGCGAATGCAAGCCATAGAACAGTTTTTTGACCACACGTTTGATGGGTGTTTCGCGACCGTACCAGCCGTGCGTCCAGGCGATGGTTTGCTTGCCCGCGAGTTTGGCCAGCAGCAGAATCATCCACGACGAGAAGCAGAACGGTTCGCCGTCGAGGATATAATAACGGTAAGGTTTGAAGACAAGTCCGACGGATCCTCGCTGCCAGTAGAACGGACCGAAATAGATGTTGGTCAGCGTGCCACGGTAGCCGCCCAGCGTACGATAATCGAACGTCTTGATGGGCGTTCCGACCCGATTGCCCAGATAAAAGTGGCACGCGAATGTTCGGTATATCGCGTTGAAGACGGGATAGCGGTAATGGCTGCCGATATTGGTAATGACGCAGAGTTTATTTTCAGGATTCATATACGATTAGAAATGTTATCGGCCTTGACGATGCGCCACAAAAGCACCGCGAGCAGCACAACGAACACGCTGTACGCCGCCACATTGACCAAAGCCAGATGCAGCGCCGCGTGCTCGGTGTGCAGCCGGGCGAACAGCAGATAAACAGTGGTGATGATAACGGTATCACGGCCGGTACGCAGCGCGAAGAGCAGCCAGTTGCGGCCCCGAGCCAGCAGATCGGCCTGCAACACGTTAGCCAGGCACATCGGGACGGTGCTCAGCGCATAAACGTTCAGCACGATACGCAGACCGGCGAACGTTGCACCGTAAAACGAAACGATGACGCCCGACAGCAGCACGATGAACACCAACGGAATGCAGGCGCAAACCAGATTGACGACGATCATCTGCCAAACAATTCGGTTGTGCCGACGGGCATCGCGGTTGAGGCCCGAGAGATAAGACAGCACGACGTTCTGCAGCAGCGTGGGAATAAAAAGAATGATGGCGCCCCACTGCGTTGCAGCCGAGTAGATGCCTACCTCGCCTATGGCCGCATACTTGGTGACGAGCAGCATGGCGCCCCAGTTGCAAACGGTGTACGACAGCTCTTGCAACGCCACGGGAAAAGAGAACTGCAGAATTTTTCGCGTATAATGCCCCTCGGCCGCCGGCTGATTCGTCGGCTGATCGGTGGCTCGGGGATCGAGGACTTCGCGCCGCATCACATGCCACAGACTGCGGGCATTGAACAGACAGAGTACCGCCTGCGACAGCAGCAGCGCCGCCAACGAGCCGCCTACGCTGTAAAAGCAAGTGAGCGGAACGCTGGCTGCCAGCAGTACCGCGCCCGAAACGATATTATTGACACCCAGACTTCTGAAATCCTTATATCCCGCCAGGATGCCCGTCTGCGTGGTCGATACGGCTTTGCAAATCATGATCACGCCCAGGTATCTGAAGGCCGGCGCCAGCTGCGGCGCGTCGATATAGGCCGCCAGCCTGTCGGCAAAGACGAGCAGCAGCACGCACATCACCGTGCACGACACCAGCGTGATACTCATGGCCGAGCGAACGATGGCCGCCGTGTCGCGCCGACGCTGTTCGATGGCATGGGCCACGAACTTGGTCGAGGTGTACCCCAGCCCGAACGTCGAAAAGGCCGCCAGATAGAACATCGTGGTTTTGACCATGCCGTATTCGCCGTACAGGTCTTTCTGCAGCAGGCGGGCAATCAGAATACCGGCCAGCAGCAGCAGGACGTTGCCCAGGCCGTTGCCGAAAACCGACCAAAACGAGTCGCGGGCCAGCCGGCTCTCGCGTATTTTCAGTAGCAATGAAGTCATGTCTCTGTCTTTTTTTTATCCATCGCGGCCAGCGCGAAACCCACCATCATCCACAGCATGAAACTGCGGATGCCGGGGCCGAACGGCGGCCGAGCCTCGAACAGCGCGTTGGCCAGATTGGCCAGATACAGCACGTAGGCGGCCGAAACGACGGCATCCGTGCGGTCGGCGCGGCGCAAGCGGCGATACAGCCGGTACAGAAAGCCGAAAACGATCACGGCGCCGAGTATGCCGTACTGCACCAGGATGTTGACCGGCATACAGTCTACGTAATAATCGCCCACGCCCGTCCAGAGGTGATCGGGAATGCGTGCCACGGCGATCAGCACCAGGAACACGCGCCCCGAGCTCAGGTCGTTGACATCGCCCGAGGTGCGGCCGCCCATCAATATGCCGTTGAGTACGATCTCGGCCACCGAGGCCTGTGTCAGCACATAGAAAGCGCCCACCACGACCAGCGCCACGAACCAGTAGCGCACGCGCCGGTTGCCCGAACGCAGCACGTAGTACAGCACCACGACCAGCGCACTGACCAGCGTGGCCCGCGACCGCAGCATCACCATGACTGCGAGCATCGCCGCCGCCGACACCCATGCCGCCCAGCGCAACTGCGGGCTACGGGGCCGGTAGAACAGCAGAACGATCATGGCGGAGAAGAGCAGGATGGGCGCCATCGAATTTTTGTCGTCGTAGGCGTACAGTTGCGACGTGATGTCGCTGCCGCGCAAAAATTCTACGTACACATCGAGCGCCAGCACCGTTGCGCCCACGGCAATGGTCAGCGCCACGGTCTGCAGCATAGGCGCGCTGCCGTGGTGCCGCCAGAAGACGAACGAAACCGCCGTCATCAGCACCGAAACGAAGATGTTGTACAGGTCGGCGGTGAAATACCGGCCGTCGGCGAACATCTGACAAACGAAACAATAGTAACCGAAAACCGCCACGAAGGCGTAGAACCCTGCGAGCCGCCCGCCAAGGAAGCTGCGCGGCGCCGTGAGCAGCATATATAGAAAAGGTAAGAGCCAGACGGCCTTCAGCGCCGCGCCGAACCCGCTGTCGAGCACTGCGGGCAACTGCGACAGCAGGCTGCACAGCACCGCCAAGAGATAAAGGGCCTTTGCCATAGAGCGTACCGGGGGATGAAACGATTTTTACCGAGCGAAACGTGCCGCCAGCAGATCGCGACACACGTAGAGCGCCGTCGCGGCCCAGCCCAGCACGAGCATCGCCGCCACGAAGGCCATGCGTTTGGGGCCGACCGGTTTCAGCGGAACGGTGGCCGAGCGAATCACGGTAAAGGCGGGCGTACGTTCCTGCACTTTGGCGCGCGCCGTTTGCAGCTGGTTGTTCAGCGCGCTGTAGGTATTGAATTTTATTTGCATGTCGTTTTCCAGATCGTCGCGTTTGGAGCGGAAGCTGGCCAGCAGCACATCCATGTTGGCGTCGGCATAGCTGCTGTACGTGCGCCGCGCCCGCTCGTAGGCCTGCTTGGCCTGCCGCGTGAGGCGGGTGTAATACGCCAGGTCGCGTTGCGCCTTTCCGGTGCGGTAGCGCGTAATAAACTGTTGCAGTTGCAGCCGAACGTTTTCGGCCATGGTGGCGGCCACGAGCGGATCCTGGTCTTCGACGACGATGGTGATTTTGCGCGTTTTGATATCGACGGCACAATCGATTTTATGGCGAATGCGTTCGAAAATCCGGTTTTGTTGCTCGGTGAGGCGGAAGGGATCGATTTTTTTCGCCCCGCCGGGCTTCCCGCCCGATTTTTTTCGCAGTACGCGGAGGGGCGCCAAGAGAATGTTGTGTTTCTGGTGGGCGGCCAGATAGCGGTAATAAGAGGTGCGCACGCGGCCGTCGGCGGTGCGAACGGTGCAGGACGTGAGGCGGTAGATAAAATCGTTGGATTTGATGAGTTCGGGGTAGAGATCGGGCAGGATGGCGTCGCCGGTGAGGCCGCTGCCCAGGTTCAGGCCGAAAGAGGTGGCGAGGCTCGACAGACCGCCGCCGCCGTCGGACAGTCCGAGTTCGGGAGCCAGCTCTACGCTGCTGCGGTAGTAGCGGGGCACGGGCAGGATGAGGAGGCACGCCAGCGCGAAGACCAGCACGCCCACTTTGACGAACAGCCAGCGGCGGCGGCCGATGCGGCGCGCCACGACGAGCAGGTCGGCGGTAGGGTTCAGTTCTTTTTCCATTGTCTATTACGGTTGTGTTTGTTCTTCGTCTACGTTTTCGGCGGCGTTTTCGCGGGCCTCGGCCTCTCGTTTCCGTCGCCGGCGTTGCGCCTCGATCTCGCGGAAGGTGCGCTTGCTGTCTCTCACCTGCGCGTTGAGCAGTGCGATGAGCTGCGCCATTTCCTGACGGTCTTTTTCGACGGTGCACAGCAGGTACGAGGCCTCGACGTACTGGCAAACCAGGGCATACACGGCGTCGGTCTGCGGGCGCACCTTGCGGGCCGAGGGCAAACGATTTTTTACCCGCTCTGCGCGTCGTTGCTGGATGAGCTGACTGTGCGCATTGCTCACCGCCTCGAGTTCGGCGATGACCGGCGAGAGGCCGAGCGTCTCGACATCGGTCGGCCGCTCGCGCAAATCGACGATGAGCGCCTGGATCAGCGCGCTTTCTACATCCGTTCCGCCGTATTGTATGCCGCGGAAGGGTTTTACCACGAGTCGCAACCGGCGGGCGGCCTCGGCCACGGCAGCGGCGGGCGATTTGACCTGCGCGTACACCATGTCGAAGAGGTGGGTGAGCAGCACATCGCGCCGCCGGTCGTGTTCGGCCAAGCGATTAGTGAGCACCGACGCCGTGGCCTCGGTAACGACATCGGTTTCGAGGTCGATCAGCGCTTTCCACTGCT
>CAUQAO010000051.1:0-15520 GCA_963515815.1 uncultured Prevotella sp.
GAAGCTTTAACTTCAGGGGAAAGTGGGTCAAAACATTCATTAGAATGTGGAGGTTTATTGTTATCTTCTTTCACCGGGAAAAGAGTTTTCAGATCGATGGTTTTCATACCCGGACCATTCTGCGTGAACGGAACAGTAGTGGTAACAAGTTCTTTTTCGGGCAAAACAGGAAGATAGTGTTGCTCGCCGTCACTGTAATCTTTCCCATTGGCCGTAATTTTCAAAACAAGTAAAGACAACGAGGGCCTACGCGCAAGGATTGACCTCATGTCGAAAGAGAAAGTGACCGAAACAGAAGATCGAGGCGCTATTTCGTAGTGTTGACGCTGACTAAAAACGCTTTTTTCCGTCTCCGGGTCGATCAGCTCTAACATAGCCACGCCCGAAACGCGACGATCAGAGGTATTGAACACGCGAGACACCAATGCCGAGCGGTCGCTACTACGCACGAATCGAGGAACATTGGGTTGGATCATGACCGTTTTTTGAGCCACGATTTCATCTTTCAGCAGACCGTAATTTACGTCTTTATCGTGAGCAAGTGCCATGAATTGCCACGTCGTTACGCTCTCGGGCAAGGTGAACTTGAGTTTAATATCACCTTGCATATCGGTCAGCAATGACGGAAAGAAGAAAGCCGTTTCGTTGAGGTTCTCACGAACAACTGGGTTGTCTTCCTTTTCCGGCGATACACCTTTCCCTGCTTTATGGTCCAATTGTTCGGAAGAAACCGAATCGAAAGCACCGGATGCCTTCGTAGAAAGGTTATCGTCTTGCAACATCTCGTTTTCGCTTTTTGCCATAGCAAACATCGGCAGCGCTCCTGCAGATTTTCGTTGTTCTCGGACATCGAAAGCACCGATTACAGTTCCACCTCTCGACCATACGCCCGTAAATACGTCAGTTATACGACTGAAATTGAGCGGCCTCTCGTGCAGAGCCGTGAATGGTGCATCGCCATAAAGCGTAGCGGCATCGAAAGCCGGGCCGACCCATGGAGCAAACGGTTGCCTCGAACCTTTGAATCGACCGAACGACCAATCGTGATTTGTCAATTCGTTCAGTGTCTTGTCGAACATGACTGACAACAATTGTGCCTGTGCAGGCGTACCATCCGGTTTCTTTATCTGCAGTACCCACTCTTCTTGCTGTCCCGGAACAAGGCGATTGCGGAAGGTCTTCCACGAAACCAGCAGTCGTGTATCGCGCTCCGGCTTGCGTATATAGGCCGAATAGCGGTGTAGCACGCCATCTTTTACCCACGCATAATTGACAAGGAGTCCGTTACCGTACTGCGGCTGATAGCTTAGCGTTTGTTTCACCAACTCGTCGCTCAAACCGATCGAACCGCTTTCGATGATCTGCTTATCGGCTATCATCGTGTACACCACATGCACATCTTGGTCTGCCGAACCGAGAAGAACCCTTACCGGTTTGCCGTCGGCGGGGAATATTCTTTCGGATATTCCGAAGAAGGCTGGCATACCAACAGGCGGTTTCTTATCATTGAACGAGAACACGATAAACTCACGATCAATAGTATCATTACCGCAAATGGCCAGAAGACGGTGTCGGCCCGACGGCAGATTCTGCCATCCCGACGATGTGGGCTGATTGGTTTTCGCCGTAAAAGAATGGCCGTCTACGGTATAGGTTACTTGCCCCTCGACGGGTTGGCCGGCGTTATTGATATAATTGAAAGTAACGTTTCGCAGGCTGTCTTTTACAATCAACTCGGGCAAAGAACATGTCAGCGCCGTAGGTTTGTCGCTCAACGGCAGAGTTGTTTCTGCCGAGTGCGATTCGCCGCCTATGTCGGTAACGTCGACTTTTACCGAGAACATGCAGTAGCGGGAACCGGATTGCCCGTTGTCGGCGGGCATCGTCAGTGTTACCGGAACGATGAAACGACCGTCTTGGTCGCTGATCACCGTATCGGAAGAGAGCGTTTGATGTATTTTCTTAGACCACCGATCGCGCCACCAAAAGGCTGGTTTGCGCGTAACGTTATAAATCACTTTCGCGCCCTGAACCGGTACGCCGGCAAAGCTTTCTACACGGCCCGACACGCTTACCGTATCACCTTGCCGGTAGTTTTGTTTCACTTCGTCGAAGGTGATTTGGAAAGTAGGACGCTTATATTCTTCGACCGAGAATCGTGTAATTCCATTCGCATTTCCTTCTGCCTGCAAAGTGAACACGCCGGTAAGGCCGTCGGGCGGCAAAACAAAGTCGGCCGACGCGGTACCATAGGCATCGGTCTGCACTTTTTTCGTCGTAACGACGCGCGAATTGGTATCGCGCAATGTCAGTGTTATTGGCTGATCGGGCATCACGCCGGTTTGTTCGCCGCCGGTGTGGCTATACATGATGGCCGCCGCATGCACTGTCTGTCCGGGTCGATAGATGGCGCGGTCGGTATAAAGATCGATGAGTTTTTCGCGCTCGGACGGTGTTTCGGGGAACGAACCGTAAGCGTTGAAGCGACTGACAGGGCAATAAGGATCTGCCGACGTATAAGGATAGATCTCGTCGGGTATACGATCGCCATAGGTATAAACTGCCTCGCCCCGGTCGTTGCACGTCAAGGTTTCTGTCTTTTTATGATCGCTGTTATAATCGTCTGTCGTGAGCCGGATTTTCGCAGCGGGCAGCGGCTGACCCGATGTTGCGCTGACAGCCACCAGCCGAATTTGCTTTTCGGACAGCGGCTGTGCCATGACGTACACATCGCTGACATGCAGCAGCGTGCGCTGCGATTTGATCGACCGGTTGTCGGTTGTTATTTCGACCAGATAGATGCCGGCCGGCAGCCCTTTAATGGTCATGCTGTCGCGCGTAATCTGATAATTCGGCAAACCGATATAGCGTTTGGTTTCGGTATATTCGGGTGTCTTCGATCCGAACAGCGCCTTCGCCTTGGCGTAGCCTTTGGCCGTATTCACGTCTACCGACAGGTTGGTTTTCGTCTTGAGTGGCCATACCGTCATGGTGAGCTGCTGGATGTTGCATACCTGCATCACAATCACTTTGCTGGCTTTATAGGGAATCTGCGTTTCTTTTTCTAACGATACATGAAAATTGGGCAGCGTAAGGCGCGTCTGTGCATTGCGCAGGATGTTCATTCGCGGCCACGCTCCCCAGTGCAAAAGCGCATAGTTGATGTACTTCATCTTGCTTTCGGCCGATGCGTCTTCGGCCTCGTCCATGAACCGATAGCGTTCGATGGCCAGTTCGCCCGCTTCGACCAGGTCTTTGTATTCGTTGATCAACGAGTCGACGGTTTGCAGATACTTCGACTTGCGCACCATCATCACCTCGTGGCGCCTATGTTTTTGCGCCGCCTTCAGAGCCGACAGGCAGGCTGCTGCGCGATTGCCGTGTTGCCGATAATACGCGTGCAGCAGTCGATAGTCTTCGGCTTCCATGCCCAGCACATGCAGCAAATCGTTGTTGAAGATACGGCTGTCGATGCCCTCCATCACCAGCGGCACATAATCCGACGTGTGCTGGGCAGCCAGCAGGTCGACATTCGCCAGCGACTGCCGATAGTACACGTTGCTCAACGAGTCGGCATTGTCGATCGCCCAACTGTTGTCATGGTAAATGCGCCCGATAACCGATCGGTAAACGGCGGCCAGAACCGGATTCTCTGCGTCGGCCTTCAGCAGCTTACCCTCCATCTTCCGCACCTCGGCCAAGAGCGAATCGGGCGCCACGCCCACCGCCAGCGCATAGCTCTCCAGCTCGGCCTTCAGCAAATGACCGTAGCGTTTTTCGGTTTGTGCCTTCCGAATAATCTTATTCAACACCGCGATCGACGTTTTCGGGAGATCCTTCTCTTGTGCCGCCTCGTATTGTTTCCACAGAACGGCATAGCTGTCGGTTCGTGCCGAAAGCACCGCACATTGTAACGCGAGAAGCAGAATAGCAACGATTTTTTTCATTTTTCAGTCTTTTACAGTTAGAGAAAAGTGCAAGTAGCATGCAACGAAAACAGTGCCGGTCGAAGGCCATGAAACTTGTTTCAGATGGCCGTGGCGCTGCCTGCCTTCGTTGCAAAGATAACCCGATTATGCCAAGCCATTGCCCCGCCACAGGGCTTTTCGCCGCTATATTAAGCACATTTAACGCTTAAAGGCCCCATCCGTTTTTCCGAAACGGCCGCTGGATGCCAGCCGGACAAAAAAAGCATCTATACGCCACTTTCGTGTACGTATAGATGCTTTTCCAAGAACAATCGGGCCGTTAATCGTTTTCGGGCCTGAGTTTTCTCACCGTTTCGGCCGTTCGCCACATCTCCATGTTGCGCAGGGCTTCCAATTCTTTGTTCAAGTCCTCGCGGTAGTTCGGTTTCGAATTGGCATCAATGGCCACCTGCGCCTCGGTACCATTTTCTACGCTGGCATAGAGCTGCTGCATGACCGGTTTGATGGCTTCGCGGAAGCGCGGCGCCCAATCCAGCGCCCCCCGCTGTGCCGTGGTCGAACAGTTGGCATACATCCAGTCCATTCCTCGCTCGGCAAACAGCGGCATCAAGCTTTGCGTCAGCTCTTCGACCGTTTCGTTGAAAGCCTCGGAGGGCGTATGACCGTGCGCGCGAAGCACCTCGTACTGCGCCTCGAGTAACCCCTCGATGGCCCCCATCAGCGAACCGCGCTCGCCGGTAAGATCGGACGTGGCCTCGCGACCGAACGTTGTTTTGAACAGATAGCCCGCACCGATGCCGATGCCCAGGGCCAGCGTTTTCTCTTCGGCATGCCCCGAAACGTCTTGGTACACGGCGTACGAACAGTTCAGCCCGCGCCCCTCCTTGAACATGGTGCGCAGCGAGGTGCCCGAGCCCTTCGGCGCAACCATAATCACATCTACATCCTTCGGCGGCACCACGCCCGTACGATCGTTCCAATTGATGGCAAATCCGTGCGAATAATACAGCGTTTTGCCGGCCGAAAGATACGGCTTGAGGGTGGGCCAAACGGCTATCTGACCGGCATCCGAAAGCAGCATGCACACGATGGTGCCGCGCCGCGCCGCCTCATCGATCGAGAAGAGCGTCTGCCCCGGCACCCATCCGTCAGCCACAGCCTTATCGTACGTTTTGCCCTCGCGCTGCCCCACAATCACGCTGAAACCGTTGTCGCGAAGATTGCAAGCCTGTCCAGGCCCCTGAATGCCGTAGCCGATAACGGCTATCGTCTCGTTTTTAAGTATCTCACGTGCTTTCTCTACCGAAAACTCTTTGCTGGTAACGACCGTTTCCGTTACACCGCCGAAATTCATTTCTGCCATAACTGTTTTATCTTTTTCGTGTTGTCAGTTTACTTTTAGAATCACTCCAAAAGTTACTGTTTATTATAAATTCGTCGACAAAATTAATAAATCGTTATCATAAAACAAAGATTTAGTAACGATTTTCTTCAAAAATAATCCTCCCGCGGCAAACTTCCAGCTCGTCGGCCCCGTCGTTGCACAGCTTGGTTACGCGAATACAATACACGTTTTCGCCCGCCGGCTCGGTATAAAAGTTCAGCCGGTCGCCACCGTGCGATTCGGCCACATAAGCCATCTCGAGTCGGCGAACGCGGTAGCGCCGGTACCAGTCAACATCCCACAGATCCATCATATGCTCGATGTACTTCACGCTGTTCACATGCCCGTTGATGTCTATGTCGCTGTAATGCGTACAAACGGTGCCCGCCTTTTGCGCCCCGTCGCTCATGCCAACCCGCGACGGCTTTTCTATCGGGCAAGCCTTCTCCTTATCTATATACTGCTCTATCAGCCCGCCGCGAATCGCCAGAAGGTCTACCGGCTGCCTCGTGTCGGTATCGATCATGGCCCAGATGCTCCGGCCGTAACCGTACGCCCGACCGTCGCGGCCCACGACAGCAAAGTTTCGGCTCGTGAAATATCTCATGGCGTTCTCGACCCACGTCTCGACATCGAATTTTTCGTACGCCTTCGGCAGCTCGTTCATCTCGATGGCCAACCGCGACAGCACCCAGGTTTTATGAACCGTATTGAGGTACGCCATGCCATAACCGCGGTCGTTGGAATGGAAATCGGCCGCATTGAGCAGATGATTGCCCAGATGGCCGATAAAAAGCCGATGGTTGAAATCGCAATGAAAGGGCTCGGATAAAAATTCGTATCGCCCCACTTTATCGAGCAGCTTCGCGCTCTCGTCTTTCTTGTTCATATAAATATGCTGTTATAGGTTCTTCGAAACTTCGCGTTACGGCAATCCGCCCCGAACGACTGTACTGCAGCAGACAATTGAAACGGTCGAGACAGTGAAACAACCCCGTCACCTCTTCTGTCAGTCCGGCCAGCAAAACAGTGCTGTACGTGGGGTTCACCTCCATCATGCGGGCATTGTGCCGGCGAATGGTACGCGACACCTCCGGATTTTCGAGCAAAACGGGCGTTGCCACTTTATATAAACCGATTTCGTGAATAAATATTTCATCGTCGGTAAAATAACCGGCCTTCACCACATCGATCTTCTTCTCGATCTGTTTCGTGATCTTCGTTATCTGGTCGAGATCGCTCCAAACCGTGATCGTGTACTTATGAATGCCCTTGATGCTCGAGGCCGACACGTTCAGGCTCTCGATATTGACCTGTCTGCGCGTGAAAACGGCGGTGATCTGGTTCAAAACACCTGCAATATTCTCTGAATAGACTAATAAGGTATAGAGTTTTTTCGTTGTTTCCATCATTTTTATATCATTTATCTTCGTACAGACCGATTGCACAGCCCATGCCAACTTTCATAGATCCAATACCAACATCATTTCGTCGACGCTCTTCCCGGGCGGCGTCATCGGCTGTATGTTTTCATCCTCTTTCACCGCACATTCCAAGAAATATGGGCCCGGCGTCGTCAACATCCTATCAATCTTCGCCCGCAAGTCGGCACGATACTCTACTATATCGTACGGAATGGCATATCCGCGACAAATTTGTTCGAAGTGAGGATTCATCAATCTGGTAAACGACCTGCGCCGACCGAACATCAAATCTTGCCACTGCCTGACATTGCCCAAGTAACGGTTATTCAGCAAAACGATCTTGACCGGCGCCTGCTGTTCCATGATGGTACCCAACTCTTGAAGGCTCATTTGCAAACCGCCGTCGCCGGTAAAGAGACACACCGTTCGGTCGGTGCCGAATGTTGCACCTACCGCCGCCGGCAATCCGAAACCCATCGTACCCAGTCCGCCGCTCGTCACGATGCTCCGCCGCATTTCGTACTTGAAATAGCGGCTCGAAAACATCTGGTTCTGCCCCACATCATTCACCAGCACAGTATCGGCCGTGGTTGCCTCGGCCACGGCATTGACGATCTCGCCCATAAGCAACGGGCCATCTTCCGGATGAATCGACGGCACCACCACAAGCCGCTTCTCTTCTTCGGCCAGTGGCTCGAACGATCGGCGCCACGCCCTGTGCTCGTTTTTCTTAAGCAGGCGCGTAATGGCCGGGAGCGATTGTTTGCAATCGGCTACCACAGCCACATCGGTCTTCACATTCTTGTCTATTTCAGCGGGATCAATATCCAGATGAACGATTTTTGCCTGCTTCGCATACGTGTCCAAGCGCCCCGTGACACGATCGGAAAAGCGCATCCCGATGGCGATCAGTATGTCGCACTCCTGTTCCTTTACGTTCGGCGCATAATTGCCGTGCATGCCCAGCATACCCACATTGAGCGGGTGCGTAGACGGAAGCGCCGACAAACCGAGCAGAGTGCGCGCCGCCGGAATGTCGCCCTTTTCCAGGAAGGCGACCAACTCGGTTTGCGCATTTCCCAGCTCTACGCCCTGCCCTACCAATGCCAACGGCTTTTCGGCCCGGTTGATCAGTTCGGCGGCCTGCGCCACAGCCCGACCGTCGAGTTCAGGGTAGGCGATATAAGAACGCATGCGCTCTACCTTCTTCCATTTCCACTGACACAATTGCAACTGTGCGTTGCGCGGAAAATCGAGTACCACCGGGCCGGGGCGACCACTCTTCGCTATATAAAACGCCTGGCTAACAGCCCAAGCCACATCTTCGGAATTGCGGATCTGATAGCTCCACTTCGAAATGGGCTGCGCCATTCCCACCAGGTCGACCTCTTGAAAAGCGTCGGTGCCCAAAGCGCTAACGCCTACCTGACCGGCAATGACCACGATGGGCGTAGAATCCATCATGGCATCGGCCACACCAGTCAGCGTGTTCGTCGCCCCCGGTCCGCTAGTCACAAGACATACGCCCACTTCGCCGCTCACTCTGGCATAACCTTCGGCCGCATGCGCCGCCGCCTGTTCGTGCCGCACCAGCACATGCCGGAACACCTCGTTGCCCGGCTGCGTATAAGCGTACAACGAATCGAATACCGGCATAATGGCGCCGCCCGGATAGCCGAATATCGTCTTCACGCCCTCGGCCTGCAACGACCGCATCAGTGCTTCGGCTCCTGTTATTTGCTCTCTTTCCATCATTGTGTTTAGTCTATCATTCTGATTCCACCTTTATCTGCCGAACTCACGCGCTGCGCATAAGCCCTCAGCGCCTTGCTCACCTCGCGCTTTCGCCGCAACGGAAGCTGGGGCCGAGCCGCCAACTCGTCGTCGGTCAGCTCTACGTCAATGGTGCGAGCCGGAATATCGATAACGATGATATCGCCGTTTCTTATCTTTCCGATATTGCCGCCTGCTGCCGCTTCGGGCGAAATATGTCCGATACTGAGCCCCGACGTTCCGCCCGAAAAACGTCCGTCGGTTATCAGTGCGCATGCCTTGCCCAGGTGTCGGCTTTTGATGTACGACGTGGGGTATAGCATCTCTTGCATGCCCGGTCCGCCTTTCGGTCCCTCGTGCGTGATGACCACACAATCGCCGCTCTTAACATCGCCTCGCAGAATGCCCTCGCAGGCCTCGTCTTGCGAATCGAAGACCACGGCCGGTCCGCGAAAGTACCAGAGACTTTCATCTACGCCAGCTGTCTTAACAACACAACCGTCTTGCGCAATATTGCCGGAGAGCACGGCCAATCCGCCGTCTTTGGTATATGCATGCTGCATGTCGCGAATACAACCGTCCGAGCGATCGGTATCGAGACTCTGCCACCGCGCATCTTGGCTGCCCATGACGGTAGAAAAGCGATGTGCCGGTGCACTGTAATAAATGCGTTCGGCCTCGGCATCTATCTCGTCTCTTGTTATGTCGTAGCGTCGCATCGCCTCGGCCAAAGTCATTCGGTCCACACGCTGTACAGTTCCGTCAATCAGATGACCTTTGTACAATTCGTTCAGAATGGCCAAGATGCCTCCCGCGCGATTGCATTCCTGCACGCTGTATTTCTGGGTATTGGGCGAGAGTTTGCACAAACACGGAACACGCCGGCTCAACCAGTCGATGTCTTTCATGCTGAAATCTACGCCGCCCTCTTGCGCCACCGCCAGCAGATGCAGTACCGTGTTGGTGCTGCCGCCCATGGCGATGTCGAGCGTCATGGCGTTGACGAAAGCCGCCCTTGTGGCGATTTGCCGTGGAAGCACCGACGCGTCGCCCTCTTCGTAATAAGCCATCGCGTTACGAACGATCTGGCGGGCAGCATCTTCGAACAGTCGAATACGATTCCTGTGTGTAGCTAGCACAGTTCCATTGCCGGGCAATGCCAATCCAATGGCTTCGGTAAGCGAATTCATCGAGTTGGCGGTAAACATCCCCGAACAGCTTCCGCATCCGGGGCAGGCGCTCTGTTCTATCTGCCGCAGATCGCTGTCCGACACGCTCGCATCTCCCCCGCCGATCATGGCCGTTATCAGGTCGGCGTTTTCGCCTTTCCATCGCCCGGCCTCCATCGGTCCACCGCTACAGAATATTGCCGGGATATTCAGGCGCATAGCCGCCATCAGCATCCCGGGCGTCACTTTGTCGCAATTGGATATGCAGATCATAGCATCGGCCTTGTGTGCATTGACCATATATTCTACCGAGTCGGCAATCATATCGCGCGAGGGAAGCGAATACAGCATTCCGTCATGGCCCATGGCGATACCATCGTCGATGGCTATGGTATTGAATTCAGCGGCATAGCACCCCATCCGTTCTATCTCGCGCTTCACCGTCTGTCCGATTTCGTGTAGATGGGTGTGCCCCGGAACGAACTGGGTAAAAGAATTGACCACGGCAATGATGGGCTTTCCGAATTGTTCGGGCTTCATGCCTGCCGCGGTCCATAAAGCGCGCGCACCGGCCATTCGTCGCCCCTCGGTACACGCCGCGCTTCTCAACTGATGCTTCATATCTCTCAAACCTTTTTAATCTTATTCACCGATAGCGCCCTACTTTCTCAAATAGCAGTGCCCATTTCTGTTTATCGTGCACAAATATAAGAAGTTTTTATCGCAAAAATATATAAAACCGAAAGTTAGATCGCTATTTTTATAAATATAAATCATAAAAAGTAGAACAAAACGAACGAATCAAAACTTTTTAGAGCAAAAAAACGATACGGATGGCGATTCTGATCCGGCTAAGTAGTTGGAAAGGCTCCCGGCAACGATTTCTACCCTGCCAACTGGTTGGAGACGTCGCGAACGGCTGGTGTTTTGCATCGCCTTTCTTTCATTAATTTGAGTTTTTTTCGTAACTTCGCCCTATGAAAAAAATCATCCTCATTACTGGCGGCCAACGGTCTGGCAAAAGCTCGTATGCCGAAAAACTCGCCTTAGCGCTGTCGCCGCACCCTGTTTATATGGCCACAGCGCGAGCATGGGACGAGGAGTTCGGACAACGAATTGCCAGGCATCAGCAACGCCGTGGACCGCAATGGACCAACATCGAAGAGCTACAGCAACTCAGTCGGCACGACGTAACAGGGCAAGTGGTTGTGATCGATTGCATCACGCTCTGGTGTACCAATTTCTTTTACGAACAGCAAACCGCCGAGCAGGAGGCGCCCTGGAACGTCGACGGGCTTCTGCAAAAAATGAAAGACGAGTTCGACAAATTCACTGCACAGAATGCTACGTTCATCTTCGTGACCAACGAAATTGGGAGCGGCAGCGTAAGCCATAACCAGGTTCAGCGTCGCTTTACCGATTTGCAGGGGTGGTTCAACCAATACGCAGCCGAACGGTCAAACGAGGTGATTCTGATGGTCAGCGGTATTCCGGTCAAGATAAAATGAGAACATTCGACATACATCCCCCCGATCAGTCACTCGCTCCGACGATTCGCGAAAAAATCGACAACCTGAACAAGCCCAAAGGTTCGTTAGGCCGATTGGAAGAGCTGGCCCTGCAAATCGGTCTGATTCAAGGGTCGCTCACACCTTCGTTGCATCGTCCCTGCCACCTGCTGTTCGGTGCCGACCATGGCATCGAGCGCGAGGGCGTGAGCGTTTCGCCGCGCAACGTAACGTGGCAACAGATGCTGAACTTCGCGAACGGCGGCGGTGGCGTAAACATGTTCTGCCGGCAACACGGTTTCGCGCTTACACTGGTCGACATGGGGGTAGACCACGACCTGAGCGGCGAGCCGCGCATATGGAACCGCAAAGTGGCCGAACACGGCACAAACAGTTTTCTCGACGGTCCGGCGATGAACAGCGAGCAATTCGACAAAGCCATCGAAACCGGTGCAGCGTTCGTAGACAAATGCCGCGCGTCGGGCTGCAATATTCTGAGCATCGGCGAAATGGGCATCGGCAACACATCGCCATCGAGCATTTGGATGTCGCTGTTATGCCATATTCCGCTCAACGAGTGCATCGGTATCGGCGCCGGATTAGACGCGGCGGGCGTCGACCGCAAACGCCGGATATTGCACCAAGCCGTGCAGCATTACCAGGTCTGCCATCAAGCTATTTCGCCCATCCGCTACTTCGGCGGCTTCGAAATGATCGGAGCCATCGGAGCCATACTGCGAGCGGCCGAGCAAAAGATGATCGTGCTGGTGGACGGGTTCATCATGTCGGCCTGCATGCTGGCAGCCTCGCACCTTTATCCAGCCGTGCTCAGCTATGCCATTTTCGCCCATGCGGGCAACGAGCAGGGACATCTGCGTATGCTACGGCAAATGAAGGCCGAACCGTTGCTCAACCTCGGTTTACGGTTAGGTGAAGGGACGGGCGCACTGTGTGCTTACCCCATTGTCGATTCGGCCATCAGAATGATTATCGAAATGAATAACTTTCAAAATGCGAATATCGATAAATACTTCTAAGTGGTACGACGACATGTGGGCCGCTTTCATTTTTTTCACACGGCTCCCCTTTTGGCGATGGCACCAGCCGCCAAAAGAGAGCTACCGCGCCGTAGTAGAATACTGGCCGCTGACGGGATGGCTCACCGGCGGCGCAATGGCCGGTACGCTTTACGCCGGCAGCCTATGGATGCCTTATCCGATGGCCGTGATACTGGCCATTGCCGTGAGAATACTACTCACGGGAGCGTTGCACGAGGACGGGCTGGCCGATTTCCTCGACGGATTCGGCGGCGGGGGGCGTGACAGGCAGCGCATTCTCGACATCATGAAAGACTCGCGCATCGGCACTTACGGCGTTCTGGGGCTTGTTCTTTACATACTCCTACTGGTCAGCACACTCTATTCGATACCCCCGAAGCTGGCCGCCCTGACCGTTTTCGCCGGCGACGCATACGCCAAGATGGTGGCCTCGCAAACTATACAGCTGATACCCTACGCCCGAAACGAACACCAATCGAAGGCGCAAAACATCTATCGCAAGTTCGGTCCCAGGGCCGGCATCTCACTGTTTCTGCAAGGCATGCTGCCGCTCGTCGGTTACCTTTGGTACTTCGACTGGCAACTGCGCTGGGATCTGCTGATCTTCGTTCCGTGCATCGTTATGTACGCCCTCTATCTGCTGATATGGAACAGGCTGAAAGGCTACACGGGCGACTGCTGCGGAGCCATCTTTCTGCTCATCGAACTGTCGTTCTACATTGTGGCAGCCGCGCGATTTGCCGCCTGAAACGCATTTTTTACTACACATTTTTATTATACACCATGGAAGTAATCCTTGTAAGACATACCAGCGTCGACGTGCCCAAAGGCACCTGTTATGGGTGGAGCGACGTTCCGGTTCGCAAAACGTTCGAACAAGAAGCCGCTGTTACTGCGCAGCATCTGGCTCGCTACCAACCATTCGACGCCGTGTTTACCTCGCCCCTGACTCGAGCGCGCAAGCTATCGGCCTATTGCGGTTACCCCGATGCCACAGTCGACGATCGGCTGAAAGAAATGAATATGGGCGACTGGGAAATGCGATTGTACGAAGAAATAGAACAAACCGATCCGGCCATACGCCTCTGGTACGACGATTACATGCACCTGGCGGCCACGAACGGCGAGAGCTTCGCAGTGTTTTACGATCGGATAGCCGGTTTTCTTGACCAGCTCAAGCAACAAGCCCACCGCCGTGTAGCCATCTTTGCGCATGGCGGCGTACTGATATGCGCCGGCATTTACGGCGGACTGTTTGTACGCGAAGGGGCTTTCGAACATTTGGTCGACTATGGCGCCATAGAGCGAATCGAGATATAAAAAGGAATCGGCAAACAGTTTGCCAACGACTAAAAATACTTTTTGAGGCAAGAAAAGTGGTTGCAGAAAAAAACTCTTTTAGTCGAAAGAAAACAGTTTGAAAGTCGAAAAAGCGCCGAAAGTTATGAGATATTCAGCAGACACCAATAAAAAGTTTTCTTAAACTGTAGGTTTTTCACACGCTACGCTGTTATCCCTTCCCTCCCCTTTGCCCTACCACCGATCTGCGCTTTAACATTAATTTATTTTAACAACAAATATCATTTTAATAGCATCTTAAATTTGTATTTTTGCAAAAGTCAACTAATTTACTATTTCAACTTTCATTTTGTACGATCTGTATAAAAATTCTAATAAAAAGAAAAGTCCAATAAACAATAGAAATCATGACGAAAGCTAATCGCCATTTCAAGTACGCTATTTCTCACCATTTAATTACACATACGATGAAACAAAGACAGAGTTTTATCCTTTTACTCTTGATGGTTTGGTATGTCGGCGTCTTTGCACAGTCGCCACAATCGGTATCTCAAGAGGTAAGAGGGCGTGTTCTCGACAAGAACGGTCTGCCGCTTCCCGGCGTTACAATCAGTGTAGAAGGTATGCCGAACAGAGGAACAACAACCAACATCGAAGGCTACTTTAAGCTAATGGGGCTTAAACCCGAACAAAATCCGTTATTGCACTTCTCGTTTCTCGGCTTTGTTCCGAAAGACGTCAAAGCCAATTTCACCCATCAGATGTTCGTCATCATGGAAGAAAATACAAAAGAGATAGACGAAGTTGTTATTACCGGTTATCAGGTGATGGACCGAAGAGAGTCTGCCAGTTCGGTTTTTTCGGTCAAGGCAAAAGACATTATGCTGAATAATGTCATGTCCGTAGATCAGATGCTACAGGGTAAGATTCCAGGCATGGCAGTGATCTCTACCTCGGGCGAACCCAGTTCGACGCCGAAGATACGTATCAGAGGTAATGCCACTATTAACGGTAATAAAGCTCCAGTGTGGGTTGTAGACGGTGTAATCGTCGAATCTGCCGTACCATTTACTGCATCCGATCTGAATAGTGAAGATGCACAGTACTTGATTGGTAATGCCATTGCCGGCATCAATCCGCAGGATATCGAAACCATTACTGTACTGAAAGATGCCTCTGCTACGGCCATTTATGGTGTAAAAGCCGCCAATGGCGTCATCGTAGTAACCACCAAGCGCGGCCGAAGCGGCAAGGCTGTGGTGTCGTACACGGGTAGCGTATCGATGAACCAACGCCCATCGTACAGCAATTTCGATCGAATGAATGCCAGTGAACGTATGCAACTGTCGAAAGAGATCGTAAGTCTGGGCTATCGATATCCGCGAGTTCCATCGGGCGACTCGTACGAAGGCGTGCTCCAGCAACTTTATACCAAACAGTTGACTCAACAGGAATTTTCTGACAAAATAGCTTATATCCAACGTCGCAATACCGACTGGTATAAAGAAATCTTCCGAAATACGCTTAATAATATACATAATGTGAACGTTTCGGGTGGTGGAAGAAATGCCGACTACTACTTCTCTGTAGGTTACAACGACAATCTGGGCGCAACAAAGGCTTCTCACTCCCAACGTCTTACAGCATTGGCAAAACTAAACATGCAGATCAATAAAAGAGTCGGTATAACAACGAAAATCAGCTATAACACGAATACCAACTACGGTTATTACCCGTCTATCAATCCACACATGTACGCTTACAAGACATCTCGTACGTTAGCACCATACAATGAAGACGGCTCTTACGCCATGTACGATAAAGGATTCGGAAAGATGTACAACTTCTTGAAAGAACAAGAACTGACAGGACAAAAAGGACAGACGAACTCGTTTGAAGGAATCTTCAATCTTAACGTAAAACTCTACGACGGATTGAGCTATCAAGGCGTATTCTCTTATCAGAATACCAATACC
>CAUQAO010000052.1:0-15304 GCA_963515815.1 uncultured Prevotella sp.
TATTAGTGGCGCGATAGAATTGGAAGGCGGCTATTCTGCATTGTCGTTTATGGGGTTGTATTTATTAATACGTGTCTTAAAAAAATATGGCCATGATATATCAAGTCATAGTGGAAAGCTATATATCATCTGTTTTGGAGGCATAGCTCTATTCAATACTTTGCTTGCTTTTTTCCTAGCACGAATGAACCTAATTGTTTTTGGTAGAATTTTTACTTATACTAATCCATTGGTAATATGTCAATCCCTATTGTTGGTTTTTGCTTTTTCGCAGTTTAGAATTAAGAGCAAGTTTATTAATTGGCTGGCAATATCTTGTTTTGCTGTGTATTTAACGCATGCGAACGAGTTTATTTTAAGACCTATTTATGGACGATGGATTAAGCATCTGTTCGAAGAGCAGAATTCCATAATATTTATTTTTGCAGTCCTATGTACAATATTGATAATTTTCTTTGCTTCTATATTGTTAGATAAAATTAGATTGTACGCTTGGACGAAGATAGTAGGAAAATAGTTTTTCATAGATAAATGCTTATTACAGTTTTTACTCCGACGTATAATAGAGCTCCTCTCTTGTCTCGGCTTTTTATTTCATTACAACAACAAACCTTCAAAGATTTTGAATGGTTGATTGTGGATGATGGTTCAACTGATGATACTGAAGTAAAAGTAAAAGAGTTTATTGAACAAAGTAAAAAGGATACAAAATTCCCAATACGATATTTTAAAAAGGAAAATGGAGGAAAACATACGGCTATAAATGTAGCTGTAAAATTAGCTATAGGCGAGCTTTTTTTTATTGTCGATAGTGATGATTATCTTCCAAACGATTCGTTGAGAAATGTTGTTGCAGTGTACAATGGAATTAAGGACAACAATGAATTTGCAGGTGTTTGCGGTTTAGATGCAGATCCAACAGGAAGAATCGTCGGAAACGGCTTAAGCGACGACATATTAGATTGTACTTTAATACAAGCTGAGTATGAATACCACTTAGTTGGTGATAAGAAAGAAGTATATAGGACTTCTATTCTACGAGCATTTCCTTTTCCTGAAATTAAGCGAGAGAGATTTTGCCCAGAGAATCTTGTTTGGTATAGAATAGCAAAAAAATATAAACTTAGGTATTTTAATACAGTTATATATATAGCCGATTATCAGCCAGGAGGAATTACAGATAATATGGTTGCGGTAAGACGGAGAAGTCCTAAATTAGCATGTTTATATTATAAAGAATTATTAGCTTTACGTATTCCTCTAAAATACAAAATACGAGGTTTGTTCAATCTGATAAGATATGAAGTTAATTTGATATAAGAAAATGTCGTTAAAACAAAGAATAAAGAACTTTTCATCTGAACGATGGAATATTGGATTTATTCAGAATGATCTGGATAGTATCTTGCGTGGTGATGAAATAAAAGTTAATTGGCTGAAGCACGGATATAAGGATAGTTGGTTTGCCGATCCATTTATCTTAGGCATAAATGAAAGTGAGATATTAGTGTTGGTAGAAGAGTTTCCCCGAGAAATAAACAAAGGAAGGATATCCAAGCTAACGATAAATAAGTACACATACGAACTGAAGAAATTGGAGGTCGTGGAAGAGTTGTCGACACACATGAGTTTCCCTGTTATTATGAGTTCGTCTTCAAGAGACATGGTTTATGTTATGCCGGAAAATGGTGCATCTGGGAATTTGACTTTATACAAGTATTGGATAAGTAATAACAAAATAGAAAATGTAGGCAGTGTCCTTGACGAAAATGTAGCAGATGCGGTGTCCTTTAAGGTAGGGAATTGTGACTTTTTGTTTTGTACGAAAGCACCTGAGGTAAACGGTAATACGCTGTATGTTTATATATGGGATGACGAGATACAGAAGTATAAATATTGCCAAGCGTATTCTTTTGAAGAGAAAGTAGCCAGGATGGCTGGTAGCTTTTTTGAATATAATGGTGAATGGTACCGTCCAACCCAAGAGTGTAATACACAATATGGGCATGCTGTGACCATCCAAAAGTTGGTGAATGGGGATAAACGAATGCCATTGGAAATGGCAATTATAGAGGGAAAGTTAGAATTTGAAGAAGTTAGAAGATTGTATTCTGTTAATCCCAAATTAAAAGTGGGCATGCACACCTTTAACACTTACCAAGAGTTGATTGTTACAGATTCTCTTGGTTTTGACAATATGTGGGTTAGGAAGGTATTGCGTGCGTTTAAAATGATTTGATATGCGCATTCTTCAAGTAATCACCTCCCTGCAAATGGGTGGGGCGGAAAAGATTGTGGTAGACCTATCCTTAAAACTTAGGGAGAAAGGACATAAGGTCAGTGTGGTAGCTTTTGCTAGTGGCATTTCTATCTTTAAACAGGCACTGCTGGACGGCGGTTGTAGCGTAATAGAGTTTTCTGAAAGGGAAAGTGTGTACAGTTTAAAGCATATCAATAGGCTTAGGTGCCTGATGTCAAAATACGACATTGTACATACGCATAACACATCACCACAGCTGTTTGCTGCCATTGCCAAAGGGAAGAGCAAAGCTAAATTGGTGACAACGGAGCATTCTACCAATAACCGTCGCCGTTCGCTGTGGGGATACCGATGGATTGATTGTTGGATGTATAATCGTTATAACAAGATAGTATGTATATCTGATATTGCTAAAGAGAAGTTATTGGAATATATAGGGAGAAACTACGAGCAAAAGGTTATTACTATCAATAATGGCGTAAACGTGCAACGGTTTTACGATTCGAAAGGTGCAGAAGGATTGCACACGTCAGACTCCTTTGTTACGGTAATGGTGGCGGGATTTCGCGAGGCAAAAGACCAAGACACGCTGATACGTGCCATGGCTATGCTCCCCTCTTTATATCGGCTATGGCTGGTGGGAGATGGAGTACGTCGTGGAGAACTGGAAAACGTTATTGTATCAGAAGGTCTTGCCGAACGCGTTAGTTTGTTGGGTATCCGCTCAGATGTGCCGCAGGTGCTGAAGTCTGCCGATGTGGTGTGCATGTCTTCGCATTGGGAAGGGCTTTCGCTATCAAACATTGAGGGGATGTCGTCAGGCAGGCCCTTTGTGGCGAGTGACGTCGACGGGCTGCATGAGGTGACGAAGGGGTATGGAATATTGTTTCCGCATGGCGATGCCGATGCTTTGGCTGCTATTATCCAAAAATTACACGATGATAAGGCATATTATGATGAGGTGGCGGAGAAGTGTCATCAACGAGCTATGATGTATGGTATCGATAAGATGGTTGATGGTTATCTGGATGTCTATGAAAGATTATTGTCTAACGTTGCAGCCCAGTGAAACGTTTTTATGCCGTCAGGTCACCATTTGAGAAAAGTCAAGAGCCCTATAGAATAGGGCTTCAGTATCGACGAAGGATAAAGGGATGTAAAGCTTCTAATTTATTTTTATCGAACACCAAATAATTGTTTAATAGTTAATTTGAAATGAGGAATAATGCCAAGCATATACTACATGTAGTGAACATTTATTTCGTAATACCTTATTTCTTGGGAGGTCAGTTTGCATACTTCCGAAAGTTGGGATACGAGTTAGATGTGGTGTGCTCTGAAAGCCCTTATCTGGCACCGTATGCACAGCAGAATCATTTCGGTTATCGAGAAATACCCATCTTGCGAAGCATCAATTTTATTCAAGATATGAGATCGGTAATACAGATTTGCCGTTATATAAAGGATAGGAAGGTGGGCGTCGTTGTGGGACACACTCCGAAGGGAGGTTTGCTTTCTATGGTGGCTGCCTGGCTGATGAGAGTACCTAAACGAGTATATTTCAGGCATGGGTTGGTGTACCAAACATCAAGCGGACTGAAACGGTTTATACTTATGATGGTAGACCGCTTAGCTTCTTTGATGGCAACGAAAATTGTGTGCGTGAGTCCTTCTGTGTTAGAACAAAGCATAAAAGACAAGCTGGCTCCTGTCCGCAAACAAATCGTACTGGGGAGAGGTACTTGTTCAGGCATAGACACGAAAGGTAAGTTCAACCCTCAAAATATCGATCCCGTAAAACTGCGTGAGTTGAAAAGTAAATGGGGAATTGAAGAACCCGACTGGATCATTGGCTACACTGGACGTTTGGTTAAAGACAAAGGAATTATAGAGTTATTGGGCGCATTCGAACTGGTGAAACAAGGCAACCCAAATTTAAAGCTACTCTTGGTGGGTATGTTTGAAGAACGCGATGCCCTACCGCAAGAGGTACAAAACAGGATAAAGAGCGACCCGCAGATTGTGTGGACCGACTTCCAAAACGAAGACATGGAATATTTCTACGCCATGATGAACGTTTATGTGCTGATGAGTTATCGTGAGGGTTTCCCAACAGGCACTCTTGAGGCGCAGTCTATGGGAGTACCTGTGGTTACAACGCGAGTGACAGGATGTTGCGACTCGATAGTAGAAAATGAGACGGGCATTTTTGTCGACCGAACTCCAGAGGAGTTGGCGCATATAATTAAGGCTATGTATAAGGGAGAAATTACGTTTTTGTCAGAGCGAATACGCTCATGGGTAGGTGAAAATTTCGACAACTTGTTGGTGTGGGAAGAGATTAAGAAATTGTACGAGCCACCAATTTAAGAGAGATGAGCCTTTATGCTCACATTATACAATGAACATAGTATAATAACATGAATATTCTTATTACGGGTTTACACGGATTTGTTGGGCGAAACCTTGTTGCACGATTATCGCCTGATCATCATATTTACGGATTAGCGCAATCGCAGAGAGAGATCGTGGGTGTTGATAAGATTTACACCTGGGAAGAACTGAACAAGGGCGCGCTGCCCGACGTGGACGCCATCATACATCTTGCAGGAAAAGCACACGACACCAAGAACCTGGCTAAGGCCGACGAATATTTTATGGTGAATAGGGACTTGACGATAAATTTGTACGACCATTTTTTGAGGTCGTCAGCCCACAAGTTTCTTTTCTTCAGTACAGTGAAAGCCGTTGCTGACGAGATGGGTATGCGTGTGCTTACAGAAGATGATGAGGCCCACCCGAAAGGCCCATACGGCGAGAGCAAGCGAGCGGCAGAAGAATATCTTCTAAACCACCATTCTTCAGATAAAACGGTTTATATTTTACGCCCGTGTATGATGCACGGCGAGGGCAATAAGGGCAATCTCAACCTACTGTTCAAGATTGTTTCTATAGGTGTGCCATGGCCTTTGGGAGCCTTCCATAACAGTCGCTCATTTGCTTCAATAGATAATGTTTGCATGGTTGTATCAAAATTGCTAAAGCGAGATATTCCCGGCGGAGTTTATAACCTTTCTGATGATACCCCACTTTCGACCAGTACTTTGATTGCAATAATGTGTGACGTGATGGGAAAGAAATGCAGAATATGGAATGTATCTCGGCGCGGAATACAGATGTTAGCAAGGTTAGGCGATGTTCTGCATCTGCCGCTTAATACCCAAAGGCTTGCTAAACTGACAGAAAATTATGTGGTATCGAACGAG
The DNA here is from genome assembly GCA_963515815.1 of uncultured Prevotella sp. Lineage (GTDB taxonomy): Bacteria > Bacteroidota > Bacteroidia > Bacteroidales > Bacteroidaceae > Prevotella. The sequence continues at coordinate 5,527 of CAUQAO010000052.1, forward strand.
AAGATTAAGGGAGTATTGGGCATTGACAAACTACCGACCGACTCGAAGGCGGGTTTGGAAAAAACCATAAGAAGCTTTATTCAATATTGAAATGATTTATCTATTAGTTGCTATTCTTGCTTTTGTTTTCGAGTTATTGTACTTTAAGATAGCGTCGAGTCATAACATTGTAGACAGACCTTCGGAACGAGGATCTTCAAAGAGTATCACTTTACGTGGAGGTGGAATTGTGTTTCCCTTTGCCGCCTTGGTGTACTTCATTTATTCGGGTTTTTCCTATCCGTGGTTTGTCATGGGACTTTTAATGATTTCGTTCATCAGCTTTTATGATGACGTAAGCTCACTACAGCCACGAGTAAGGCTCATGGTACACTTTCTCTCCATGCTCTTGATGTTTAAAGAACTGGCTTTACTTACATGGTCTGCCTGGTGGCTTGTTCCCATATTGCTCTTTGTATGTGCGGGGGCCATTAATGTATTCAATTTTATGGATGGCGTTAATGGGATTACCGGAGGCTATTCTTCCGTGGTTTTGCTTGCTTTGTGGTATGTAAACCACTATATCGTAGTGTTTGCAGATTCTGATCTCATCCTATTCAGTCTTATTTCTGTACTCGTGTTCTGTTTTTTTAATTTTCGGAGGCGAGCCAGGTGTTTTGCCGGCGACGTGGGGGCTGTGTCAATAGCATTCATCATCTTGTTTCTGATATGTAAATTGGTTTTATCGACGCATGATTTCTCATGGTTTGTTTTTCTTGCCGTTTATGGTGTTGATGGAACTCTGACAATTGTACACCGTATACTGAGGCGCGAAAAGATATCCGAACCTCACCGCAAGCACGCTTATCAGCTAATGGCTAACGAATTGAAAATACTTCACGTATACGTTTCAGGAATTTATATGTGTATGCAGGCTTTTGCTTCTTTTGTCTATTTGTTAAGACCAGGGTTGGTGTCATTTGTTGTCGTGGTACTGGTTTTGGTTGTAATGTATGTAATGTTCATGAAAAAGTTTTTTCATCTTCATCTCGAAAGACGATGATGAAACAAAATAAGTATAACGCGTAAATTCATTTGGTTGTATGTTAACTTTCCACAGAATTATCAACTGGTATTTCCGTAAAGAGTCGTTGCCTTATTGGTGCATTTTCCTTATCGACTGTGTTATTTGTCTTTTAAGTGGCATCTTTGTATGTGTGCTGTTTTTCCGCTTTTCGCGTACAGTAGACAATATTGTACCCATCTTCATCACCCTGTTATTCTACCAGATATTCAACGTAGTGGGGTTCCGTCTGTTTCATACCTATGCGGGGGTGATACGTTACTCGTCATTCGTCGATCTCAAGCGCATAGCCTATGCTATGGGGCTTGGTTTTGCTATTGTTACCGTGTTACATTATCCCATTATCTTTTGGCCGGCGGTTCAGCAGTGGATACTTCCGTTGCACCTGCGCCACATTGTTTCCATTTATCTTGTGGCCACTATCATGCTGTGGACGTTCCGCATTGTTATAAAAGGGATTTATGATACAGTGTTCGACACGGGGAAGGCCAAGCGCGCATTGATTTACGGTGTACGCGAAGGTGGTGTGGGGTTAGCTAAAAATATCAACACTCAAAAACCGCTGCAGTTTCGGTTGTTCGGATTCATTGCGCACGAAGATGGATTTAACAACCGTTACCTTATGGGTAAGAAGGTGTATGCCGTAAATGATGATTTGCTTGGCGTGATAAAAGAGAATCGTATCAATGCCGTGTTGGTTTCACCTTTGCGTAACGAAGTGTTTCGCGACAACACGCGCCTGCAAGATATGCTTATCGAGGCTGGTGTGAACATTTATATGACCGAGGGGATGCAGGAGTGGGATAATGCCGCATCGCATAAGGTAGTGGGTACTTTGAAGGAAATCAGTATCGAGGACTTGTTGCCGCGCGATCAGATCAGTGTCGACATGCTGAGCGTCGGAAAATTGTTGAAAGGAAAAAAGATTTTGGTAACAGGGTCGGCTGGTAGCATCGGGTCTGAAATCGTGAAGCAGATCTGCCTGTTCGAACCGGCCGAACTAATGCTTATCGACCAGGCCGAAACGCCGCAACACGACATACGATTGATGATGGAGCAAGATTTTCCGGATATTGCAACTTCTACGGTCATTGCATCGATTGCTAACGTCGACCGAATGGAGCGTATCTTTGCCGGTTTCATGCCCGATTATGTTTTTCATGCCGCAGCTTATAAACACGTGCCGATGATGGAGAACAACCCGAGCGAAAGCATCCAGAACAATGTATGGGGAACCAAGATTGTGGCAGATCTGAGCGTGAAGTACGGCGTGAAGAAGTTTGTGATGGTTTCTACCGACAAGGCTGTGAATCCCACCAACGTGATGGGATGTTCGAAGCGCATTTGCGAGATTTATGTACAGAGTCTGGACAGAGCCGAGAAAGACGGCAAGGTAAATGGCAACACCCAGTTCGTCACGACGCGCTTCGGCAACGTACTCGGCTCTAACGGGTCGGTTATTCCGTTGTTCGAGAAGCAGATCAAAGCTGGCGGACCGGTCACCGTTACCGATCCCAACATCATCCGTTTCTTCATGCTGATTCCCGAAGCTTGCAAGCTGGTGCTCGAGGCGGGAACGAAGGGGAACGGCGGTGAGATATTTGTCTTCGACATGGGCAAACCGGTCAGGATTGCCGATTTGGCCAAACGTATGATCATGCTTTCGGGAGCCAAGAACGTCAAGATAGAATATACCGGACTGCGAGCTGGCGAAAAGCTTTACGAAGAGGTGCTCAACGAAGAAGAGGGTACCTTGCCCTCGTTTAATCCGAAGATCAGAATCGCCATGGTGCGCGAGTATGATTACGAACAGGTGGAGCGCGATATCGAGGAACTGATCTCCATTTCGCATTCGTACAACGAGATGGAAATCGTTAGAAAGATGAAGGAAATGGTGCCCGAATTTAAGAGTAAGAACTCTATCTACTCAGCATTGGATCGGGCGAATTAAGATACGTCGTTCCTTTCCCCCTCCTTTCGAAAATGGACAATGCACAAAATAATGATTGGTGAATCGTTTCGCCGATCATATTTTTTTATTTTGAATTTTACACAAAGATATGATGTCTTCTGAAGAGTTGCTGTTCTCGTTGCTACGGAATCATTTTTTCGGCGAGCCGCTGACTTTCGACCGGCTTTCTCATCAAGAGTTTTCCTTGCTCATGAGGCTGGCCCGCAAGCAAACGGTCGGGGGGCTGACTGTCGGCGCACTGATACGGGCCGGCATATCGTTGGATCGGGTGGATGCCATTGCCGTGTTCTCGCGATTGAAGATGATCGAGGCCGTTAATCGGCAGGTAGACAACGAGCTTATCAGCCTGGAGACCATTCTGTCGGCGGCATCCATTCGCCATCTCGTATTCAAGGGGCAAACCCTGGCTCGGCTTTATCCGCACCCGGCCGAACGCATGCCCGGCGACATCGATTTCTATTGCGACGAAGTCGATTTTCTGAAAGCTGTCAGGTTGCTCGAAGATATCTGGGGCGTGGAGATAGGGGAGAGCGAATCGTCGCAGCACCGCGAGTTTACGCACAACGACGTACCTTTCGAGATGCACTTCTGCATGATCCGGTTCAACAACGCAACCATCCGCCGCTATTGGGAGCGGCTGTTAGCGGAGCAAGAACGTCGGCAGGCGATGATAGGCGAGGTGCAGGTGCCGATACTCAATCCCACGCTGAACGTACTCTACACCTTCCTGCATCTTTATCATCATCTGGTAGAGCTGGGGGTTGGCCTCCGCCAGTTTTGCGATGTCTTGTGCCTGCTGCATGCGTACAGCGACCAGATCGACGGCAGGGCACTTGACGCTCATCTCACGGCCATGGGATTTCGCCGGGCATTCTGTGCCGTGGGCTGGATATTAGTGCACCGGATGGGGTTGCCGGCTACGGAATTTCCGCTGCCGATAGCCGAAAAAGACAAGCGTTACGAGCAACGTATTCTGAGCATCGTCTTTACCGGAGGAAACTTCGGGAGTTCCATGCACCATACTTCTGTGCGGTCGGGAGCGGCTTATTATGTTGAAACGCTGGGCATCAAGCTGTCGCATTACCGGCTGTTTTGGGAGTTGTCGCGAAAAGAGATCGCTTCGACCGTTCTAAAAGAGCTTCCGCGAAAAATGTGGGCAGCTTTTTACGATATATTGCGCCGCCGTGCCGCCAGTTCGAGGTAAAAAAGATTTAAGGCCAAGGAAGTGACTTTCTTCGAGAAAAAACGATTTTGAGCCAAGAAAGTCACTTTCTTTCGTCCGAACGTCTATCATAGTTAAAATATATCTTACTTTTTAATGTATAAAGTATCATGAAGTTTCTAATCAGTTTAGTATTTTTCTCTTTTCTCCCTTTGTGGCTACAGGCTCAGCAGTGGGATACCTATGCCGACACTTGGGTGGCAACCGACGATCTTGGGCGCGAGGTTTACAATGGGCATACGGTTTTGAACCCATCGCCCGCGAGGCCTTCAGAGGTGGGCATGTTCTATTATCTGTGGCACGGCAAGCATACGCAGGTGGGCCGGCCGATTTTCGATGTGACCGAGATTTTGAATGCCAATCCCGATCAGCCTCAGTGGGGCGGCATCGAGGAGATGCACTGGTGGGGACACCCCGTGTTAGGGTATTACGAGGCCGGCGACCCGTTTGTCCTTGCCAAACACCTGCAGATGCTGGCCGATGCCGGTGTCGATTTCCTTTTCTTCGACGTAACCAACGGCTATCTTTACGATGATGTGGTAGAAAAGGTGATGAGCGAGATCGATCGCCGCGAACGCTTGGGGTTGCGGAGCGTAAAACTGTGTTTCATGTCGTATTGGGGCGGCATCAAGATGCTCAAAACCATTTACAACCGCTTTTATACCGACCGAAAATACGATAAATACTGGTATCGCTACGACGGGCGGCCGCTGATCCTGGCCGACAAAAGCGTGATTAGGAAAGCAGAAGACCGGTATCTGGCCGATAGCTTTACTTTCCGTAAATCGTGGGCTTGGATGGGCGGAAAGTACAAAGACGAGTGGGCTTGGCTGGAGAGCTATCCACAGCAGCCCGGTTGGTCGGTGTCGAAAGAGGTTCCCGAACAACTGTCTGTCAGCACGGCGCAGCATGCTACGACCAAGATCGGCAAGAGCACGCATAAGCCGCACGGTCCGCAGCTGAATCGTTATGCGCTGACCGACTCGACGGCTTACGGGCTCTATTTCGAAGAGCAGTGGACAACGGCCCATCGCATTCATCCGCCGGTGCTCATGATTACGCAGTTCAACGAATGGACGGCCATGCGCTTCGTCGTCAAAGATTCTGCCCAGCAGAAAGAAATCCGGCCGCAGGGAAAGCCCGACATCGGCGAATCGTTTTTTGTCGATGCCTATAATGCCGAGTTCAATCGCGACATAGAGCCCAGCACCCATCCGCAGATACGCGACAACTATTACATGCAGTTTGTTTCGAACATGCGCAAATATAAAGGGGCAAGAGCGGTTCCGGTGCAGAAACAAGCTTATTCGATCGATGTGAAGGGCGGATTCGGTCAGTGGCAGGGCCTGACTTATGAGTATCGGGACGACAAAGGCGATATTTTACATCAAAACACGTTAGGATTTAATCACATGGATACCATCGTGAACCTTTCCGGCCGCAACGATTTGCTCATGGCCAAAGTGGCGCACGATCGGCAGCATTTCTATTTCTACGTCTCTACGACTGACAATATTTCGCCACAGGCACCCGTCGGCAGTGATGCGTGGCTTACGCTTTTGCTGAATGTAAAAGGCAACGGTAGCCGTTGGTACGGCTATAACTACATCGTGAAGGGGAACGGATCGGGACAACTGGCGTTGTACAAAAATACAGGCGGCCGGTATCTGTGGAAACGAGTGTGCAACGTGACATTCCGCGTCGAAGGCAATCAACTGCACCTGGCCATTCCGCGAAAGTATCTGCCGGCCGACGGAACCATCGATTTCAAGTGGACGGATCATGTTGCAGAGCAAAAAGATTTGGATATCCTTCGGTTCTACGTCGATGGCGATGTCGCGCCCAACGGCCGTTTCAACTACAGGTACGTTTACCGTTGATCTGCCCCAGAAAATGCAAATAGCCCGAAGTATTCTTGGGCATCCCTTTAATTTGATTACCTTTGCAAAAGAAAAATAATCATCAACAAAATAAAAGAAATGAAAGCATTTGTATTTCCCGGTCAAGGCTCCCAGTTCGTTGGAATGGGGAAGGACCTTTATGAAAATAATCAGTTGGCCAAAGAACTGTTCGATAAGGCTAACGAAGTGTTGGGCTATCGCATTACCGACATCATGTTCGGCGGAACAGACGACGAGCTGAAAGAAACCAAAATTACACAGCCGGCCGTATTTCTGCATAGTGTTATTTCGGCCCTGTGCATGGGCGACCAGTTTAAACCGGCCATGGTGGCAGGCCACTCTCTGGGCGAGTTCTCGGCCCTGGTCGCAGCCGGTGCCTTGAGCTTTGAAGACGGTCTGAAACTTGTTTATGCACGTGCCATGGCCATGCAGAAAGCTTGCGAGATAACCCCAGGAACCATGGCTGCCATCATCGGTTTGAGCGACGAGCAGGTTGAAAAGATCTGCGCCGAGGTAAGTCGCCCCGATAGTGTGGTAATTGCAGCCAATTACAACTGCCCCGGGCAGCTGGTTATTTCCGGAAACATCGACGCCGTGAATGCTGCCTGCGAAAAGATGAAAGAGGCCGGAGCCAAACGTGCCCTGCCGCTGAAAGTGGGCGGTGCATTCCACTCGCCGCTGATGAAACCCGCGAAAGACGAACTGCAATCGGCCATCGAGTCGACAACATTCTACGCTCCGAAGTGTCCCGTTTACCAGAACGTCGACGCAAAGCCTTACATCGATCCGGCACAGATCAAAGCAAACCTGATCGCCCAGCTTACAAGCAGCGTACGATGGACGGCAACCGTACAGAATATGATTGCTGACGGCGCCGACGACTTTACCGAATGCGGACCGGGCAAAGCATTGCAGGGCATGATTGGTCGCATCGACCGTAACGTAAAAGCACATAGCATAGGCGAAGAATAAAGCCACAGAAACATGACCGATAAACAGAAGATCGTCATTTATCAGGTCTTGACACGTGTTTTCGGCAATCGGAATCTTACTCGAAAAGAGAATGGTTCGATTGCCGAAAATGGTGTTGGGAAGATGAATGATTTCAGTCCGGCCGTCTTGAAGCGCATCCGCGATTTGGGGGCAACGCACATTTGGTACACAGGCGTGATACGCCACGCTACGACGACCGATTATTCGCAATACGGCATTCCGACACAGCATACTGCCATCGTGAAAGGTAAGGCCGGATCGCCTTATGCCATTGCCGACTACTATGACATCGATCCGGATATCGCCGAAAACGTAGACCGCCGAATGGAAGAGTGGGAACATCTGATCGACCGTACGCATCGCGTGGGATTGAAAGTTATTATCGATTTCGTGCCCAATCATGTGGCGCGACAGTATCAATCGATTGCAAAGCCTGCCCACGTTCGCGATTTAGGCGAGAACGATGACACTGCCATGAATTTCTCTATCCGTAACAATTTCTATTATTGTACTGGTCAGCCGTTCGCCCCCCGGTTTTCTCTGAAGGCCTCCAACGGGCAGTCTTCCTATAGCGAGTTTCCGGCCAAGGCCACGGGCAACGACTTTTTCGGAGCTTCGCCCGACGTGTGCGATTGGTATGAAACCGTGAAGCTGAATTACGGAATAGATTATTGCGACGCCGCCGGCCGATCCTTTCATTTCGTTCCTATGCCCGACACCTGGCGACAAATGTCGGATATCTTACTGTTCTGGGCGGCGAAAGGCGTCGACGGTTTCCGCTGCGACATGGCCGAGATGGTACCCGTCGACTTTTGGAATTATGCGACGGACACGGTGCGCGAAAAACATCCTGAGATCGTTTTCATCGGCGAGGTGTACGACAAAAATCAATACCGTGCCTATGCGGCCAACGGTTTCGACTATCTGTACGATAAAGTGGGCATGTACGATTGTGTGCGGAAGATCATTTGCGGCGATGCGCCGGCGAGCGACATCACCCGGCAGTGGCAAGCGGTCGACGACATACTGCCGCGTATGCTGTACTTTCTCGAAAACCACGACGAACAGCGCATTGCCAGTCGCTTTTTCTGCAGCTCGGGCCGGCGAGCCATCCCCGGCCTGATGGTCAGCGCCCTGCTGAACACCAATCCGCTGATGATTTATGCCGGACAGGAGTTCGGCGAGCCGGGAATGGATCATGAAGGATTCAGCGGGACGGATGGGCGAACCTCCATTTTCGATTACTGGTGTGTCGACACGATTAGGCGGGGCTACTTCGATCGGCGCGAACTGACAAAGGCTGAGCGCGAACTGTCGGTGCTTTATCGGCAGATACTGACCATTGCACGGTCGTCGAGTGCCGTAACCGTTGGGCGCTTTTTCGACTTGATGTATGCCAATCCGTGCTCGGAACACTTCGACACGGCGTCGCTATTCGCTTTCGTTCGGTGTTCGTCGGACGAAACATTGCTCGTTGTCGTCAATTTTTCCGACCGATCGGTCGACGTACGGCTCAACATTCCGGCGCATGCTTTCGACTGCCTTCAGATGGCTGAAGGGAAACGTCTCGCGGCAGACTTATTGACCGCCGAACGACAATCCGTCGACTGGAAACGCAACTGTCGCCTGCCACTAACGGTCAATGCCTATAGCGGGCGTATCTATCGCATTGAAGGCTAAAAAAGTATTGCTGCCTGGTAGATATTAATTAGAAGGTCTGACTTTCTACGACCCGGCATTCGGTCATTACATGTAAAATTCCATTTTTGGCTCATTGCGCTGCGCAATAACGTTTAAAATAAGTTTTTGGTCTCATTGCGCCACGCAATGGCATGAAAAAAGTTTTTTTTACCGAATACTAATAAAAAAGTGGGAGAGTGTCGAGCTGTAGAAATGTCTATTCCGTCAAATTGCGGAATTCGCGCGGTGTGTAACCGACTTTATTCTTGAATTTGGTAGAGAAATAGTCGGCCGACTCGAAATGTAGCCGGTAAGCTATTTCCTTTACACTCAGTTTGGTCGACGTCAACATCTCTTTGGCCCGTTGCAAACGCAGGTCCTGCTGGTAAAGGGCGGGCGAGATACCGGTGTACTCTTTGAATTGCCGGCGCAGGTTCGAGTAGCTCATCCCCAGTCGCTGGGCAATGTCCTGAAAGGTGATGTCGCATTCGAGTTCCTGTCGGATAATGAGGCGGGCGCGGTCTACGTTGTCTATCTTGTTGGTATCTTTCCGCAGAATGATGTTCCGTTCTAATGAATAGACCAACCCGATCAGGTGATTTACGATTCCGGCCAGCATCTGTTGCGAATAGGCCGTCTCTTGGTCGGCCGTCTGCTTGGCCGTTTCGTACAACCGCACGATATCGGCCGAAAACCCTACATAATATGTGGGCTTCTCAACCGAAAGGAAACCGGCCCGCACCCGATCGTCCATGTTCTTGCCCTTGAAGCCTATCCAGTAGCTCTTCCACGCCTTGCCGGTAGCGGGATAGTAAGTGTGCCATTCGTTGGGGAAAAGAAAGAAAACCGTACCCGGCTTTATCCTGGTTTTAGGCGTATGAGCCGATTCGAACACGCCCTCGCCTTCTACTAAATAAAGCATCTGATATTCGTTCAGTATGCGGCCC
>CAUQAO010000053.1:0-15238 GCA_963515815.1 uncultured Prevotella sp.
CAGTGTGCAGAAGCCCTTAAAATTTATTTTTTGCCTCATTGCAGTGTGCAGAAGCCCTTAAAATTTATTTTTTGCCTCATTGCAGTGTGCAATAGCACCCAAAATTTATTTTTGACCTCATTGCAGTGTGCAATGGCATAAAAAAATCATTTCTCCGTTATTGGATCAGTTCAACACCTTTCCGAACAATATCGTTTGTTTCGTTCGTGATCTGAAAGAACTCGTTCATGCCCCAAAGATCGCGTGCAACCAATGCTTTGAGTTGGTTCTGCAAGGCGGGCAGCAATTGCTGCAGCTCGGTCTCGTCTTTGGGTTTTATGTTCTCCTGCCGGCCTGCTTTGAGGATATTGTCTATGAGGGTTTGCGGAACTTCGTAGCTTTTTGTGAATGCTTGAAACGTAGGATATCTCTTTTTTAGCTGCTTTCGGTGGGCATCGACGTATTTTAAATTCTCATTGTTGATGATGTTTTTGGCGGCTAATTGGCGATGAAGGGCTGTATATTGGGTTGTGTCGAGCGGTACAAAGAAGTCGGGCATAATACCGCCGCCGCCATATACGATGCGATGTTGGCGCAAAGTCTCGAACTTTAACGAATCGTTGAAGTGAATGCTGTCGGCGCTGTACAGTTCGCCGTGTTTGAAACGGTTATCGAGTTCTTTGGCATAATCTTCTGTTTCGCCTTTGGTGTACGGTTTCTGTATGCACCGTCCCGAGGGTGTATAGTAATGGGCTACCGTGAGGCGCATCATGCTTCCGTCGGGGAAGACGATGGGGCGCTGTACGAGTCCTTTACCGAACGATCGTCGCCCTACTACTTGCCCGCGATCCTGGTCTTGAATGGCTCCGGTAACGATTTCGGCTGCTGATGCCGAGAATTCGTTGATCAGCACAATAACTTTTCCCGACAGCAGTTGTCCGTTGCCCCGGGCAGTATAGTTCTGCCGGTCGGCTTTCCGCCCTTTGGTGTAAACGATGAGGTCGTTTTTCTGTAAAAACTCGTTGGTTATATCTACAGCCGCCTGCAGATAACCGCCGCCGTTGTCTTGAAGATCGAGGATAAGGTGGTGCATTCCTTGCGCTTTCAAAGCGGCCACACTTTCCATAAACTCTTTGTAAGTGGTTTCGCCAAAGCTGCCGATACGAATATAGCCAACGCCAGGCCGAATAATATACGTGGCGTCGATGGTCTTTACGGGTATTTTATCGCGCACCACGGTAAAGGTCAGCCTGTCGTTGATGCCTCTTCGCACAATGGTCAGTTTCACTTTTGTTCCTTTGGGTCCGCGCAGCCGTCGCATAATCTCTTCGCGTGCCATTTTTACTCCGGCAATGGCGGTATCGTTTACGCTGATCATGCGGTCGCCGGCCATGATGCCTGCCTTTTCGGAAGGACCGTTGGTTACGGGCTGTATAACCAACAGTGTGTCTTGAACCATGTTGAATTGTATGCCAACACCTTCGAACGATCCCTGCAAAGGTTCGTTCATGGCTTTTGTTTCTTTGGCCGTGGTGTAGGAAGAGTGCGGATCTAATTTTTCTAACATGCCGCGTATGGCGTCTTCGACGAGCTTGTTTTCATTCACCGAATCTACATAGAGCCTGCTGATGGATATTTCGGCTATTTGCAGTTTATGGATCGGACTCTTTTCGCTAAAGTCTATTTTGAGTTGTGCCGATACCGAACAAATATTCAATACGGCGAATAAAGATGCAATGAGTTGTCTCATTTTTCTGATGTTTTTGATGTAAATAAATTGTCGGATAGGCCAGAGGTGGCTACCTAATCGATGGTTGTCGGATCTTCTTCGGGAATATCTTCTTCGACCACCAGGTTGTCGATGATAAAGTTTTGCCTTTCCATTGTGTTTTTACCCATATAATACTCCAAGAGTTTCTGAACCTGGTCGGTTTTGTGCAGCGTGACCTGTTCTAATCGCATATCGGAGCCTATAAAATGGGAAAACTCTTCGGGCGAAATTTCTCCAAGCCCTTTGAAACGGGTGATCTCTGGATCGGGCCCGAGTTCTTTGATGGCTGTCTGCCGCTCTTCTTCGTTGTAACAATAACGTGTTATAAAATCGGTTTTGCGTTCTTGTTGGGCATCGGCATCTTCTATTGCTTGTTTGTTTTTAATCTTTGTTCTGCGATTGCGAACACGAAAAAGCGGCGTTTGGAGCACGTAGACGTGGCCTTTCTTGATGAGATCGGGGAAGAACTGCAGGAAGAAAGTGATGATGAGCAGCCGGATATGCATGCCGTCGACATCGGCGTCTGTGGCTACGATAACCTTGTTGTATCGCAGCGAGTCTAAACCGTCTTCAATGTCGAGCGCTGCCTGTAAAAGGTTGAATTCTTCGTTTTCGTACACCACTTTCTTGGTCAAGCCGAACGAATTGAGCGGCTTTCCGCGCAAAGAGAATACGGCCTGCGTATTCACGTCACGGCTTTTGGTAATGCTTCCGCTGGCCGAATCGCCCTCTGTTATGAAGATAGAGCTTTCTTCTTTTCGGTTGTTTTTCTCGTCGCTGAAATGTATTCGGCAGTCTCTCAGTTTTCGATTGTGCAGGTTGGCTTTCTTGGCCCGTTCGCGAGCCAGTTTGGTTACGCCGGCCATTGCCTTGCGTTCGTGCTCGCTCGATTTAATTTTAGCCTCCAGCATGTCGGCACAATCGTCTTTATGGATGTGCAGGTAGTTATCCACCTCGCGTTTGATAAAGTCGCCGACATATTTGTTGATCGTTTCGCCGCCCGGATACATTTGGGTAGATCCGAGTTTGATTTTCGTCTGGCTTTCGAAGACGGGCTCTTCTACATTAATGGCTACGGCTGCAACGATGCCGTTGCGAATATCGGTGTACTCGTAATTCTTGTCGTAAAACTCTTTAATTGTCCGGGCAATATGCTCTTTAAACGCGCTCTGGTGCGTACCGCCTTGCGTAGTATGTTGCCCGTTTACAAACGAATGATATTCCTCTCCGTACTGGTTGGTATGCGTAAAGGCAATTTCAATATCTTCGCCGATAATATGGACGATGGGATACAGACCGTCGACCGTCATGTTGTCGTTCAGCAAATCTTCGAGACCGTTGCGACTTTTGATGCGCCGGCCGTTGTACATAATGGTCAGGCCCGAGTTGAGATACGTATAGTTGCGCAGCATCGTTTCTACGATATCATCATGGAAAGAGTAGTTCTTGAACAGTGTATTATCGGGTTCGAAGTAGATAAACGTACCATTTTCGTCGCGCGACTTGTCTGTTTCATCGGACTTTTTCTCGCCCTTTTCGAACGTAAGCGTTCGCACTTGCCCGTCTCTGTACGATCTGACTTCGAAATGCGCGCTTAGCGCATTGACCGCCTTGATGCCCACTCCGTTGAGTCCCACGCTCTTTTTGAAAGCTTTCGAATCGTATTTTCCACCCGTGTTCAGCATGCTTACAGCTTCGACTAGCTTTCCCTGGGGTATTCCGCGACCATAATCGCGAACGCTCACGCGCAAATTTTCGTCGATATCTATTTCAATTCGATCGCCCGCGTGCATTTTAAACTCGTCGATAGAGTTGTCGATCACCTCTTTCAGCAACACGTATATACCGTCTTCGGGCAACATTCCGTCGCCCAGTCGGCCGATGTACATACCAGGACGGGTACGAACGTGTTCCATATCCGACAGATGCCGAATATTGTCGTCGGTATATTGTACGGTCTCCTGCCGATTCTTGTTCTCGGTACTGTTTTTTTCTTCGGGCATGATTACTTTATTTCTTTCTTATAACAGTTACGACGTTTATGATTGGTTGGTTGCAAAGGTCCCCACTGGCTCTGTACGCCTTCGTTGGTTTCCATCTCTACCTGGCTCTCTCCCCATTTGAAATTGTACCGATGGAATACCGGAATAAGATCGGTAAAGAGCAACGCATTGGCTCCTTTCGAACGATACTCGGGCAGCACGCCTAACAAAAGAAGATCGCCCCCCTCGGTTTTATGAAACTTGATGGCTCGCAGCAGATGCCACCAGCCGAATGGGAAGAGCCGGCCGCGACGGCACTTTTGCAACGCTCTCGACAGCGACGGAATGGAAATACCGATACCTACGAGTTTACGATCATTATTCCAATCTTCGACTAATGTTATCATATTGAGGTCGGCAAAGCGCAAATACATATCTACGTAATGGTCGATCTGCTTCTCGCTTAGCTCCGAATAGCCATACAGGTCTTTATACGTAACGTTGATGAGGTCGAAAACCTTACGTCCATAGTTGTCTTTGTTGATATCTTTTCGGGTGAGTTTTTTGACATGGAGATTATAGCGGCTCTCCACAACTTTGGCAACCGAAGCGTATTTTCGTGGTATTTCGGCCGGTACATCGAGCAGGTACTCTACGTATTTCTGATCCACCGTCCATCCCTCCAACTGTTCCATGTGCTCAGGGTAGTAAGGATAGTTGTAGATAGTGGCCATGGTACTGAGCCTGTCGAAGCCCCACGTCAGCATGCCCTCAGGATCCATATCGGTAAAGCCTAACGGACCAACAATTTCGGTCATACCTTTCAATCGCCCGTAGGCTTCGACCTGGGCGAACAAAGCCTTCGAAACCTCGATATCGTCGATAAAGTCTATCCACCCGAAACGTACGCTCTTGCGGTTCCATTTTTCATTGGCGCGATGATTGATAATGGCAGCTATGCGACCCACAACCTTCCCTTCGCGACAGGCCATGTAATATTCGGCTTCGCAAAACTCGAACGCCGGATTTTTATCTTTACGCAATGTGTTTACGTCGTCAATAAAAAGATTGGGTACATCGTACGCATTACCCTCATAAAGGTCATAATGGAAGTCAACAAAACGTTTCAGGTCTTTCAACGATTCGACTTTCTTAATTTCTATAGATGGCATTCTGTCTCAATAAAATTATAGCTATAATAGGCTTGCAAAGTTAAACCTATTTAAACGATTTACAAAATAAAAGATGGTTTTGAGCGACTCAAAACCGCCTTCTGGGTGCCTGATGATACTTTTGAGCCGCTCAGTGGCGTTTCGGGAGAATAATGCTATTGATTTCGGCCTCGATGAGTTTTATTTAGAAAGAATTGCCGAGGCTTTTTCTTATGTCTAGCGCTTTGTTTTCGGCCGCTTCCATCAGTTCGCGTTCGCCCGGACCTTTGTCGTTCAGTCCGCACAAATGCAGTATGCCGTGTATGATGACGCGATGCAGCTCGTCGTCGTAGGGCTTGCCGAAGAGTTGTGAGTTGGAGCGTACTGTATCTAAACTGATGACGATGTCGCCGTTGACGGTTTTGCCTTCGTCGTAATCGAAGGTGATGATGTCTGTGTAATAGTCGTGGCCGAGATACTCGTTGTTGATCTCGAGTATTTTGGAGTCGTTTACGAACATGTAGGCAACTTCGCCTATTGTGCGGCCATAGGTGGCGGCAACGGCTTTGATCCAGGCCGATGTGGCGCGTTTTTTTATTTTCGGGAGCTTTACTCCGTCTGCATGGTAGGTGATCATAAACGAAAGGGTTTAAGGTTGTTTTCTGCGGGGCAGGAAAGGGGTGGGGTCGGTTCCGAAGTTGAGCAGTTCGCGTACGAGCGACGAACTTACGCTGCTTAGTTGCGGTTCGGTGCAGAGTAGCAGGGTTTCTATGCCGCCGATTTGCCGGTTGATATCGGCTTGCTGCCGTTCATACTCGAAGTCTTTTACGCTTCGCACGCCTTTGATGATGTAGTGGGCGTGTTCTCTTCGGGCAAAGGCAACGGCGAGGTCGCCGAAGGCTTTGACGCTGATTTTAGGTTCGTCGGCATACAGTTCGGTTATGGCCTGTATGCGTTGGTCGAGGGTGTACATGCAGTTTTTGTGGCTGTTGATGCCTACGCCTATTACCAGCTGATGGAAGAGTGGCAACGCTCGCCGTACAATTGAGTCGTGGCCGATGGTAAAGGGATCGAAGCTGCCTGTGAAAACGGCTGTTATTTCTTGGCTTTTCATTTTTCTGTGTCGTTAAGTAAACAATTCGGGCTGCATGGCATTTCCGTTGTAGGGATTGCGGCCCAGGTGTTGATAGGCCAAGTCGGTGGCCATGCGACCTCTCGGTGTGCGTTTGATGAATCCTTCCATGATGAGATAGGGTTCGTAAACCTCTTCTACAGTACCGGTATCTTCGCCAACGGCGGTAGCTATAGTGCTTAATCCGACGGGTCCGCCACGGAATTTGTCAATGATGGTGAGCAGTATTTTGTTGTCGATCTCATCCAGTCCGTATTGGTCGATGTTGAGTGCTTGCAGGGCGAATCGGGCAATCTGGGTGTTGATGTGTCCGCTACCTTTTACCTGTGCAAAGTCTCTGACGCGTCTGAGCAGTGCATTGGCTATACGTGGCGTTCCTCTTGATCGGCGGGCTATCTCGATGGCTGCGTCGTCGTCGATGGGCACTTTGAGTATTCCGGCGCTGCGTCGGATGATTCGTTGCAATATTTCGGGTTCGTAGTACTCGAGGTGCAGGTTGATGCCGAACCGGGCGCGCAGCGGTGCCGTGAGTAGTCCGCTTCGTGTTGTGGCTCCGACCAGTGTAAAGGGGTTCAGGTCTATCTGTATGGATCGTGCCGAGGGGCCTTTGTCTATCATGATGTCGATGCGGTAATCTTCCATGGCGGAGTAGAGATACTCTTCGACAACGGGCGATAGCCGGTGAATTTCGTCGATAAAGAGCACGTCATTGGTCTCTAACGAGGTCAATATGCCGGCCAAGTCGCCCGGTTTGTCGAGTACCGGTCCGCTTGTGAGTTTGAAGCCCACGCCCAGCTCGTTGGCAATGATATTGCTCAGCGTCGTTTTTCCCAGTCCCGGTGGTCCATGAAGCAGTGTGTGGTCGAGTGGTTCGCCTCTGTATTTGGCAGCCTCTACGAATACCGTCAGATTGTCAACGACCTTCGGCTGTCCGCTAAAATCGTTAAATCGTAGGGGTCTGAGGGCATTCTCAAATTCTTTTTCGGTGGATGACATGCGCTCTTCTCTGATGTCGAAATCTTCATTCATAACGGCGATATGAATATAAAATGCTGGGACAAAGGTAACCAATAAATGTGATATGTGCCCGGCGCAGAGGGCAAAATATGGTGGCTGTGCGCTTTTGCAACTCGGTTGCATTGGCTTTTCTCTACCTTTGCATCGAGAAACTAAAAATAAAGATTCGAAAGCAATGAAAGAAATAGAAGAAGAACAGATGTCTTGGTGGAAGATCATCGTGTCGGCCATTATGCTGGTGTCAGGTATGTTGGCCGCGCATTTTGGATGGAGTGTGTTTGAAAATCCTGTTATTGTTGCAGTTTGGTATGTTGTATCGTTCCTGTTTGTTGGGGTTCCGGTGATGAAAGAGGCGTGGGAGAGTGTGCGCGAAGGCGATCCTTTCAGCGAGTTCATGCTCATGACCATCGCTTGTCTCGGTGCCTTTGCTATCGGCGAATATCCCGAAGCGGTGGCCGTTATGCTGTTGTATTGTATTGGCGAGGCGTTGCAGGACAGGGCTGTTGATCGTGCGCGCGACAATATTGAAGAACTTATTGCCTTCAAGCCGACCATGACCCGCGTTGTAATCGAGGATAAATGTGTGGAAAAGGCTCCTTCGGAAGTGTCGGTAGGCGATACGATTGAGGTGAAGCCCGGCGAAAGAGTACCACTCGACGGCACACTGCTGTCAGACTTGGCGGTGATGAATACCGCAGCACTGACAGGCGAATCAATGCCTCGCACCATTGAGAAGGGCGGGGAGGTGATGGCCGGTATGATTTCTGTCGACCGCGTGATACGCTTACAGGTGATACGGCCCGAAAGTCAATCGGCCGTTTCGCGCATCTTGAAGATGGTCGAAGAAGCTTCTGAGCGTAAAGCTCCGACCGAGCAGTTTATCCGTCGGTTTGCCCATGTATATACGTCCATCGTGATCGCTCTGGCTGTGCTCACAGTGGCATCGCCCTGGGTTTATACTTTTGTAAACGCCCATTACGATTATATTTTCAGCGAATGGTTCCGCCGCGCCCTGGTCTTTCTGGTCATCTCTTGTCCCTGTGCGTTGGTTATCAGTGTACCGTTGGGATATTTTGCCGGTATAGGATTGGCGTCGAAGCGCGGTATTCTTTTCAAGGGCAGCAACTATTTAGACGCTATTACCGAGATAGACATGGTGATGTTCGACAAAACCGGAACGCTGACTACCGGCGAGTTCTCGGTACAGCATGTCGAGGGACTGGATGACGAAACCATGGCCACGGTGGCTGCCATTGAGAAATCGAGCAATCACCCCATTGCACAAGCCATCTTGCGCTATTGCCCTACAGACAAGGTTGTGCCGGCCAAAGAAATTGCGGGTTATGGTCTGCAGACCGACGAGTGGCTGGTCGGTAATCTGAGACTGTTGGAGCGCGAGCATGTTTTCTTCGCGGAGGCGCTCAAAAACATACCAGAAACGGTGGTTGCCGTAGCCCGAAACGGGCGCTTTGTAGGGCATATCGTCTTGGCCGACGTGTTGAAAGACGACGCTCGCCATGCCATCGAGGCGCTGCCCGTACGTGCCGAAATACTTTCGGGCGACAGGCAGGCGCTGGTCAGCAAAGTGGCTGCTGAATTGAACATTCGCAACGCTTATGGCGACCTGCTGCCTGATGGCAAAGTGGCGCACATAGAAACGGTCCGCAAGCAAGGGCAGCGGGTGGCATTTGTGGGCGATGGCATCAATGATGCGCCGGTGTTGGCATTGAGCGATGTAGGTATTGCGATGGGAGCCTTGGGCGCTGACATGGCCATAGAAACGGCTGATGTCATTATCCAGACCGACCAGCCGTCGAAAGTGGCCGAAGCTATCGCCATTGGCCGGTATACGCGCCGGATCGTTTATCAGAATATTGTGCTGGCACTGGGTGTAAAAGCGCTGGTTATGTTGCTCGGCGTCTTTGGCATTGCCAACCTGTGGATGGCCGTTTTTGCCGACAGTGGGGTAGCATTGCTGGCGGTTCTTAACGCTGCTCGCATCTTCTACTATCATAAAAAGTAGAAAGAGAATTGTTGGCAAACGGCCGCAGAACGGAGCGAGCTTCACGATGACCGTTTTTTGCCCAAAATAGTAAAAAGAACCGAAAACGGTCACCGTTTTCAGTTCCCTACGCCATTTTGGAAGAAAACGGTCACCGTTTTTGCTCATTTTTGATCGATTTTCTTGAAAACGCCCACCGTTTTTCGTAAAAAACGACGATGGGAGCGTTTCCCGATTTCGGGACGGGCTGTTTTCATCGTTTTTTTGCTTTCCCAAAGTTGGGATGTACCGTTTTTGCCTTTTTATCAGCAGCCGGTTTTCACAGATAGGCCTCGCGGATCATGTACAAGGCAATTGTTTTAAGCCGGACGTACGATTCGCTGAGATACATCAAACCTCCATAGGGGTTGCGTGTTCCCCACGAATTCTTGGCAATGAAATAAGTGGTTCCTTGCTGGTCATGTGCCAATCCGATGAGCTCCATGCAATGATCGTCGGTGGTTTTGCGCATCTCGAACTGTTGTTGGCGCAAAGCCGGGGTCACGATGGTATGTTCGTTTGGTATTTTGGCTACGCCGCTGTCGAAGGCGTAACCCGGTTCAGTGATGTCTCCTTCCCAACAAACGGGGTGCCCTCGGCGTAATGCCCGTTTGGCGCGATGCATCAAAGTGTCGAGTTGCAGATTGAAAAATCGGTTTTTTAGTCGATTATCTGGAATTTCTAAAACGAATTGCTGCCCGTAAGGATGGTGTGTGAAGCTGGTCAGCGCAAGGTATTCGTGCGGCTGGTAAAGGCTGTGAGCAAACTCTGTTGGCGTATATTCGGCGCCCAGCAGGAAAACCTTTCGGGGGAGAGAACCAAGCTCGCGGTCGAGCATATCGTTCACACGCCGATCTACTTGCCGTAACGAGGTTGCTCCTTTCAGCACCTGCGTGGCCTTGCGGATCACCACATTGTAATTGGTTTGCGACGCGTGATATGAGTCGTATTGCAGCAGACCATGCCGTTCGATAGCGCGAAGTGCCATCGAAGGGATTCCTCTGAGCGAGATCGGCTGCTTTCCTTGCGCAAAATATGCCTCATGAAGCTGATCCGACAATGTAGTTCGGGCAATGTAATCGGCAGAGAGATGGATCGAGTCGCCCATCATCAGGCGTTCGGATTCGATGGTCGCTAACATGGCGTAAGCCCAGCAAAGTGGGCTGTTGCCTTGGTCCTTGACGGGTGTTATTTTGATAATGGCATCATGGATGAAAAGACTTTTCAACGTCTTCTGGGGGCTTGGCCGGTGACAGCCGATTATGAAAAGCACAAAAGCGGGAATGATAAAACTGTTTCTTTGCATCGAAAACAAAGATAACTGAAAAGAAGAAGCCGGCAAAAAATAATGATGCTTTTGTAATCTATCCCTCTTAAGTTTTTCTTCTATTTCATCAGTTGTCTGTAAATGCGTGCGGTAGGGGTTTTCATAGATTATTCGTTAGTATGTCAATTTAATTTCTTACTTTTGCGAAGGATAATACGAAGAGCAGAAACAGCAGAATAAAATGATATTCAAATACGATGTAGTTGTTATCGGCGGCGGACATGCCGGTTGTGAGGCAGCAACAGCCTCGGCAAAACTGGGCGTAAAAACGTGCTTGATAACAATGGACATGAATAAAGTAGGCCAAATGAGTTGCAATCCTGCAGTAGGTGGCATTGCAAAAGGACAAATTGTACGTGAAATTGATGCCTTAGGCGGCCACATGGGATTGATAACCGATGCTACAACTATTCAGTTCAGAATGTTGAATCGTGGTAAAGGCCCTGCCGTTTGGAGCCCTCGTGCTCAATGCGATCGTGGAAAATATATCTGGGAATGGCGTAAGATTCTTGACTGTACAGACAATTTGGATATTTGGCAAGATCAGGTTGATGAACTATTGGTCGAAAACGGTGAAGCAGTCGGCGTGAAAACCATTTGGGGCGTTACGTTTAAGGCTAAGAGCATCGTTGTAACTGCAGGTACGTTCCTTAATGGCCTAATGCATATAGGCCAGCATCAAGTGCCTGGTGGCCGATGTTCTGAACCGGCTGTATATCGCTTTAGCGAAAGTATTTCACGTCATGGCATCACTGTTTCTCGAATGAAAACAGGTACTCCTGTGCGTATCGATGCACGGACCGTCCACTTTGAGGATATGGAACGTCAAGATGGCGAAAATACATTCCACCAATTTAGTTATATGGGCTATCAACGCACTTTGAAACAATTGCCTTGCTGGACATGTTATACTACAAAAGAAGCGCATGAAGTTTTGAGTAATGGATTGACACAGTCTCCCCTCTTTAATGGCCAAATTCAAAGTACGGGTCCGAGATATTGTCCGTCTATAGAAACCAAATTGATAACTTTTCCGGATAAAGAACAACATCCGTTATTTTTAGAACCAGAAGGAGAAAATACCAATGAAATGTATTTGAATGGCTTTTCTTCGAGCATGCCATTGGAAATTCAACTCAATGCTATTCATAAAATACCCGCCTTACGCGATGCTAAGATATATAGGGCAGGGTATGCTATCGAATATGATTATTTTGATCCTATACAATTGAAGCATTCGTTGGAGTCCAAAATCCTAAACGGTTTGTTCTTTGCAGGACAAGTCAATGGCACAACAGGTTATGAAGAGGCCGGAGGACAAGGGTTAGTTGCCGGGATTAATGCAGCTATTCATTGTTCTGGAGGGCAACCTTTCATCATGAAAAGGGATGAAAGTTATATCGGTGTGCTAATAGATGATCTTACAACGAAAGGAGTTGACGAACCTTATCGTATGTTTACTTCACGTGCAGAATACCGAATATTATTGCGACAAGATAATGCTGATGCGCGTCTTACAGAAAAATCTTATGCATTAGGACTGGCTACACGTGAGCGTTATGACTGGTGGCTGCAAAAGGAAAATGCGATACAGAATATAGTTGACTTTTGTGATAGCATGGTAGTGAAACCGAGTGAGGTTAATCACGCCCTCGAATCTCTTGGTAGTACCCCAATAAAGATGGGGTGTAGAATTTCTGAATTAATCGGTCGGCCTCAATTATCAATTATGTCGCTGTCGAAATACCTTTCATCTTTAAATGAAGTCTTGAAATCTCAGACTGATAGACAAGATGAGGTTATAGAATCGGGTGAAATAAGGATTAAGTATAGAGGCTATGTCGAGCGTGAACGCTTGATCGCAGATAGGATGCGCCGATTAGAGAATATTACAATAAAAGATAGCTTTCAATATGATAAACTTCATGAACTTTCGACAGAAGCTCGACAAAAATTGGGACGAGTTTTACCCGACACATTAGCAGAAGCAAGTCGTATTCCTGGGGTGTCTCCAAGTGATATTAGTGTTCTCCTTGTCCTTTTAGGTAGATGAAGATAATTGTTTATGAAGCGAAAAATATAGATAAATTGTTTCACATGAAACAAAAATGACCGCATAGTAATATAAACTGTTGAAAATGAATAATAAATTATTATTAGAAAATTTAAGATGTGTCCCAGACTGGCCAATTAAGGGAGTTAACTTTAGGGATGTTACTACCTTATTTAAGAGCCCTATTTGTTTAAAAATTATTAGCAATGAAATGTGTGATTTATATGCAGATAAAGGGATAACTAAGATTGTTGGTATTGAGAGTCGTGGTTTTGTTATGTCTTCTGCTGTTGCATTGACTTTGGGAGCCGGGATAGTTCTTTGTCGTAAACCCGGTAAACTGCCATGTGCAACAGTTCAGGAGACTTATGCGAAAGAGTATGGTGTTGATACGATTGAGATACATAGAGACGCTATCAATGAGGATGATGTCGTTTTGCTTCATGATGATTTGTTAGCTACTGGAGGAACAATGAAAGCCGCATGTGACCTCGTAAAAAAGTTTGATCCCAAAAAAATCTATTGTAATTTTATTATAGAATTGATAAGCGAAGGTTTGAATGGTCGTGAAAGATTTGATGATGATATTGAAATAACCTCACTTGTCCAAATCTAGAGAATTAAGTCGGTTTATTTGTTAATGAGATGGAGTGATTTGTAACGGCTTAAGAAGCTTTATGTTTCATGTGAAACAGCAAAAATAGTCCCCTTCATTAAATGGAATTATAGATG
Organism: uncultured Prevotella sp.; assembly: GCA_963515815.1. Taxonomy (GTDB): domain Bacteria; phylum Bacteroidota; class Bacteroidia; order Bacteroidales; family Bacteroidaceae; genus Prevotella. Next base: position 13,186 of record CAUQAO010000053.1, read on the forward strand.
AAAGAAGAAAAAAAGGAAAATAGATTGCTTTATTTAAAGGGATTTATTGTTAGTATGCCAGAAAGGCCTGGTAGTTATCAGTTTTATGACCAATCCGGCAATATTATTTATGTCGGTAAAGCTAAGAATCTGAAACGTCGAGTCTCTTCTTATTTCTATAAGGAAGTTGATCGTTTTAAAACAAAAGTACTTGTTAGTAAGATTTGGAGTATAAATTATACAGTAGTTAATACAGAAGAAGATGCTCTTTTGCTGGAAAATAGTCTTATTAAAAAGTATAATCCGCGTTATAACATTTTATTGAAAGATGGAAAGACCTACCCTTGTATTTGCATTACTAATGAATATCTACCTCGTGTTCTTAAGACAAGGTCTATTAATAGACGTTTTGGTACATATTATGGGCCCTATAGTCAGATCTCAAGTATGTATGTAATTCTCGAATTGATTAATAAAATTTATAAACCTCGTAAATGTCGATTCCCTATTTCTCAAGAAGGGATTAATCAAAATAGATATAAAGTTTGTTTAGAATATTATATGCAAAATTGTAAAGCTCCGTGTATAGGAAAGCAATCGCATGAGGATTATCAAGAGAATATAGCTCAGATACGTGAAATCTTAAAGGGGAATACACGTGAAATAACTAATATCATCTATGCGAAGATGTTGAAAAAAGCAGAAGAATTAAAATTCGAAGAAGCAGAAGAACTAAGAAAAAAATACGAGATGTTATTGAGTTTTGTTGCTAAAAGCGAAGTTGTAAGTCATTCGATTCGAGAAGTTGACGTTTTCAGTATTACGGATGATGATGATCATAACAATGTTTTTATTAACTATATACATGTGAAGAATGGAACCGTTAATCAGAGTTTTACATTTGAATATAAGCGAAAATTAAGAGAAACAGATAAAGATTTATTGATAACAGCGATTTCTGAAATTAGAAATCGTTTTAAAAGTACTGCTAAAGAAATTATCGTGCCTTTTCAAATGGAATGGGAATTAATTGATGTCACATTTCTTGTGCCTCAACGAGGTGATAAGAAACACCTTCTGGAATTGTCGGAAATGAACGGGAAACAGTATAAATTTGATCGTTTAAAACAAGTGGAAAAATTGAACCCTGAAGAAAAGCAGACTCGTATTATGAAGGAATTGCAAGAAAAGTTACAGTTGCCGAAGATACCTTATCATATCGAATGTTTTGATAATTCTAATATTTCAGGAACAGATGCGGTTGCAGGATGTGTTGTATTTAAATCCATGAAACCCTCGAAAAGAGACTATCGAAAGTACAATATCAAGACTGTTACCGGCCCAAACGATTATAGCTCCATGCAAGAAGTGGTATTACGTCGATATAGTAGGATGGTAAAAGAAGGTTTGTCTCTACCTGATCTTATCATTACCGATGGAGGAACGGGGCAGATGGAAGTGGTAAAGAGAGTTATAGAAGAACAATTGAGATTGCAAATTCCAATTGCTGGTTTAGTAAAGAACAATAAACATCGAACTAAAGGCTTGCTTTTTGGAAATCCACCTCAGGTAGTGGATTTAGGCATAAATAGTGAACTCTTTCATGCTCTGACACGTATTCAAGATGAAGTGCATCGGTATGCTATTACATTCCATCGTGATAAGAGAAGTAAGCATGCGCTACATAGCGAATTGGATGATATAAAGAATGTTGGTAGTAGGACTACAGAAGCTCTCTTGAAATCTTTCAAAACAGTAAAAAGAATAAAATCTGCCGATTTGCAAGAGCTTATAAGTATAGTGGGACTATCGCGAGGAAGTGCTATATACCAATTTTTCCATCCTAAAGGCGAGCAAGATGAAAATAATGATTGTAAAAGTGAATAAGAAACAAACGAGGAGAATAGCATTGCTTTTGTCAACTCAATGAACAATGCGATATATCCTAAAATCATAGAAGATATGAAATCGTTTATCATTACTGAAAGGCTTTACAAACGACTCAATTGGTGGTTATTTAGGTATTGTAATTTCAACTGCGTCAAGGCTCTAATCCTTCATATTTTACCTCATT